>JAFGWG010000242.1 GCA_016937255.1 Bacteroidales bacterium
TACAAACTATTCTTTTTCAACATGGATATGAGCCAGTTACATTCGATTTAGGGCGTTATACATGGTTTGATTGGTGTAAGAGCCTTTTGGCCATTTCTTATCGGAAATTATTAGGGCAGAATTTCAGATACCCAAAATCGCCAATCTACAGGTCTCGATTAGAAAGTCCGCTGAGAAAATTTGTTTTTAAAAGAATAAAATTGATCGAGCCAAGGCAGATAAAACTAAATATAAAATGTTTAAGTAGCTATAGCTTTGATGCTTATATTGTAGGGAGTGATCAGGTATGGAGACCCAAATATAATTATGATATTAAAAATAAATTCTTATATTTCTTAGGTGATTCTAATGTTAAACGTATTGCTTATGCTGCTTCTTTTGGAACTGATGAGTGGGAGTTTAGCGATGTACAGACCTTGGAATGTTCGAGGTTGGCAAAAAAATTTGATGCCATTTCTGTTCGTGAGAGTTCGGGTGGGGTATTGTGTAGAGATTTTTTAGGGGTTAATTCAGAAGTTGTACTTGATCCTACTTTGCTCCTGAGAACTGAAGAATATGAATCTTTATGTGTCGAAATCCCCAAGCGGAACCCCTTTATATTTTCATACATTTTAGATTTAGATGATAAAATTGTGTCTGACATAGATTTGTTTGCAAGTAGGAAAAATCTTCCTGTGTATTATCTAAGTGCAGGAGAAAATATTAGAGACTCTGATTCTGTAGAAAAGTGGCTTTCCTATATAAGAGATGCGTCATATATTGTGACAGATTCTTTTCATGGAATGTGTTTTTCAATAATTTTTAATAAAGAATTCTTTGTCTACGGAAATGAGAACAGAGGCAATGCACGATTTAACTCATTACTAGATATATTTAAGTTAAATGATCGGTATATTTCAACCCTAAATGCTGAATATTTTAATGTGGATTGGAATGCTGTGAACGAAATTCTAGCAGAACAAAAAGATAGGTCAATTACATGGCTGATCTCAGAATTGAACAAATGATGTATTGTTTAGGGTTATGTGATTTTAGATTTAAAGTATTTCCATCACGTAGATTCTGTAATATTTATGAAATCTTGCTTGGATATAGAAAATGATTAAATATTAATTATAATATATTGAATAATAATATTTATTTTATGAAAGATGTTTCAATAATTATACCTACATTCAATAGGCCGGATGATTTATTTTCCGTACTTCCTTTTTATTTCTCACAAAAGGATATTCTTGAGATCATAATTGTAGATGATGGAAGTTCTCTTTCGTATATCAAAGTTATTGATCAATATGGGAATTATTCTGATGTTAGACTTGTTTATCATAAAAATAATTTTAATATGGGTGCAGGTGCTTGTAGGAATATTGGACTTGCACTTGCTCAAGGTGATTATATATTGTGGGGTGAGGATGATGCATATCTATCTGATAACTATGTGGAGGTGTTGAAAAGTAAGATTTTAAATAAGGAATTTGTTTTTGGGAGTATTTATTATGGAGTGCATCCTGATATGAATGAACTTGATAAGCATGATATTATTAGACGTCAACAGATCGCAAAGAGAAAATTATTTGATTATAATCTACTAGAAGGATATTATAGAGTTATATCATTACACGACATAATTGTTCCTTGGGGTCATGCATTATTTTTGGTAAAGAAGGAGGCTTATTCTGATGTTCACTATTTTGAGGGCTATAAGATTAACGGTTATAGAGAAGAGACCGACGCTCAGGTGCAAATGACAATAAATGGATACACTGCAGTTTATACATCGGATACTTGTTGCTTTCATTTTCCGGCAAAGAATAATAATGGAGGTCAGCATAGTTCTAAATTATTGAAATATGAATTCTATAAAATAATTAACAATAGTATATTTATAAAAAGGCATTACGGATTTTTACGTAGTAAGTATAATATTAAACATACACGATTTGTAATAGAATTGAATTTTTTTCTTCATGTTTGCTCTCATTTATGGAATAGAGTATTTCAGAGGATAAAACGAGTGTTATCAACTATCTAATATAAATAATATTCGATGTTTAAGCGCGAAAAGATTATTACCTATTTACTAATTGTCCCTGTTCTTCTTAGGTGGATGCCATTTAGGCAATTTTCTTTAACCTTTGATTTTATGGGATTTCCAGTGTTTTGGCCAACAATATTTTTTATTCTTTATCTTGTTTTTTCACCTAATGTAAAAACGGATACATCTACTTTACAACTCGGAAAAATATTAAAAATAGGTCTATTATATAGTTTATTAGTTCTTCTACTCCATGAGAACGGGTTCTTTGCTATTGAGTTATTTATTCAAAATCTACTTTTCTACTTAGTTTTGTTTGCCTTTGTTTATAAACCGTTAAGTGATAGGCAATTAGGCTATTTAAAGTGGATTATCGTTTCTTTATATTTTTATATTTTAATTCAAGCCATGCTCTCTGCTACAGGGGTTTGGCAAATTGTTGAAGTTGAATACGAAAGTTCATATATGTCCTTTTATCGAGCTAGGACAAAGGCAGGAGATAGTAATCAAACTGCCCTTATATTGACTCTATTTACATATATCATAACTGGTTATTATTCATTTAATAAGTCTTTTAAGTATTTTGTTTTATTTTTATCTTTTGCAACGATATCTATGATCGCAACAAGAGGGTCATTGCTTGCATTAAGTCTATATGCTGTAGCGTTTTTATATATAAATTTAAAAAGATCTAAATATATTTATAAAATATTTATAATTATATTTATATTTATTGGGTCATATGTTACTATAAAAAAGAATTTAATAAGTGATGTTTTATTGAGAACTACAGAGTTGGCTGAAGATGGTAATATTTCAGCTAATAGAGATATCTTGATTTATGGTGCTCTAAATACAGCATTTAAAGATTCTCCAATTTTTGGTGTTGGGCAAGGAAGGGTCTATCCATCAACCAAAGACTTAGCAAGAATGCTAGATGGTGGTAAAGTGTACTCAAAATATTTAACTGCCCCTCATAACGTATGGATTTTATTTTTGTGTGAATACGGGATTGTGGGTTTTCTAGTTTTATTAATTATTATTATAAAAATACTAAATAAAATAAGTTATAAAAATGTATTATTTTGGTCACTATTTGCCTTTTTTTCTATATCAATGAATACTGAATCTGTAATTGTACATGACGAGGTTCTTGTTTTTGTTTGTATTCTTATTACGTGTGCAATCAGATCAAGTAGATTGATTGCCAAGTAGTTGAGGTTTCGCTGGAAATTAAATATAAGTGTAATGAAAAAAGTATTAGTGATATCAAAGTGTGCAACTCACCCAACAATTGCTGGTAATAGTTCGTGGTTGTTATCTTTGATAAATTCATTGAGGAAATATGGATATAGTATTCATTTTCTTTATATAAATGAACCAGCATTTAAGAAAAAGCATGATTTTTCTGATGTTGCAATCGATGAAATGACGAATTATTTTGGTTCCGATTTTAGTATTTACAAAATGAGCTGTTATGAAAAGATAAAATCAACTCTATTGTATTATGTGTCATTAATTTTTAGAAATGGATTTGCTGGTATTGATGACTCCTATCCCCGTGGTTTAACCAGATGTGTTAGGTTGCTGCATGAAACAAAAAAATTTGATGTTTGTATCATTAATTATTATTATTTAAGTCGGTTGTTTAATTATATTACTATACCTAAAAAAGTCATTGCTACGCATGATTGTTTTGCCTATAAACAAATGAAGGTTTCCTCTCGTGTTGTATCGTTAACTGCAAGTAGTGAAGCGAAGTCTATGCAAAGATGTCAAAATATTTTAGCGTTACAACAAGAAGAGGCAAGCTACTTTAAGATAATATCTCCATTGAGTAATGTGTTTTGCATTTATAATAGAGTTGATTATAAATATACTCCAATTGTGAATAATAATGACATATTATTTATCTCAGGAGATAATCAGTTTAACATTAATGGAATTAATTGGTTTTTAATTAATGTTTTCCCGCTGCTAAACAAATTAGAATTAGGCTGTAGACTGTTAATTGGAGGGAAAATTTGTTATCAAATACCTAAGAGCTTGTTGTCTGATAAGATAGTATTATATGGTTTTATTGAAGATATTGAATCATTCTATCGTCTAGGGAATATTGTGATTAATCCAGTTTATGAAGGTACTGGTCTAAAGGTGAAAACTATAGAATCCCTTTCATTTGGTAAGACGACTATTGTTCGTTCACATAGTGTTACAGGTATATATAGAAATGGAATTCTTCCTCTTTTTATTTCTGATAGCCCACAAGTTTGGGTCGATTTCATTGTTAATATATTAAATAATAAAGAGAAACATAGTTATTACAAAAAGGGATGCGAAGATTATTTGGATGAAATGAATAGTTTCATTGATAATGAGATGAATAGGATGTTGTCTATTTGAGTAACTGTTAACTGTATGCCGTTGGTTCCACGAGTCACTTTACTTGCGGAGACTCCTTAGACGATATCAAATAGGGAAGAAAGAAGGATGGTATAGCCCTGGAGCATATTCTTATTTAGGTTGTATTCTCCTTGATTAGTCTTATACCCATCTATTGTAGGAATTTTCCCGATAATACTCTTGATGTCAGTAAATGATCTTTTGCGTTAAAGATTATCAGGTATTCGTTAAAATATAATTTTATAATTGGGTTTTTTTATGTGTGAACTGGGAAGAATGCTAGTTGTTTAGGCCGAGATTTAATCTTTAAAGTAACGAGACCCAATGGTCTGATAAATTTTTGAGTATCATTTATGAGCAAGATTGTAGTATATCCAAATCCTAGGAAGCATGCAGAGAATAGTTACATTCAGGATTTATGTGATTCTGTAGATGCAATTAATAAGAATGAGAATTTAGGCCCAAATATTTTGAATCTCATTAATCATCTTTTTGATGGAGACGCATATATCTTTAACTGGCCTGAGAATGTAGCTTTTAGGAAGTTTGGAGTAATACAGTTTTTTGTAATGTTGCTTTGTTTAATGATTCTTCGTGTAAGGCAGGTAACCTTTTTGTGGATATTTCATAATATTGAACCTCATCAAGGTCACAACATTTATTCGAAGTTAATTTTTAAACTTTTTTTTAGAATATCGAGTTTTATTATTCCTCATTCAAAAGATGCTTTTGACTTCTTGCAAGGAAAGACTAATGCACAAGTTGTTTATTATCCACATCCTTTTCATTCAGAGTTTAAAAGCGTGCAGGTTTCATCTGATATTGATCTCGATGTGATAATTTGGGGTAACATTTCCAAATATAAAGGTATTGCTGAATACGTTGCTTACAAGAGACAATATTGTAACGATACGTTTAAAACATTGATTGTTGGCAGATGTAGTGATCTCTTGTACGATGAGTCTATTCGAAACCATTTGGATGATTATACTACATATCAGAATCGGTTTCTTTGCAAGGATGAACTAAATATCCTAATAAGGAAGTCTAAGTATGTGCTTTTTCCTTACGTCAAAGGTTCTGTTTCAAGTTCAGGTGCTTTGATGGATTCTATTTTGTTAGGAAAAACTGTCATTGGACCAGATGTCGGTGCATTTAGGGAAATGGCAGAGGAAGGTTTTTGTTTTACTTTTAAAAGCTATGATGAAATATTTCAAATAATCAGTTCGGGTGCTCAAATAGACATATTGCTATTGGAAAAGTATGTAAATGAAAATACATGGTATAAATTTGGAACAAGATTAGTTGATATTATAGAGAGTAAAAAAATACATATATAATGAAGGTATATCATTTTCTATCTTATTTACATCATCAATATGGAGGGCCGACTGCTAGTGTACCAATTCAGTGCATAGGTTTGGCAAATGAGGGTGTTGATGTTTCTTTAGTAACGTATACTGAAAGTCGCCCTTTTGGTGAAAAACTTATTTCTGCTGGTGTTAGAATTAGAGACTTTGATCGGTCACAATCAAGAATTAATCAGTTGTTTCATCTAAATCTGAGATCATATTTGAGAAATAATGACGATTGCGATATTTATCATTATCATGGTGTTTGGCTTCCGTGTAATCATTGGGTTTCTGCAGCGGCACGTAGACAGAACAAAGCCTATATTGTCAATCCAAGAGGCGATTTGGAAACATATCGAATTAACTATAATAATTGGAAAAAAATCAAGAAGAATATTATTTGGCATCTTTATGGCAAAAGAGATACGCAGGGTGCCTCATGTGTACTTACAACGTCACAACAGGAATCTGATGCTGTTAGAAAGTTAGGTGTAACAGCTCCTATAGCAATTATCCCTAATGGAATTGATTTATCTTGTTATTCGCAGGAAATTGTACACTCAATTAATGATAAAAAAGTGGTGCTATTTCTCTCACGAGTGAATCCCATAAAGGGGCTTGAGCTCTTAATTGATGCATGGAGCCAGTTGCCCAATGATCTTCTTTCAAACTGGGAACTTCATATTGCTGGTAATAGTGATCCAGTCGAATATGTGCAAAAGCTGCTAGATAAAGCTAAGAACTTAAATTTATTGGATTCTATTAAGTTTATTGGGCCAATAACAGGTGAGGAAAAAATGAAAAAGTATATGGAGTCTAATCTATTTGTTTTACCCTCGTATAATGAAAACTTTGGTAACGTTGTGGCTGAAGCTTTAATGTGTGAATGCCCCGTAATTACAACAAAGAATACTCCTTGGAGCTGCTTAATTGAGGATGAATGTGGATGGTGGATTGATTTGAATCTTGACAATTTAACTAATGCTCTTACAGAAGGTATGAGATTAACAGATAAACAACGTCATGAGTTGGGAAGAAAAGGACGTCAGTGTATTATCAGCAGATTCTCTTCAGAAATTGTTGCAAAGAAAACATACATGCTATACGAGTGGGTTTTAGGTAGAGTTGCTAAGCCGGATTTTGTGCAAGTTTTAGATTGAAAAATTAAGAATAGGAATAATACTATGAGAAATAAATCTTTTAGTCCTCCTGGTTTGACAGGAACTACATGTATGACCTATTCCGATTTAAATTGTGAGATTGACAGTTAATAAAGATATAAGCTAATGTGTTATAAGCTAATTAAGCGCATTTTTGATGTCATAATTGGATTGATTGCTTTGCCGTTTGTCGTAATTGTGATTATCTGTTGTGCACCCATGATTTATTTACATGATCGTGGTCCAATTTTTTACAATGCAACTCGAGCTGGTAAACAATATAGACCCTTTACTATGTTTAAGTTAAGGACAATGTACATAAACTCTCCTGATATAAAGAATCCAGATGGATCAACGTATAATAGTGATAAGGATCCTCGTGTGACACCTGTAGGGGCATTTCTGCGAAAGACTTCATTGGATGAGATTCCTCAATTTTTAAATGTGCTTCTTGGGAGTATGAGTTTCATTGGGCCTCGACCCAAGCTTTATTTTGAAAATTATAGTTTGGATAGAATGACTGAGGATTATCGTAGAAGCTATTCTGTTAAACCAGGTATTACAGGCTTTGCGCAGGCATTTTATAGAAATTCAATAACGCAGGATGAAAAGTTTCATTGGGATGCATTTTATGCCAATAACATCTCTTTTCGGATGGATTTAAAGATCGTGTTACAAACGATTAAATCAGTAATTGCACGTGAAAATATTAATTCGGATCAGAGTAATTAAAATAAATGAGTAAACTTTTAGTTTTAGCTGCTGGAGTATTACAGATTCCTGTAATCAAGAAAGCTCAAATAATGGGACATTATGTTATAGCAGCAGATGGGAATTCTAATGCTTTAGGATTTAAGTATGCTGATAAAGCAATCTGTGTTAATATTACATCAGAAGATGAAATGCTTCGTGTGGCACGTAGTGAACAGATTGACGGAGTAATTCACCCCTGCTCTGAGGTGGCTATGGCGGTGATGGGTCGTATAAATGATGAGTTAGGATTGTCAGGTATTTCACGAGAGCAAGCTTTACGGGCAACCAATAAATATTTAATGCGTGAAGCATTTAAGTTTGGTGGAGCTCCTAGCCCATTATCAATAATAACTCAAACAGCAGAGGATGCATGGTTCCATTTTCAGAACTTCGATACCTGTTCGATTCTAAAACCATCGCGAAGTAGCGGTAGTCGTGGTATTGCAAAAATCCCAAAATCAATCAGTCAAAAATCCTTTTTGAATTTTTATGAACGAGCATTAGTTGAGTCACGGGATAAGACGGTCTTAATTGAGCAATTTATTGAAGGTCCTGAGTTTAGCGTGGAGATAATTGTTTGGGATTCTAATATTCATGTACTCGCTGTTACAGATAAGAAAACGACTGAAGATCCATTTTTTGTTGAACTTGGGCACACTCAGCCATCATGCTTCGCTTCAGAATTTGTTAAGATTGTAACTGATGCTGCTGTTTCAGGGGTCAAGGCGTTAGGAGTTAATAATTGTGCCTGTCATGCTGAAGTGAAATTGCAGAATGGTATACCCTATTTAATGGAAATTGGTGCTCGTTTAGGTGGAGACTTTATTTCAACAGAACTAACGCACTTATCAACTGGTATAGATATGGTTGCAGCAGCCGTTAATTGTGCTTTGGGGGTTGAACCATATTTGTTTCCCTCCGAAGAAGCCTCTGCTGCTTGTATTCGTTATTTTTCTCCAGACCCGGGTAAGCTTGTCGATATTCGTAATTTAGAATTATTACAGGATAAACGAGTTTATGATTCAGCAATCTATTACAGTCTTGGTGATATCATACCAGAATTAACTTCAAGTCTATGCAGAAGTGGACATGTAATAATTGTTGAGGAAACACCACAAAGAGCAATTGATTTTGCAGAAGAGTTGATTGAAAAAATTAAATTTGTGACAGTCAATGCATGAAAAAATATTAATATATGGAACAGGCGCTTTGGCCGAAAAAATATTTGAATATAACAAGCGTGATGGGTTATATCAAATTGTTGCTTTCGTCGACGATAATGAAGCGGGTTCGTCTGAATTCTGTGGCTTGCCTATAATCACTTATGATGCGTGCAGATCTATGTATTATGTTACGAACTATATGTTTTTTGTTGCGATCGGCTATGCTCATTGTAGTATTAATCGAGAGCGAGTATGTAATAAGGTTAGAGAGGATGGATATGGTTTAGTAAATTATATATCTCCGAATTCCATTGCATGGGATGCTGTTTTTGTTGGAGATAATATCTTTGTGGCGGATTCTGTATTTATTGGTCATGGAAGCAAGATTCATTCTGGTGTCATACTTTATGAAGGATGTACCTTAAGTCATAATACTGAAGTCTTTGATTATTGTTTTATTTCTTTACGTGTGGCTTTCGGGGGATTCTCCAAAGTCCTTAATAATACGTTTATAGGTATAAATTCAACGATTAAAGATGGAGTGACTATATCATCATATAATATTATTGGATCAGGAACAAATGTTCTCTATTCAACCGAGGAGTGTTGTGTTACTGTCGGAAATCCTGGTGTGTCTAAAAAGAAAGATACAAAGACGGTCTCACTTTGATTCATATACAAACAACTTTTTTAAATGAAGATACTACATCTTCCTGCCTATTTTTATCCTGAAAAAGCAGCGAGTTCCTATTTGATTGACAATATATATCAAGCCATCTCAAATGAAGGCTTTGAAACGTTAGTTTATACTCCTTTACCTACAAGGGGGATTTGTGATACAGTTAGGAATGAGTATAAATACCGGCCTAAAGAGTCGATGTATAATAATCATATGATTGTATATCGATTTAAGTTGATGAAGGAAGGTAGAAGTGCTTTCGGTAGAGCCATACGTTATACGGTTTCTTGTTGGAAACAAATTCTGAGAGGCGTTTTTTATAAAGAGTCTAAGAGTTGTGATATCATGCTGGTATTTAGTACTCCGCCCATACAGGGAGCTATGGCTGCAATAATAAAATACTTTAATCGTATACCAATTGTATATAATCTTCAGGATATATTTCCGGATAGTTTAGTTGGTTCCAGTCTTGTAAAAAATGGTTCGTTTTTGTGGAAAATTGGCCGTAAAATAGAGGATTTTACGTATAGGCACGCGGATAAAATCATTGTTATTTCTGAGGACTTCAAGAAGAATATTATGGAAAAAGGAGTGCCAGAAAATAAAATTGAAGTTGTTTATAATTGGGTTGATGAGAAAGCTGTAATTGATATCCCAAGATCAAATAACATTCTTTTTAAAAAGTATAATCTTGATCCAAGTAAGTTTTATTTAACGTATTGTGGTAATATTGGACTGACCCAGAATATGGAATTACTCGTTTCTGTAGCTGGTGAACTACAATCAGAATACCCTTCTATACAATTTGTTCTTATTGGTGAGGGTGCCTATTTGAACACCTTAAAGAATAGAATATTAGAGTTTGATTTGAGGAATATTGTAATACTTCCTTTTCAACCGTATGAGGATATAAGCCACGTGTTCAGTCTAGGTGATGTTGGTTTGGTTATTTCAAAGCCTGGAGTTGGGGCAAATAGTGTACCTTCAAAAACTTGGAGTATAATGTCTGCATCTCGTCCTGTATTAGCGAATTTTGATGAGAATGAGTTAATGACCATTATTGAAGAAAATGAGTGCGGAATTTTCACAAAGGCCGGAGATGAATTGGCTTTTAAAAATGCAATTCTTAAGCTGTATTTTGATGAAGAGAAGTGTCGAGAATTGGGAAGAAAAGGTCGTTCTTTTGTAATGGATAGATTGACAAGAGAGGTTGGTACAAAAAAATATGTAGATGTGATTAGGGATACTTATTATCAATCACTTCAAAATTGAAATAATAAAACACATAAAATGTAAAAATACTTATGTAATCGAAAATTACATAGTAGCTTATAAAGCTTTATGAGGAATTGATCTATAAATAAGTTCTGACCTTGAAATTCGATCGATGCATGTTAGGAAGCAATAATCAAATATTAAAATTTATTTATATAATATGGCTGTTCTTTTGAATAGTCGACTAAGGTGTATCCCGAAAAATGGGATATTGTTTTACAAGTAAGACCGGGGCTCTCAGATAATGCGTCAATTGTTTTTCGAAATGAGGAGGAGTTGTTGGCCAATTCGGAAAATCCTACAGAAACGTACAGAAGCGATATTTTACCTCAAAAGTTGAATCTATATATTGACTACGTGCATAATCACTCTTTTATGGGTGACATCGTGATTATATTCAGAACGATCAAAGAAATTATTCGTTAAAAAATGAAACAAAACATCCCTTTTGCCAAAGTCTTTATTGGCGAAAATGAACGCAAATACCTCAATGAGGTACTTGAAAGTGGTTGGCTGACTACTGCAGGCAAAGCACTTGAACTTGAAAGACGATTTGCCGAAGCAGTAGGTGCAACGTATGCTTGTGCAGTTAATTCCTGTACAGCGGCTCTTCATTTGGGTATTGAAGCATTGGGCATCCAGCCCGGAGATAAGGTCTTTGTACCCTCAATGACGTTTACCGCTTCTGCCGAGGTGATTCGATATATGCAAGCGGATCCTATTTTTGTCGATACGGAGTACCGAAGTAATTTGATCACGCCTGAGATTCTGGAAGCTGCCATAAAAAAACATCCGGATGTACGTTTTATCGTAATCGTGCATTTTGGAGGTCAGGCAGTAGATTTGGACCAGATACTTCCTCTTTGCAAAAAACACAACATACGTGTATTGGAGGATGCTGCACACGCATTCCCAGCCAAACGGAACGGAAAGTGGGTGGGATCACAAGGCGATGTTTCCTGCTTTAGCTTCTATGCCAACAAAACCATCACTACCGGTGAAGGAGGGATGTTGGTGACAAATGACGAGCAACTGTACAAGCGTGCAAAGGTAATGCGTTTGCACGGGATCAATCGAGATGTTTGGGATCGCTTTACTGCGAAAACCCCGTCTTGGGAGTATGATGTGGTTGAAGCGGGATATAAATACAACATGCCTGATATCAATGCAGCCATAGGCTTGGGACAGTTGGAGCAAGCGGAACTTTTCAGAAAGGAACGTCAACGTGCTGCAGAATATTACACGGAGCGTTTGTCAGACTTGAATTCCATTGATTTACCACTCATACATGTTGCAAACGACGAACATGCTTGGCATCTCTATCCCATCATATTAAAGCCTTCTGCAAAAGTCTCTCGCAATGCGTTCATTGAAAAGATGTCAGAAGCGGGTATTGGCACATCGGTTCACTACAAACCCTTGCATCAGATGACCTACTATAAGGAGCGCTATCATCTGAATTCGGCAGATTATCCCAATGCTGAAAAAACCTGGCAGGGAAATGTCTCGCTACCCATCTTTGCTTTCATGAAAGAAGAGGAGTTGGCATACATTTGTGATACGGTTCGGGCGATACTTGAATAAGATAGAATTGCTCCCTTGGCTGTCGGCAAACAGTTACGGGAGCGATTCATTCATTCATCAATCGTACAGAGTTCGAACATGTCGTTGAATAAAGGAGCAAAGACCTGCGCCTCTATTTGCAAGTGTTTTCATCTGTTCTACGTTGTCTCTTCCAGCTCTTCCATAGCTGTACGAGTACGGACGTCCATCTTTGAACACAACAGTGATTCTTGTCGGTTCAATAGAGTAGAATCTAACGGATGAATTACCATTTAGATTTAAATATGCATTCATTTTATCAAGATTTCGGTTTAATTTACTCTGCAAACGCCTAGCCGGTTTGCTTCGGCCACTGAATTTTCGGGTTAAGCATTCCCGTGAGGACTCATTTCTTTTTTGAGGGCCTCTGTGACAATGCACTTGCTGCTGCAGTTTTACTTGCACGTCCCGTTCTGCCGTCACGTAGCACTTTTGATGCTGCGGATGCTGCTTTTGCACTTGTTACTTTGCCTGTTTTACTCATATAGACACAGAAAAAAGGTTAATACTCGAAAAAGTGAACACATATCTTCTTTTACGGTGAAGAATCTATAAAAGACCGATATTGATTCCTTTAGAAATCCTCATTAAACGATCAAAAATCGCGCCAAGTGTTAAATATCACTAAAATATATAATGATTTGTCAAAATGCGACAATTTGTGTGGCATATTTCATGACAAATTGGCATTATATCATATTTGTATTAAGATTGATTGACAGAGCGGCTTTTGACCGTTGTTTGAATTTGTTTTAGATTTATACCATGATCATAGAGAAACATGCGTATCCGAGGGCGGCGTTGATTGGGAATCCGTCGGACGGGTATTTTGGGAAGACGATTGCGTTTGTGTTTAAGAATTTTCGGGCGAAGGTGCAACTCTACCATACGCCGGAGTTGGAGATTATTCCGGAACGGATGGATGTGGATCGGTTTGCTTCGCTGGAGGATCTGGCGGCGACGGTGTCGAGCAACGGGTACTACGGGGGCATTCGTCTGATTAAGGCGGCGATCAAGGTTTTTTATATGTATTGTACGAGCAACCACATTCGTTTGGATGCACGCAATTTTACGATTCGCTATTGCTCCAACATTCCGCTGCGATTGGGGTTGGCGGGTTCGTCGGCCATTGTGACGGCGTGTTTTAAGGCGTTGATGGCGTTTTATGGGGTGATGATTCCCAAACCGATTTTGGCCAATCTGATTTTGAGTGTAGAAAACAACGAGTTGGGCATTGCGGCAGGTTTGCAGGATCGGGTGGCGCAGGTGTATGCGCAGCCGGTGTTTATGAATTTTTCGAAGTCGATTATGGAGAAGCAGGGCTACGGGGATTATGTGCCGCTGAGCCTGGAAGGGATGCCGCGTTGTTACATCGCGTTTCGCCGAACGCTTTCGGAAGGCACGGAGGTGTTGCACAACAATTTGCGGGCTCGCTACAATATTGGGGAGCCTGTGGTGCTGGATGCGATGCGGGAATGGGCGGAGCTGACGGAGCAGTTTCGGGCTGCGATGGCTCAGGCGGATGCGGAGCGAATGGCGGCGCTGATCAACCGAAATTTTGATTTGCGGCGCAGTCTGGTACGGATTGAGGCGGGCAACATTGAGATGGTGGAGCTGGCTCGGTCGGTGGGTGCTTCGGCGAAATTTACGGGTTCAGGGGGTGCGATCATCGGGACGTATCGGGATGAGGCGATGTTTGCGTCGTTGACCGAAGTGCTGGGTGCGAAGGATATTGAAGTGATTAAACCGGATATTGTGAGCCATGAAGATTAAAAAAGCTGTGATTCCTGCTGCCGGATGGGGTACGCGTTTTTTGCCGATAACGAAGAGTCAACCCAAGGAGATGATTCCGGTGGTGGATACGCCGGTGATTCAGTATGTGGTGGAGGAAGCGGTGCGTTCGGGGATTACGGATATTTTGATGGTGGTAAGCGGCGGAAAGCGGGCGATTGAGGAGCATTTTGATCGCAATTGGTTGCTGGAGGCTGCGTTGAACGAGAAGGGGCGTGCTGCGGCGGCGGCGGCTTTGGAGCGTATTTCGTCGATGGCCAACATTCATTTTGTTTGGCAGAAGGAGATGAATGGTTTGGGGGATGCGATCCGCTATGCGCGTTCGTTTGTGGGACAGGAGCCGTTTGCGGTGTTGCTGGGGGATACGTTGGTGGAGTCTACGACGGATGTGCCGGTGACGGGTCAGTTGATGGATGTGTACGAACGTTTTGGCGGTTCTGTAGTGGCGCTGGAGCGTGTGCCCAGGGAGAAGGTGCATCGGTATGGTGTGATTGATCCGATTGCCATGGATGGGAATGTGGTGCGTGCACGGGGTTTTGTGGAGAAGCCTTCGCCGGAGGATGCGCCTTCGGATCTTGCGGTGGCGAGCCGGTATGTGTTTGGTCCTGAGATTTTTGATTTTTTGGATCGTACGCCTCGGGGTAAGGGGAATGAGATTCAGATTACGGATGCGATGCGGTTGATGGTGGCGGAGTTGCCGATGTTTGGTTGTGTGGTGGATGGTGTCCGGTATGATATTGGGAATAAGTTGGATTTTATTAAGACGAATGTGCTTTTTGGTTTGCGGCATGAGGAGATTGGTGGGGCGTTGCGGGGGTGGTTGAGGGAGTTGGATGTGTAAAAAAAACTTCGTTTTTTTTAATGTGTAAAAATCCTTCGGATTTTTAATGTTTTGCTCGCTATAGCTCGCAAATGGGAAGAAAGTTGAGACTGTCCTGCCCATGCATATTGATGGTTCAAATAGACACAATTTAAAGTATATAGGATCGTTTGAAACTATTAACAAGGGGGTATGTTGTCCAAATGAAGTACAAAATCCCTGATTTGTTTCATTATAAGTAATTGTAAATCAGTGTGATTTTTTTTTATGCATTTTTAGACACTTTTTGTCCGTTTTTTGAGTAATGACGATCCTACATAAATAAGACAGGTTGGCTGCTTAAGTGTCTATTAACCATAGTGCTACATGAACTTTTCTGATATAAACTAATAAGCTTAGTGCATGGCAAAAAAATGCTGATTATCAACTCAAAGGAAATACATACCACTATTTTTGGGTAACGAATTCCAGGATCTGGGTGTTGATTCTGAATGGTACTTAGCAAAAAAGTGAAGTTTTTATTGGTTTCTGCATTTTTACTGCGTATATTTGCACTCTCAAAAATTGAGCATGGGGAAATTTGAACTTATTCTGGAGACTGATATGGTCTGTATGTTTTCGCCAAAGTATGATGGCGAGGAGATGAGTGAGTTTGAGAATTTTCTTTTAGCGAACAATGCGCACGTACATCCTCAAATAAAGAGATCCTTTGATGCGATAATTACTGCAATCGATAAGATGAGGGAGACGGGTGCTTGTGAAAGATACTTTCGACCTGAAGGGGGGAATGTTAAAGCAATACCGCTGTATATTAGTTTTGTTAGGGTAAATAGGAAAGTAGGAAAATTAAGGCTTTATTGCTTAAGGCTTTCTGATAAAATACTCATTCTTGGCGGAGGAGCTGTAACGACTGCCCAGAAAAATGAAGACGATCCGGTTCTGTTGAGATTTATAGACGATCTCCGTGATATCGACCAACGAATAAAGCGAATAGTCAAACAGGCAGACACGAATTTCGAAGATTTTGTCGCATTGAAGCGTATAATTGAAACCATCACACTATAGTAGCACTTATGAAAAAGAATGATCTATTTGAACAATGCCTCGCCAATGTGGATCCTGAGGTCAAGGAGGAAGTTCGCTTAAATATGGATATTGCGAACCGAATTTATGATCTTCTAAAGGCTAAAAAAATGACGCAGCGTCAATTTGCTGCGCTGATGGGTAAGCGAGAATCTGAGATATCGAGATGGTTGACCGGATCGCACGGATTTACTATTTCGACACTCGCTAAAATTGCGGCTGTACTTGGCGAACCTATCGTTCAAGTTAAACGCCAGCCAGAAATGAAATATGTGTTTGTTCCAATAAATAGTTTCATTTCTCCAACGGAGAAGTTTGATGTGCTATGTACAAGTAAAGCAAATGGCAATAGTACCATTTCATACAAAAACAAATGAGCTATGACACAGGAGAATGCGAATATTCAGATGAGGCTGATATCAATAAATGAGGTGGATTTTAAAATGTCTCCCGGCAAAGTTGATGATGATTTGGTACCCGAAGCCATAAATATTGGTTTTTCAAATCAATTTCAGCCGGATGTTGAGAATAATAGCATGTCAATTGTTTTCGGCATTCGATATATGCTTACCGGAGAGGTTGTGCTAGAAAGTGTTTATCGCTTTCTCTTTGAGGTAAAGGACTTGGCTCAGTTTATTGAGATCAATAACAACGATCGCTTCACAATCAAATATATAACGCCTCATTTATTGAGTGTGGCTGTTGGTACAATGCGTGGTATCCTTGTTGTGAAAACAGCTGGGACGATTTTTTCAAAATATCCTCTTCCAATGATTGATGTAAATATCCTCAATACAAATCTGTCTTCACCAAAAGAGGGGTAGCCGTTGTGTTTTGAGCTTGAATTGATGTGATGATGTGTCAAAACTTCGGTTTCAAATGTGTTTGCGTTTCTGCGGGTATTTGCGGGTGGGGGTGAATGGCTTTTGACCGGGGTGTTTTGAATTTTGTTTAACCAATGAATCGGTTTATGGTTTGCGCCACTTGGTCAAAAAATCTTCTTGTGATCGGTTGAATAATACTATCTTTGCGTATTATGGCAAATAAGCATTGGAATATACACTTGTAGACGATGAAGCATCTAGTAATTAATAATATAGGTCCGCTAAAGGAGGTTGATATGGAATTAAAGCGTATCAACCTGCTGATAGGTTTGCAAAGTTCCGGTAAAAGCACCATCAATAAGATTGCTTGTTATTGTAGTTGGGTAGAAAAGGAAATAGCGATTATTCAGTCTGCACGATTGTTTGAAAAAAAAGGATACTTTGAGTCTAACCTCGTAGTATTTCATAAATTAGAAGGTTTTATTCATCCAGAAAGTTACATTGAATATGAAACGGATGTAATGCGTTTTTCCTTTTCTAAAAAAACGGACTCCTTTCAATTTAATTGGAAAAATCGTTGGGACTATATTCGACCTAAGACCATTTACATTCCTGCGGAAAGAAATATTGTAGCCTCCATTCCAAATTGGTTTGATGTTAAGCTTGAAGAAAATAACACACTTAGTTTTTTATCTGATTGGCAGGAGGCTAGAACCTATTATGCGGGCAAGCAGATGAAAATGTTGAATTTGGGTGTCAGCTATGTGTATGACAAAAGTACCGGCAAGGATAGCGTTGTTTTGAAAAATAAGAAAGTATTGGATTTTACAAATACATCTAGTGGTTTGCAGTCAATTATTCCTTTACTTGTTTTACTGAGGTATGTAACAAAAGATTATTATGAGCGAGATAATGGAAAGAAAAGCGTAAATGATCGTCATGTAAGCGTGGATTTACTAAACTCCTTTTATAAAATTATTTTTGAAGAAAAGGGTGTGCTTTTGAAGGACGGAGATATGAAAATTAAGCCTTCAATGATGCAATTCATGATGAACTTCTTAGGTAATAAGGATTATCCATCATTATTCTCTTCTCCTGAGGTTTACCAAGAGTACTATAAGGCGCTCAATCATTTAACGAGACCATACTATTCGAATATTTTTCTAGAGGAACCAGAACAGAATTTATATCCAACAACACAGCGAGAGCTGATATTCCATTTGATGGAGTTGATACACAAGAAAGACCATAATGTATTTATAACGACTCATAGCCCATATATTTTAACCTCATTGAATAATCTGCTATATGCTTCTCATGTGGCAAAGAAGAATGAAAGTGCAGTAAAACGCTTGATGCCAAGCCGCTATTGGGTTTGTTATGAGGAAGTTGGTGCTTGGTTTGTAAAGAAAGGGACGATTTATTCCATTTTAGATAATAAGAATAAACAAATAAAAGCAGAAAGAATCGATGAAGTATCTAGGGATTTGAATAAGAATTATGATAAACTTATGAACCTGGAGTATGGACTTTGATGAAAAATACACCGAGGAGACCTATATACTATTTAATGAACCTCGAATGCATGTTGTTTTTATAGATGATAAGGGAGGATCTTCAACATATCACGGAATAAACAAAAGAAAACATAACCTGACAGCTTATCGTATTGATGGGGGTTTAATGGGGGCAAATGATGGTAAGCAATGTGATTATGGTCTTTATTGTAAAGATTTAAAAGAACTTCGACTTATAGAATTGAAAGGTAGTGATGTTGATGAAGCTTTTAAGCAGTTAGAAAATACAATAAAGCGATTGTTGGATCATTCAATAAATTCCAACACGCGAGTTTTTGCACGAATTGTTGCATCCAAAGTGAAAACACCGGATATTAAAACTCAGACAAAGATTCGATTGGAGAAGTTGTTACTGGCTAGGAGTGGTAATCTAAGATATTGTTCAAAGAAGATGAAGGATATTATTAGTTGATCCAATCGGGTGAAACCGGCGGATTGTAAGAATGTGTAAAAATCCTTCGGATTTTTAATGTGTTGCTCCCTACCGGTCGCAAATGTGTTTAGGTTTCTGCGGGTGTTTGCGGTGGTTTGGCGGTGGGGGTGAACGGCTTTTGACCGGGGTGTTTTGTTTTATATTTTTAAGAATCAGATGAATAGGATCACGATACATGATTGGCGCAAGGGGCATTTGGATGCAATGTCGTTTGTAACGGATGCGTATTACTTGAGGATTGCCAATCAATTGGCGGCGATTGGAACGAGTTTAAGCGGTGATGGTGGGCTGGACAAGGGTCTGATGAAGGAGGTGGCCTTGTCGTTGGCGTATTATTTTGAGGATGTTGTTTCCGGCATTGGTGTGTGGCAGGCGTTTACGACGAAGCATAAGGAATTGTATGATCGGTTTTTGCCTTTTTATGAAATAGACGAGGCGTCCTATTATCCGGACGAGGTGAATCGGGTGGATGTCGCGTTTCTCGTCTGGTTGTATGTGCAGAAATCGAAGAGTGAATCGGTGATCAACCCGGAGAATCCGTTTCTTATGATGTTGTCTGTTGCCCTTTATGAGGTGTTGGACGAGGCATTTGAGCGGGCACCCATCAACGACGATTTGTTGAACCTCCTTCAGGCGGAGGCGGTAGAGGCTGATTTTTTTCCGATTAAGGGGCTGATGATGCGTTTGGCCACGCAGTCGTTTTTGCTCCGTCCGTTTATTGAAGGGCGGCGGGAGGCCATTGACGGGGAGATTGATGCGATTTTGGGGGACACGATCGAACCGAGTCCACGGGCGTACGAATTTAAGACCATTCTTGCCTTTAACCGGACCACCGGACCGCTTTCGCTGTATACCAGGGATTGGCTGGTATTGATGTTGAGGCAGTGGGGGATGGAGGCGCAGGCCGCTCGGGTGGCTGCCATTGAGTCGCTGCCGTTTGGTCTTTATTTGCTTGATGGCTTCGATGACTGCCATCTGTTTGTGCAGGATGCCAGTGGGTGTTCGTACAAGGTGCTGCGCGATGCGTTTGATGGAAGTTTAGTCGATGCACAGTTGCGGGAGCATAAGGTGCTGGTCAGTTCGCTGGTGAAGTATGACGGGGAATGGATGCCGAATGGGCTGAGTGCCTGGTATACGACGAGGTTGCCGTTTGACGAACTTGTCCGGTTAAAGGCGAGTCAGGAGCAAGAGCGGGGCAAGGGGGACATTTTTCGAGCGCGCTCGAAGAAGAAGTCTATGCGGTATTTCAAAACGGCTCAGGATTATCTGGATTGGTTGAAGCAGGATTTTGGCCTTTCAGAATATATGGATATGCCCGATGATTTTATGAAAATCGATCGCCCGGCTGTTTACTTGAGCGAGGAGGAAGGGTTGCTTTATGTGCCTGGTGGCGCGCGGGTGATCTATGATCGGGATAATCCGTATTATGATCCGGTTTTTGCCAGGGCCAATGCGCTGGGCTTTTTGGTTTCGGAGGCGGTGGCTCCTAAAGAGCTGGTTCGTTATTTGGTGGACAACCGGATGCTTCCTGATGCGCACTTGAAGCACCTACACAGCGCTGAACGGGGATTGGAGTTGGTGCAGCAGAATATGGATTTCATGGCGCGGTGTTTGCGGAATGATGGTTATTAATGTGTGGTTAAGAATGTGTAAAAATCCTTCGGATTTTTAATGTGTAAAAATCCTTCGGATTTTTAATGTGTAAAAATCCTTCGGATTTTTAATGTGTAAAAAACCTTCGGTTTTTTAATGTGTTGCTCCCTATCGGTCGCAAATGGGAAGAATGTGTTGACGCCTGCGGTTTGTAAGAATGTGTAAAAATCCTTCGGATTTTTAATGTGTAGAAAACCTGCGGTTTTTTAATGTGTTGCTCCCTATCGGTCGCAAATTGTAAGAGTGTGATTTTAGGAATGTGTAGAAAACCTGCGGTTTCAAATGTGATTGGATTTATACCTTAGAAAAACACGTTGCCAATGCGTTTGGCGGGACTTTTTTTTGTTTTGAAGTTGTTTTGACTTTGTATTGAGGGACCCTCATTCCGTTTTGCGGAGTGGGGGTGCTTTGGTTTGGGGTGCTGTGTCGGCTTCGCCGAATGTGTAAAAATCCTTCGGATTTTTAATGTGTTGCTCCCTACCGGTCGCAAATGGGAAGAATGTTGAAGCCTGCGGTTTCAAGTGTGATTGGGACTTGAAGGTTTAAGAGAAAAAGAATGAATGAAGATGAAAGGGAAAATGAATGGATTTGGTAGAGCGATGGTTGCGTTTGGGCTGATGTTGTTGGCTTTTGGCTGTGAGAAAGAGGATCATTTGGTGGAAGGACCCAAGTTGTTGTTTTCGTCTGATACGCTGGTATTTAAAGAATATGAAATTAAGACGTTGTTTTTTACGACCAAACCGGCTTCGCAGGGGGAGTTTCAGGTGATTTCGTTTCCGAGTTGGGTGAATGTGATGCCGCGGTCGGGTTTTTTTGAAAATGATATTCAGGAGGTTTCCATTACGTCCAGCATTTCTGATCGTAATCCGGGCTTGTACTGGGGCGTGCTCAAGATTATGACTTCTCTTGGGATTGATTCGGTTGTTTTAAAGGGGTATGCGGGGGATAATCCGAAGTTTTATGTGTCGAATGGTTTGTCGTTTAATATTACTGAGCGGAGTAAGTCGTTGACTTTGGTCAATCAAGGGGATGAGCGATTGCGTTTTACGGCTTCGGCTTCGGATGATTGTATTGGGTTGTCTCCTTCAGTTGGAGAAGTTCCGGTAGGTCAGTCGGTTTCGATTACGGTTAATCTTATTGCGGAGAATTTGGAAAATGGTACGCATCAATCGAAAATATTTTTGACGGGTAATGGCGTTATGGACTCGGTGGTTGTTCCGATTGAGTTTTTTGAAGAACGAAAAACTGTTTTGGCGGCCGCAGTGATTGATGCGGAATATTCAAAGGTTACCGATCAGTTGGTTTATGTCAGTTCGAATGCGACGTTGTCTGTTTTTGATGCGTTGAGCAGAGCGACGGAGGAAATAGAGCTAGATTATTTGCCAACGTGTGTGTCCATTTCACCGGATGGGTTGAGAGCGGTTGTCGGTCACGACGGGCATCTTTCGCTTGTTGATCTGAAGGAGCGGTCGGTGTTGCGTGTTTGCAACGTTTCTTGTAAGGCGAGTGATGTTGTATATGGTGCGAATGAATGGGCGTATGTGATTCCCGATAGTGATCTATGGGAACGTATGCATTGCATTGATTTGAGTGATGCCAATTCGATTGAGACGATGCATACGGGGGATATTATTTATGGCCGTTCAAAGGCTCGGTTGCATCCAAGTGGTTCGTATATTTATGTAGCTACGAAACGGGTGTCTTTGGGCTCTGTAAGCAAATTTGATATACGAATGGGGACTGCTTCGTTTTTGCATAAGTGTCCTAAATCGAGTCAGTATTCTTTTGATGGGGATTTTTGGTTTTCTGAACGTGGGGATCGTCTGTTTTCCAGTGGTCGGTTTGCGTTTGTTAGTTCGGAACTTGAAGCGTTGGATATGCAGTACAGTGGTACGATTGCTGAGAAAGATTTTTATATTTCGAGAAATTTACGTTGGGTGGATCATTCGGAGGAGACGAATCGGTTGTTTGTTCTCCTGGATTTTGAAAGGAATGCAAGTATGGGTATTTATTCGAATGTTTATGTTTGCAGTTCGGTGAATTTGCAGCGTTTGTCAAATATTGAGTTGGAGAAGTTTAAGGATCCGGTTCCGAGTAGTTGGGGGCCTTTATATGCTGCTGAGCCTTGTTTTGTTTTTTCGAATTCGAGTGGTGCGGAGATTTTTGTTATTACGAGGTCGGTTAATTCGGGTTTGGTGCCGTTTTGGGGGCTGGAGTATATTCCTGTGTAAAAATCCTTCGGTTTTTGAATGTGTTGATTGTATTTTACCTTTTGCAAATTCTTTTTGATCCTGTGCAAAGGTACAATTGCTGAATGAAGTCATGGATATTTAATTTTGCGGTCAATATTTTATTCACTAAAAAATTAAATTTCGAACTATGGCAAAGAAAATGTTTTTCACCCTTGTTCTTGTTTTGACAAGCTGTTTTCTGATTACGGTAAATGCGCAAAATGCATTTTCAAAAGGTGATCAGGTGGTCCATGTCGGTATCGGTCTGGGTAGTTATTATGGGGGTGACGGATACTCCAGCGGTTTTCCTCCTTTATCTGTTTCCTATGAGAAAGGTGTCGTGGACGGGTTGTTGGATGGCAAAGCGACGATTGGTGTGGGTGGTTATTTGGGGTATTCTTCCAACAAATGGGAGACGTCTTATATGACTTACTCGTATGGTTTCAAATACAGTTATGTTGTTTTGGGTGCGCGTGGTGTTTTCCACTATCAGTTTATTGACAAGCTTGATACGTACGCCGGTTTGATGTTGGGTTACAATGTGGTAGGGGGTAAGTATTTTGGGGATGACATTCCCGGGTATACGCCTAGTGCTTCGTCAACGAGCGGATTTGGTTATTCTACGTTTATTGGTGCGCGTTATCCGATTACGGAGAAGTTTACGGCATTTGCAGAGCTCGGCTATGGTGTGTCGGCGCTTGAGTTGGGGTTGTCGTTTGGGCTTTAAGCGTTTGTAAAAAACCTGCGGTTTTAAGAATGTGTAAAAATCCTGCGGATTTTTAATGTGGCTTTGCTTGCGTGCGGTTGGCAAACGTCAATCCCAATGCCTGGTTGACCGATGTTCTGAATCGTCAGCCCGATCACTCCGTTCAATACCCCGGAAGAATCAACGCTTCTGGGGTATAAAGAATGGTAACATAATAATTTAGGTATGGAGTATTATCAACACAGAAAACGAAGGAATCGCTTTCTTTCAATTTTAGCCTTTTTATTTCTATTGGTGGTTTCTATTGCATGTAAGCAACAAAAACAACTGACCAGGATCGAATCGCTTTTCGACGACAATTGGAAATTTCATTTGGGAGATATTGAAGGAGCTGCCCTGTCGTCTTTTGACGATCATGGCTGGCGCAAGCTTGATTTGCCGAACGATTGGAGTATTGAAAATCTTCCCAATCAGGAACCGGGCAAGGTTGTAGGCCCTTTTACGAAGGAAAGCATTGGAACAACTGCTACAGGATATACCGTAGGCGGCACAGGCTGGTATCGGAAAACATTTACATTAGCCGATGAAAAGCAATTGAACCAGGTGATCATTCACTTCGATGGCGTTTACATGAACAGCGAAGTGTGGGTAAATAGCAAACAGGTCGGTGTACATCCCTACGGTTATACGGCTTTTCAATTTGATATTACCGAATGCCTCAACCCTGCAGGGAAGCCCAATGTAATCGCCGTAAAGGTAAAGAACGAAGGGAGAAATTCACGTTGGTACAGCGGATCAGGCATATATAGGCATGTATGGCTCATTCAAAAACAATCCGTTCACATTGCACACGATGGCGTGTTTGTACATACCGAAAATATCTCTACGAATGAGGCGAATGTAACCGTTTCTACGACGGTCGAAAACAGTGCAAACGAAAATGCAGCTGTACAATTACAGATTCGTATCATCGATGCGAACGGTCAGGTGTCAACCACATCGGAAACGACGGCTAAAAACATGAAACCAGGAACCGAAGAGATTACGCAACGCATACAAGTACCACAAGCCAAATTGTGGTCAACCGAAGCCCCCAACCTGTATACCGCAGAAATTAGCCTTATTTCGAATGGAAAGGTTACCGACCAAACCAAAACAACCTTTGGTATCCGCACGATTCATTTCGATGCAAAAACCGGATTCACGCTGAACGGGAAAAACGTGCTGCTGAAAGGTGGAAATCTCCATCACGATAATGGGTTTCTGGGCGCTGCTACGATCGACAGAGCGGAAGAGCGCCGTGTGGAACTGATGAAAGTGAATGGCTTCAATGCCATACGTACCAGTCACAACCCTCCTTCAACACAATTCCTCGATGCCTGCGACCGCCTTGGTATATTGGTATTGAACGAAGCGTTTGATCAGTGGGTTCGTCCTAAGAATCCGCAGGATTATAGCCTGTATTTTAGGGAATGGTGGCAAAAAGACCTTAAATCGATGATTTACCGCGACAGAAACCACCCTTCGGTGATATTCTGGAGTATCGGTAATGAACTCAATGAACGTGCCGATTCTCTCGGATATGCTATCCGGAAAGAACTCGTTGACGAAGTGCATCGGTTGGACTCTACAAGACCTGTAACCGAAGGCGTTTGTGAATTTTGGGATCACTGGGGCCGGAAATGGGAAACGGCTGCTCCCGTATTTAGCGACCTGGATGTTGCGGGTTATAATTATCTGCAAAAAGCTTTCGAATCCGATCATGTTGAATATCCCGATCGGATCCTAGTAAGTACGGAATCGTACGCCGCCGAGGCCTATTATTATTGGCAAGGGGTTGAGAAACACCCTTATGTGATTGGTGATTTTGTGTGGACTGGTATGGATCATTTGGGAGAAACCGGATGTGGCCATTCAAAAATTAGCGACAAACCCGGACCTCGCGTGGGGCTTCAGCCTTGGCCCTGGTTCAACAACTATTCTGGCGACATCGACTTGTGTGGAAATAAAAAACCACAATCGTACTACCGCGATGTGATTTGGAATAACAGCAAAATTGAAATGATGGTGCATACACCCATCCCCGAAGGCATGGTCGAAACATGCAGCTACTGGGGCTGGCCCGATGAGTATCCCTCCTGGAACTGGAAAGGAAACGAAGGTAAAACGATGGATGTAAGGGTCTTCTCCAAAAGCCCTAAGGTGCGCCTCGAATTGAATGGAAAGGTCATTGGCGAACAAACCATCGATACGAATACAGGCATCACGGCAACATTCAAGGTGCCTTACGAGCCAGGCATTCTAAAAGCCATTGCGCTGGATAATGGAAAAGAAATAGCCTCTAAGGAGCTGAAAACCACAGGCTCACCGGCAAAAGTTAGGCTCACGGCCGATCGGCTTACGATTCAAGCGAACCGTAATGATTTGTCGTATGTCAAAGTCGAAATTGTTGATGACCAGGGCAATGTTATACCTAACTCGACGATACCGGTGACCTTTCGTGTTTCAGGTGTAGGTGAAATTGCGGGTTCGGGGAACGCGAATCCCATCGATATGGATAGCTTTAACAACAAGGTATGCAGGACTTTTCGAGGAAAGGCTCTGGCTATTCTTCGTCCATTAAAGGATAGAAAAAGTGGTGCGATTACGCTTCGGGCTCAAGCGGATGGTTTGGAAACCGGAGAGGTTGTTGTTCGGGTTTATTGAATTATATGGGAAGAATGTGTAAAAAACCGAAGGTTTTAAGAATGTGTAAAAAATCTGCGGTTTTTTAATGTGTCAAAAAACTTCGTTTTTTGAATGTGTAAAAATCCGTAGGATTTTTAATGTGTCGAAATCTTCGATTTCGAATGTGGCTTTTGCTGGCTGGCTAGCGGATGTGCAGGTTTTGGGGCATTTGGGACGACGGGAGCAATGCAGCTGGCAAGGCCAGCGTAGGGCGACTTTGTCGCCTACAGCGCACGCCTGAGGCTGCTGTATGAGTTTTTTGCTTTTTGGTTATTAGTTATTGGTTTTTGTGGTTTTGTGGTTTACGGGCGTGCGCGCATTGCGCCCGGGGTAGCGATTTTGCTTCTATGCGTTTCTGCTTCTTCTATATTCGGGTACTACAAACGATTACGAATCCTATTGATTCTGATACATTGAACGTAAAAAAAAGAACCTCAAACAGACTATTTTTATTGTTCTTGTTTGTCATACTAATCTGGCAACAAGTACTTTTTGAAAGAGAGGTTATGCTTCTACTACAGGAAATATTGTGGATATTTTTAGGTGTTGTGATCGTGATTGCATTCATCTACGGATTAGGAAAAGTAAGAAATCGCAGATTACTTAAGACTGTTACAAGTTCAAAAAGAGGAACAAAATCAGAAAGAGATTTGATTTTGAAACTGTTGAAACACGGGATTTCATCAGAAAATATATTTCACGATCTTTATTTGGAAAAGCGAAACGGCGGATTTTCTCAGATAGACTTAGTTGTCTTAGCATCCGTCGGAGTCGTCGTTTTCGAAGTGAAAGATTTTAGCGGTTGGATTTATGGGAATGGAAATCATTCGTATTGGACAAAAGTCATGGCGTATGGGAAAAATAAGTACCGATTTTACAATCCAATTAAGCAGAACAGCAAGCATATTCAAGACTTGAGAAGCCAAATCGGTTATCTGAATCATTTGCCTTTTTACTCTGTTGTTGTGTTTTACGGAGACTGTGTTTTAAAGGAGGTAGATTTTATTCCAAAAGAGACATATCTTGTAAAACAGAAAAGATTGTTGGAGGTTATGACATTGATTGATAAGGAGAATGCCCCCGTATTCTATAAAAATAAAATCGAAACGATTGGGGCATTAAGGAAGGCTGTGTTGAATGGGGAAAATATGAAAATACAGAAGCAGCATATTGAAAATGTGAATGATCTGTTGGGGAAGGATCGGATCTTTGACTGATTTAAGAATGTGTAAAAATCCTGCGGATTTTTAATGTGACTTTGGGCGACGGGTTCAATGGAGCTGGTTTTGCCAGCGTACTGCGACCTTGTCGCCCTACAGGGCACACCTGGAGATGGGGTTGGAGTTGCTTTTGGCCGTTGGGGTGGGGTTTTGATGTGGTGGGTAAAATAAAACAGACGGAGAATGAAGAGCGTTTGGATGTTATTGATGCTGACTTTGGGGTTTACCGGTTTTTGTCAGACGGAGAATGAAATGATCATGTATATTGGGACGCCTCCTAGATTTCATGGAGGAGAGGATTCTTTATGGTGTTTCATTGAGCGTAATCTTGATTTTACGGTTTTGAATAACAGCCAGCATCAAGGGGTCGTTATCGTTTCTTTCGAGATTGATACAACCGGAAAAGTGATTCATGTTCGGACGAATCCGGAGTCTACCCAAGGACGGGAATGGTTGGTGAATGATCGTTTGATTGAAGATGAAATTAAGCGGGTGTTTAAACGTATGCCTGACTGGGAGCCTGGTTTACAAAAAGATAAGCCGATTCGAGTACCGTATATTATGCCAATACCGATTCCTTACACCAAATTTAAATGTGAATCTATGGGCAATCGTAAGGATGTGTTGAAACCTACGGTTTGTAAGAATGTGTAAAAAACCTTCGGTTTTAAGAATGTGTCAAAACCTGCGGTTTTGAATGTGTAAAAATCCTGCGGATTTTTAATGTGACTTTGGGGCGACGGGCGCAATGCAGCTGGCTTTGCCAGCGTGCGGCGACTTTGTTGCCTATAGCGCGCGCCTGAGGCTGCTGTTTGGTTTTGGGCTTGTCGGGTGTGTGCCCGGAGTTGGGGTTGGAGTTGGGGTTGGCCGTTGGAGTGAAACGGTGGTCATTCTACTATTTAATATCAGTCTTGGAAAGTCATATTGAAGATGCTTAATCGTATCCACCGCACCCACACTGTCGTGAATATTAGCGGCATGCCAGAATGTTTAAAGAACCGTAGTTTTTTTTAAGTCTAA
>JAFGWG010000039.1 GCA_016937255.1 Bacteroidales bacterium
ACTTTGATTCAGATCGTCAGCCGGAACCCGTGTATACACTTCCACGCCCTGTAAGCATCAGAGCCAATTGGGAATCGAGAAATTACTGGTCATTATAAAATCTTTTAGCATGGAATTGAAAGACGTTATCTTCAAAAGACGGAGTATTCGTAAATATTCTGAAGGCATTATCAGCAAAAAAGAAATCGAAGAAATTATAAAAGCCGGCATGTATGCGCCTTCTGCAAGAAATTTCCAAAGTTGGCATTTTTTGGTAACCGAAAGCAATGAAGACCTTGCAGCCTTGTCTGAAATTCACCCTTATGGCAAGATGTTGAAAAATGCTGCTGCTGCCATTTTGGTTTGTGGAGATCTAAATATTGAGCCTTCACCGGAATATAATGCTATTAACTGTTCTGCAGCCATACAAAACATGCTTTTAATCATTCACGACATGAATCTGGGCGCAGTTTGGCTTGGGGTTTTCCCGAGAGAAGAAAGAACCATTGCGTTGAAAGAATTTTATAATTTACCACAATATATTCTACCCATTGGACTGATCAGTATTGGATATCCCGCAGAAGAACCAGCCTTCCCCGATCGTTTTAAGCCGGAGCGGATTAGGTATGGGAAGTGGGGTGAATAGGATGTTAGAGATATAGCTTAGGGCTTTCTAGCTATACCGCTTTCTCAAATTTATCACGCAGAAACTCAGCACATTCAGAAAAGCTATCGAATACGAATTCTTCTTCAATCAAGGCAGGAATCATTCTTACCCTTTTCATCATGTAAAGTGGCTGTTCCTGAATCATGGTAAAAAGCACTTTAACATTATTGGATTTCAATGTGCGCACTGCATCTTCAATGGCATATAGGCCGCTTTGGTCGATAAATGCTACTTTTCGCATTCTAATGATCATTACTTCTACATCGGGAGGAACCATAGAGAACTGATCACGGAATCGGTTTACCACACCAAAAAAGAGTGGTCCATCGAGGCGCAAAATATGTACTTTTTTATAAATATCGGGGTGGATATCTTTTTCATCGTCCCATGGTAATTCTCGGTCGCCGGCAGAAACCGGGTTAATATCGACACTTTCTTCAACCAGATCGCCGGCTCTTTTCATAAATAGCACCGAAGCGATAACCATTCCAATGGCTACTGCCTGAAGTAAATCTACAAATACGGTAAGTAGAAGTACAAGCATTAGAACAACAGCATCTGCTTTCGGGATTTTCAAAATATCGCGCAAGCCACGTTTGTCAATAATTCCAATTCCAACAGTAATCAGTATTCCTGCCAAAACTGCATTAGGAATTAATTTCACATAAGTCCCCAAGCCCAAAAGCATTAATAATAGAACAAGACTATGAATTAGCCCGGAAAGTTTTTCTCTTCCGCCCGATTTTACATTAACAAGCGTACGCATAGTAGCACCTGCACCTGGAATACCACCAAAAAAACCGGCTACTATATTGCCAATTCCCTGTCCAATAAGTTCTTTATTGCTATTGTGTTTTGTATTTGTCAAATTATCGGCAACAACAGAAGTAAGCAATGTATCGATAGAGCCCAAGCCTGCCAAAGTTAGTGCCGGAATTACGGCAAGCAAGATCAAATTTATGTCAATGATTGAGAAATTCGAAATTTTAAGTGTCGGCATTCCTTCAGGAATAGTAGAAATGGTTAGAGCAGAATCATAATTGAGATATACCGAAATAATAGTCATGAGAAGCAACGCAATCAGAGTTCCGGGTATCTTTTTTGAGACCAAAGGCCATGAATATATTATTACGATGGTTCCAGCAGCCAATGCAATAGATTGCAGATTTATATTATCGAATATAGTTGGAAATTCAGTAATAATAGCCATTGTTCCTGATGGGGAAGTTTGACCGGTTAATGGGAAAATTTGGAGTAAAATGATAATGATGCCAATACCACTCATAAAACCGGATAAAACAGGATAGGGAATGTATTTTATGTACTTACCAAGACGAATAATTCCAAAAAGGATTTGGAAAAGACCTGTGAATATAAAAATAAGCAGCATGAGTGCCATCAGCTTATCTAGACCAATATCTGCTGATAAATAGGTGGCAAAAACTGAAGCTACTACTAATGTTATTGGTCCTGTAGGTCCACTTATTTGTGAAGGTGTGCCTCCAAATAATGAAGCAAAAAAGCCAACAAAAATAGCACCGTAAAGACCTGCTTCTGCGCCCAGTCCTGATTGTACCCCAAAAGCCAATGCAAGTGGAAGGGCTACGATTCCTGCGGTAAGTCCACCGAAGACATCACCCCGGAGATTTGAAAACATCGATTTCATCTCAATATTTTAAGGCGCAAAGCTATGTAAAAACTTCATGCTAAAAACAGGTTCAGAAAAATATAGGATTATATTGATTAGATGATATGATAATTAGCTGATTAGCAGAACTCTGCATCAGCTAATATGCTAATCAGCCAATTAGCTAATTAATACTTCACCACAACGCCCAAATCCATTCCTTTGATGATCTCGGTTAGGGTGCCTTTTATTTCAACCACATTGTCGGCCGTTTTTCTGGCCCTACCGTTTTTCTTGATTTTCTTAACAGGTGAAGGCGTTTCAATTATGGTTCTGACATTAATAAACGATGTTGCTTCCGTTCCCATAAAAGACTGAGTAAAGAATTCATTGTCGCTTTTTTCTATAGCTCTGGCCACCATAGGTTGAATATTGGTTCTTTTGAAGCGATGTTTGCCCACTTTCATATAATTGGGCACAATGAAGCCGTATTTCATTCCAGCAAGTTTCAGCAAAGCACGTTTAAAAGCACTATGGTTCTGAAAATGAAATGAAACTTGATACAAACCGGCTTTTTCATCAGAGCTTGATTTTATATCTGAAATACCACTTACATCTTTCACAGCTTCGCTAATAAACTGTGGGAATGTCAATAGCTCTTCAGGGACATCAAATTCGCCGGCACCCATAGATGACAAGGCACTCATGTCTAATTTCAGAGAGTATTCACCACTTTTATCAGAATTAATAGTGATTTTTTCTTCAAGCTCAATGCAGGACTGAAAAAGCAGACCTGTGAGCAGAATGATCGGAAGGAATTTACTGAATGATCGCATTGGGATTAAAAACTTTTTTGAGTATTTCGCTTACACGTGCAGCAGGATCGGTACGTATTTTCTTTTCTTCATCGGCAATTTTAGTAAAAAGAGCGCCCATGGCTTTATCGGTTACATATTTTGCCAGATCCGTTTCCACTTTGGTTACAAAAGGAATCTTATTGTAGGTAGAAGTAATATCTGACCAGTATTTTGTGGCATTAACCTGATCTAAAGCAGTTTGAATGACCGGCTTAAACAGATTGAAAAGTGCCCCGGAAGTTTTGGACTTAAAATAATTGGTAGCGGCATTGTCTTCTCCTTTAAGAATGTTTTTAGCATCCTCGAAAGTCATTGAAGTAATTGCATCAACAAAAATTGGGGCAGCTTTTGAAACAGCTTGCTCAGCACCACGGTTAATACTCACAATAAAATTATCCACCAATTCATGCATTCCGAGTTCACGTAATTTGGTTTCAACTTTTTGCGCCTCTTCCGGGAATGGAATTTTAAACGAAGGATTTTTTAGAAATCCATCTGTTTTTCCCAAAAAAGAAACCGAATTATTGGTTCCAACATTTAGCGCTTCTTTGAGTCCTGCCACAATATCAGATTCTGATAATGAAACAACTCCATCAATAGGCAAGTTAATATTTTTAAGAGTATCGCAAGAGTTGAATACCAGAGCGGGCATCAACAAAATGGCAAACAGAATTTTTTTCATGTTTATGAGTTTTAGGATATAAAAATACGAAACTGCGGGGATATTGCAATAATTACACCAAGAATAGTGATAATGGAAAATGGTTAATGGTTGATTGGTGCAATGGCTAAATGGTAGCCATCCCACGCCAATTACCATTTTACCAATATACTATTTTTCAAAAAAACGGCCATCCAATAAAAGTGGACAGCCGTTTTTATCAAAATATGAAGTTATTTTATTTCTCCAATTCCTTTTCGATATTAGGAAGCTCAAGACCGTAGCCTTTGCGCTTATCTTCAGCTTTAAGCCAGAATGCAATCAATAAAGCAAGAATGGTACATCCGACAAAGATTAGCCAAGTAGTCTCGTAATTGTAGGAAACATCATTACCTGATTTCAATGATTCTGCAACACCTGGGTTTGTTTTCTCGAGCACAATTCCAACGAGTAGTGGAATCCCCCATAATCCAAAATTCTGAATCCAGAAAATAAAAGCATACGCAGAGCCAATTTGCTTTTCGGGAATAATTTTTGGAACTGAAGGCCACATGGCTGAAGGAACCAATGAGAAACCAATTCCCAATAAAATTGCATTTGCAAAAGCAAGATACATACTGGTAATTCCAGGCATCCAATAGATAATGTGAACAACTACAAGAATAAATGCTCCAATAATCATCATGGTAGCACCTTTTCCTCTTTTATCATAAATTCCACCAAAGAATGGAGTTAAGAAGATTGTTCCAAAGGGTACAATACTTGGGATGAGACCTGTCCAATCTTTAGACACCCCAAATTTATTAAACATCAGATCCGGCCCATATTTATAGAATGGAAATACGGCAGAATAAAACAATACACAAAGAATGGCAATCAACCAGAAACCTCTGTTTGAAATAATTACACCAAGATCTCTGATTCTAAATTTATCTTCTTCAGTATAATCGATAGCTGATTTATCTTGCTTGTCAAGATTCTTGTCCATTATATTGTACACAATAAAGCCAAGTAAACCAATGACTAAGAATAATAGACCCATGAAGATATAGGTAGGAACAGCAGTTAGACTAACGAAATATGCGCCAAACATCAGCGGTACAAATGAGCCTAAACGGGCAATTGCCACCTGCATACCCATGGCTAAAGCAATTTCCTTCCCTTTAAACCATTTCACCACAGCCTTTGACACCGTTATACCCGCAAACTCCACACCGACTCCAAAAATCGCGAAGCCTATACAGGCCGTCATAAGTCGTGCTCCTACACCAAAGATTTGGGCATCGCCCATATCTGTTTTAAAGGCATAATACTTAATTCCGGCACCAATAATCATTATTAATGCAGAAGAAATTGTACTAAAACGTATCCCAAGTCTGTCAAGCAGAATTCCCACAACAATCAACATGACAAAGAATACATTAAACCAGGCATAGGCTCCGAAGAACATACCAAAATCAGATCCATCCCAGCCAAAACTCGGATCGGCATCAATAATGGGTTTCAAAGGAGAAATAATTTCATTAAAAAGATATCCGGCAAACATGGTAAATGATAAAATCACCAAGGCTGTCCAACGGGCTCTTTTAGATTCTCTTAGACTTTGTTTAATTTTTTCTACCATTTTTTTGATTTTAAGGCGCCAAATTAAGAAAAATAATCCATACAAAATTTTATATGTAAATTAATTTTGCGACAAATTTCAAAAGTACAGACTTACAAGCTTTTTCGTTTCAAAAAACTCTTCGCTGAAATGGCTGGAGAGATTTTGAACAAAGCTAGCGCAGCTTAACTGCTCCAATTCTTCTTCAACTTCTCCACCCTTAAGATATAATACCGAAGGGAAAGACTTAAATTGTTTTGTTTTATGTTCAACCCAGCGATAAAAATCGGGTAAATTGGTTACAGCACGGCTAATTACGATATGCCACTTGCCTTTCATATTTTCAGCTCTTTCCTGAAAAGCCTTTACGTTTTCAAGTCCAAGCGCATCGCTCACTTCATTAACTACCTTTATTTTTTTACCAATACTATCAATCAAAGTAAAATTTGTTTCGGGAAACATTATCGCCAGAGGTATTCCTGGGAATCCGCCCCCTGTGCCAACATCCAGAACTTTCATGCCAGACTCAAAAGTGTAGAATTTTGCAATTCCTAATGAATGCAAGACATGTCTTTCGTAAAAATGCTCAAAATCCTTACGAGAAATTACATTAATTTTTGAGTTCCAATCTTCATACAAAGGCATTAGAGCTTCAAATTGCTCCAGCTTTTTCGAATCGAGATCGGGAAAATATTTTTTAATCAGTTCCATCTTCTCCAGGTTGAGGGGTGTCGAAAATCGGCATTCTCCGCGATTTGAAATAGTAACGTGTATAATACTGGCTGCTTAGATAATCGAAGCGAATACCGCCATTTACAGCTGCATGAATAAATTTGACATCATTGTCTAATATTTCATATACAATGGCAACATGCGATATTTCATTCGGCCCTCGATATCTGGATGTGCCTTTATAAAACATAATATCGCCGGGCTGTAAAGCTGAATCAGGGACTTCTCGTCCAAAACCAAATATTCCTCGTGCATCGGGTGATAAGGTGACGCCAATATGCTGATACATGGTAAAAACAAAGCCGCTGCAATCGAAACCGTTGCGACTTCGGCCGGCATATCGATAAGGAACGCCCAGAAAAGACTTGGCATAAGTGAGCAATTCCCAAATGAGACTGTCTTGCGTGGTTTCAAAATGGGGGATGGAGTCTTCAATGACAAGCGCCGTCGAATCAGAGACAATTTGAGACGAATCTGCAGCCATCATAGTAGAATCTGTTTGTGCATACAAGGTTACTGTGCCAAACAATATGAGTATATTTAATAGTAGTTTTTTCAAATTTTCTCCTCTGCAAATTTTACAATATTGACAATTACTTCTGTGGCTTTCTGCATCACATCGAGTGAAACATACTCGAATTTGCCATGAAAATTATGTCCGCCGGCAAAAATATTCGGGCAGGGTAGCCCCATAAAAGACAATCTGGCTCCATCGGTTCCACCGCGTATGGGTTTCATAATCGGCTTAATATCACTTTGAACCATTGCCCTGGCAGCCAAATCAATAATATGGTAATGCTGCTCAATTACTTCGCGCATGTTGCTATACTGGTCTTTCAACTCAAGACTTACCGTTCCTTCGCCGTATTTCTCATTTAATTCAGCAGCTTTCTCCTCCATTATGTTTTTACGAAGCTCAAATTTATTCTTGTCATGATCGCGAATAATATAGCGCATGGTACATTTTTCTACACTAGCATTTTGCTCAATAAGATGGTAGAATCCTTCGTATTTCTCTGTGTATTCTGGTCGTTCTTTTATCGGAATCAAAGCATCATATTCATTGGCTACACGAATGGTATTCAACATTTTACCCTTGGCATAACCCGGGTGGATATTGTTTCCCTGAATTATAATATCTGCTGAAGCTGCGTTAAAATTTTCAAATTCCAGTTCACCGGGGCCACTTCCGTCCATGGTATAGGCAAAGTCGGCTCCAAATCGTTCCACATCGAAATAATCTGTTCCTCGACCAATTTCCTCATCGGGAGTAAAAGCAATTTTTATCGGGCCGTGCTCAATTTCAGGATGTTCCAGCAAATATTCAATAGCGGTCATGATTTCTGCAATTCCGGCTTTATCATCTGCACCCAGCAATGTGGTTCCATCCGTACAAATAAGTGTATGGTCTTTATAATGTTCTATTTCCGGGAAATCGGCAGTTTTCAAAATAATATTTTTCTCTTCATTCAATACAATGTCTTTCCCATCATATTCTTCAATAACACGTGCTTTAACATTGGCTCCGGGCATATCGGGAGAAGTATCCATGTGTGAAATGAATCCTATAGAAGGTAGATTCAACGCTGTATTTGCAGGAATTGAAGCATACACATAAGCATAATCGTCTACCATGGCATTATCGAGCCCCATTTCCTTCAGCTCTTTCACCAGCAGTTTCGCCAGTTTCCACTGCTTTTCAGTGCTGGGCGAATTATCGCTTTTATCATCGCTTTGGGTGTCGATGGCAACATATCGCAGAAATCTTTCAAGAAGTTTTTCCTTCATAATGCGAGTATAGAATAGCAAAAATACGAATTGTTTTAGAACCTGTCAGGTTCTTAAAACAGGTGCATTGCAGTAAAAACCTGACAGGTTTTCTAAAAAGTAACACGAGAATTTGCCTCTACATCTTTGGTCACCCATGTGTTGCCGCCAATAACAGCATTTTCTCCGATGGAAACCCTTCCCAGAATAGTTGCATTGGCATAAATGATAACATTATCACCTACTATAGGATGCCTGGCTATTCCCTTAATCGGATTGCCATTTTCGTCAAGTGGAAAGCTCTTGGCCCCTAATGTAACGCCCTGGTAAATCTTTACATTATCGCCTATAACGCAGGTTTCGCCAATTACTACCCCTGTGCCGTGGTCGATGGTAAATTGACGTCCGATTTTTGCGCCGGGATGAATGTCTATACCTGTTTCAGAATGCGCCATTTCTGATATCATGCGCGGTATAATCGGGATTTCCAGTTTGTATAGTTCATGCGCTACTCTGTGATGAATCATGGCCTGAATTACCGGGTAACAAAGTATTACTTCTCCATGACTTTTGGCTGCAGGATCGCCAAGATATGCTGCATGAACATCGCTTATTAAACTATCCTTTATTTCAGGGATCTTTGACAAGAATGTATTGGAAGCTGTACGGGCAAATTCCAGTGAACTTTTGCATGTTTCGGCAGAGTCTGCACAATCGAAACAGAAGCCCTTATGAATAATTTGTGGCAATAATGTTTGAAGTTTTTCCAGGATCTGTTTCAGAAAATCATCAAACAGAATAACCTCTTCCGGCTTGTAATAATCGGGGAAGAACAAAGATTTCATGACGGCAACGGCTTCGATAATTTCCTCCTTATAAGGAACTCCGGAACCGCAATGGTCCTTGTACTCATATGGATAAAACCGCTCTTTTTCGGTCAGTTTTGACAGTATTTCCTGTATGTTTTTCATGATTGATTGCGTATTGTGGCTTCTCTACTATCGAAATCAGCATTTTCGCATACAAAAGTAATAATGTTCTTTACAGCATGACTTTCCAATGATGCCAATTGTATTGCCTTGGCAATATTTGCCCCGGATGACGCAGAAATTCTCAAATTGAACTCCCTCCTCATAAAGGATACACATTCAAGGCTTTCCATTTCGGAAACCGGCATGATTTCATCAATGTAGTTGCGATGAAAATTTTCCGGAACAAAACCGGGGGCAATTCCGCTGATTTCATGCGGGGCATGCTCACCACCGCGTAAAACATGCGTTTGCTCAGGCTCAAGAGCAATGGTTCTGATACTCGGGTTTTTCTCTTTCAAAAACCTGCTGCAACCCGAAATTGTACCTCCGGACCCACTTCCGGCAACCAGTACATTAATATTCCCATTGGTTTGCTCCCAAATTTCAGGGCCTGTTGTCAGATAATGTGCCTCGGGATTTGCCGGGTTGGAAAACTGATCCGGATGATAAATGTTCTCTGAGTTTTGCAAATGCTTTTTCAGAGCTTCAATACTTCCTTTCATGCCCTCTTCTGAAGGCGTAAACACCAAATCAGCCCCCAGAATTCTTAAGATTTCAATTCTCAATTCCGGAGTGTTTTCGGGCAGAAAAATGGTGCATGGCAGCTTCATTAGTTTACATGCACGGGCAATGCCAATGCCGGTATTTCCGCTGCTGGCTTCCAAAACGCGGGTTTCTTCGTTGATTTGACCTTTTTCAATCGCCGTTTTAATCATATGAAATGCAGGCCGCTCTTTTACCGAGCCGGTGGGATGGTCTGATTCCATTTTAAGAAATACAGATGAGGCTTTTCCAACGGGCAACTTCAACAACCTTGTTGATCCTATTTTTAAGGCATTTGTGTTCATAAATCAGTACAAAAATAGTCCTAGAAAAATTGATACGCAATTTATGAGTTGTTTTTAAGTGAAACTACTTAGTTGAGCTTGAATAGTTTTCTTTCTAACTGCTTTTATTGGTTGACGAACTCTTGTCCGGCCTAACGTGCATAAATAGCCGGACTAAGACTTGTCAACCACGATTCCTAGCACCAGCGAAGCGAGGTGAATACAGCATCTGCGGAGCGAGAGCTGGCTTGTCGGCTCGCAGCTCATCTGCTTAAATTTAGTAATCTGAGTAATTTGAGTTCATCTGCGGACAGTAAAAATCATTGTTATCAGTGTTCTATGATAAGTTGTCCCAAAACCACCCACATAAACAATCTCAGAAAGTGCTATCTTCGCAAAAAACGTGAGATGGAGTACATAATAGTTCCCGTTGTTTTTATTTTGATATATCTTGCAATAAGAGCGGTTTGGCGGAAAAAGAAGTGGCATGAGCCCAATACGCCATTTCCATCAAGCTGGCGAGTTGAACTCACACAGCATATTGCATTTTACAATAGCCTTAACCCCGAAGAAAAAAAGCTCTTCGAATATGAAGTTCAGGAGTTTTTACTCAACTGCAAAATTACTCCGGTAGAAACCGAGATTAATCTTACCGACAAACTAATGGTTGCCTCAAGTGCAGTCATTCCCATTTTCGCATTCCCCGACTGGAAGTATTACAATCTGCAGGAGGTGCTGGTATATGAAGGCAATTTCGATGAAGGATTTCAAACCGAAAGCACGGAGAATCATATTATGGGCATGGTGGGCACCGGCTATATGGAAGGCAAAATGATCCTTTCAAAAACCGCATTAGAGAAAGGCTTTAGCAATGCTTCAGACAAAGGAAACACCGCCATTCATGAGTTTATTCACCTCATTGATAAAATGGACGGTGCCACCGACGGCATTCCCGAACTGCTACTTGACAAGCAATATATTATTCCCTGGCTAAATATCATTCACAAGGAAATTGACAATATCTGGGAAAATAAATCCGACATCAATCCTTACGGAGGCACCAGCCCAACCGAATTTCTGGCCGTGGCCGGTGAGTATTTTTTCGAAAAAGCACACCTCATGGAAGAAAAACATCCGGAATTGTATAAAATGATGGAAATGATGTTCCGCCAGAAGATGGATAAGCGAAAATTGCAGTTGAAAAGCGCAGATGTGGGCCGAAATGCTCCGTGCCCTTGCGGAAGCGGGAAGAAGTATAAATATTGCTGTGGGGGGAATGGGTAAACTGCCTTTTCCCTCCTTTGCGCATTGGCTGCTTGTATCGTTCTTAGCTTATTACTCTTTTAATCATCATTCAGTTGCTTTTCTATTAATGCTTTCAACTCTTCTTTTTTCGGCAAATAAAATTGGTACTTTGATACAAAAAGCTGAGAATTCACCCTATTCATCGCATATTTTACAAGTAATTCGTCTTTGTTTCTCGATAAAACTATTCCAATAGGAGGATTGTCATCCTCTGTATTTTCCTCATTTTCAAAATACCCCATATACATGTTCATCTGGCCTACATCTTCATAACCAACCTCTTCTTTTTTCAGGTCAATTAATACGAAGCATTTTAGAATTCGATGATAAAAAACCAAATCGACTCTGAAATGTCTGTTTCCAAGCGTGATCCTATATTGTCTTCCAATAAAAGCAAAGCCTTTTCCGAGTTCTAAAAGAAATTGTTGTAAACTATCAATTATTCGGGATTCAAGTTCACTTTCACTCAGGCTGTATGGTTCGGGGATTTGTAGAAAATCTAATACATAAGGCTCTCTAATAATGTCTTCTGGTTTTTCTACAATTTGTCCTTTTTTTGATAAGGCAAAGATTTCGTCTTTATTTTTAGAAGCAGCTATACGTAAAAATAACGATGTTTTCTTTTGTCTTATTAGTTCTCTGATAGACCAATTTTCAATTATGCTTTGTTTTTCATAAAAACTTCGTTCTAATTGGTCATCAATTTTAAGGAGTTCAACATAATGAGACCAACTCAATTGGTGCGACAGTGTCGCACTATTTGAATATTCATTGTAAAATTGTCTCATTCTTTTTACATTACTTAAACTAAAACCTTTCAAAGCAATGATAAATCTTTTGATAATCTTTCTAAAAGACCACTTCCATACTCAGCTTTTTCTTGTCCTTTTTGCTCGAACCTAACAATATGTTCGCCAACTTTCCAATAAGTATTTACCAACTCCGTATTGACAGCACTTACTGTGTTTTGTTTTCCTGTTAAATACGTTTGAGAGATTTGAGAAATCAAACCACTATAGTCATTTGAAACTATCTTTATGTCATTTGATTTTGTCATAGACTTCTATTTGAAAGTTAATTCTCAAAATTACTGTTTTAAATTAAACTGGCTCCTGATCCTAAAGGAAATTATACAAAATGATGTTCCGACAGAAAATGGATAAGCGAAAATTGCAGTTGAAAAGTGCAGATGTGGGCCGAAACGCACCATGCCCGTGTGGAAGTGGGAAGAAGTATAAGCGTTGTTGCGGGAGAAAAGCGTAAGCTAACCCGGGTTTTCATGACCCTTCCGGACCTCTAATCAATTGCTATATCCTGACAAATTCCCTGAAATTATTCCTGTCAATTGTAGTTCCGGTAGCATTATAGACATCTAAAAATTTTTGCGGGAACTTGCTCTTTTTGTCTTTCCACTTGAATTCGTAAGCAAAGATTTCTCCGTCTTTTTCTTCAACAAAATCTATTTCCTGCTGTTGTTGCGTTCTCCAGAAAAAAACTCTGGCAAATGTGTCTTTGTATAAATTTTGTTTTTTTCTTTCGGCAATAAGAAAATTCTCCCACAGTGCACCTTTGTCAAGTCTTAGGTTAAGCGATTTGAAATCACCAATAATCATATTTCTTACTCCATTATCCCAAAAATATATTTTACGGTTTTGCTTGATTTCATTTCTAAGATTTCGACTAAAACTATTAAGACGAAAAATGATGTATCCTTTTTCCAAAATATCAATATAATTCTGCACCGTTATTTTATTGATTTTAAGGAGTTTTGACAACTCATTGTAATTCACCTCACTTCCCGTTTGCAAAGCCAATGCAAGCAATAATTGTTCAAGAATTTCCGGCTTTCTGATATCTGAAAAAGCCAGCAAATCTCTATATAAATAGCTGTTTACAAGGTTTTTTAGCGTTTCGCGTTCATTCCCCTGATTATTAAGTACTTCTGGATAAAATCCATATAGCAGGCGGTTTTCAACTTGCTGTTCTGCTTTTACAAATCCTATGCTGTTTTCATATTCTTCCCATGAAACAGGAAACAATTCATATGCCCATTTTCTGCCTGTTAAAGGTTCATTAAGTGCATTCCCCAGATCGAAAGAAGAAGAACCGCTTACAAACAACTGAACATCTTTAAATTGGTCGGTAATTATTTTCAATGTCAACCCTATCCCTGATATTCTCTGAGCTTCATCAAGAAATACATATTTATGATCTCCGATTATTGTTCTTATCTGCTCTGTAGTTGGATTTTGCAACAAAGCTCTTGTTGTCGGGTCATCTGCATCCAAAAACAAATAGTCCTTGTCTTCAAGTATCTTTTTCAGAAGCGTGGTTTTGCCTACCTGTCTTGCTCCTGCAACGATTATGGCTTTTCCGCTGCCAAACTTTGCCTTAATGACATTTTCAATTGTTCTTTCAAACATTTTTTTGATTTCAAAGATAAAATTAATTATTATACTGACCAAATATTATAAGAATTAGTCATTACAATGACAAAAATGTGTTTTCTGCTTCGAAAATTGCCCCACGCTTTTCATGATCCACCTTCGATTGCCCGACGGTTCCATGTCCGCCACCATGTGTAATAATCTTCCGGCGGACGGTGGAATGTCGGTCAAGACCTGGTTTAGGCGCAACGATGAAAAGCTCAGCGCGCAGGCAGCTTGTCCTCGTTCCGAAGGATTGTGGTGGGCAGCTATGGGGGGATCAGTTTTTTTCGAGGACGTTCCCCTCCAAAACATTAATTTGATGTATATTTGAATTCAGAAATAAATTATTAAAAACAATATTATCATGGAACTCTTTGAAAGTCAAGTGTATCTGCAAAGACGCAATAATCTTCAGGGTAAAATCAAAAACGGAATTGCCCTAATTCTAGGAAACAATGAAAGCCCAATGAATTATCCGGCCAACGGATATCATTTTCGTCAGGATTCGAGCTTTTTGTACTTTTTCGGTCTCCCCATTCCCGGTCTTGCCGGCGTAATCGATTTCGATGAAAACAAACAAATCATTTTTGGCAACGACGTGGATATTGAAGATATTATCTGGATGGGACCACAACCCATGATGAAAGATCTGGGCGAAAAAGTTGGAATTTCCGACACTCGCCCGTTTGCTGAATTGGAAGCCTACTTGAAAAAGGCACAAGATGCCGGACGTAAAGTTCATTATTTGCCTCCATATCGTCCCGATAATAAAATTCTCTTGCATAAAACGCTGGGAATTCCATTCGAAGAACTGAAAAGTAATTGCAGTGTAGAGCTAATCAAAGAAGTAGTTGAGCTTCGCGCAATAAAAGACGAACATGAACTTCGCGAGCTTGACAAAGCCGCTGCAACTGGTTACAAAATGCACATGGCTGCCTTTCAAATGGCTCGCCCGGGGCTGGTGGAACAGGAAATTTGTGGTCGCATGGAAGGAATTGCATATCAATATGGCATGGGACCTTCTTTCCCAATAATTTTATCCGTTAGAGGCGAAACTTTGCACAATCACTATCATGGCAATATTATGCAGGATGGCGATTTACTCCTTTCAGATGCGGGCGCTGAATCCAACATGCATTATGCATCCGATTTTACACGTACAATGCCTGTTAGTGGAAAGTTCAACCAACGCCAAAAAGAAATTTATCAGATTGTATTAGATGCCAATAATCGTGCATTTGAAATGGTAAAACCCGGAGTAACTTATCAAAGCATTCACCTCGAAGCAGCAAAAGTAATTGCTCAGGGTCTGATTGATCTCGGCATCATGAAAGGCAATGCCGACGAGGCTGTTGCTGCCGGAGCACACGCCATGTTTTTCCCTCATGGTCTTGGACACATGATGGGACTCGATGTTCACGACATGGAAGATTTGGGTGAAAACTATGTAGGATATGACGATGAAGTTAGCCGTATCGATCAGTTTGGAACAGCATATTTGCGAATGGGTCGCCGTTTGAAAGAAGGACACGTTATGACCAATGAGCCCGGCATTTATTTCATTCCAGCATTGATTGAAAAATGGCATAAAGAAGCTAAATTCACAGAGTTTATCAATTTTGAAAAAGCCAAATCATATATTGGTTTTGGTGGAATCAGACTTGAAGACGACTTGCTGGTAACAGCTATAGGCGGAAAATATATTGGAAATCGTCTTCCCATCACTGTTGATGAGGTGGAAGAAGCCATGAGAAAATAAAGTTCACCATTAAAGCAAAATACTATGTTTAGCGGAATCGTTGAAGCAATGGGAGTTGTCTCCAAAATTAAACGCGAAGGCGGCAATATTCATTTTACCATTAAAACCCCTTTGGCCAAAAAACTGAAAATTGATCAGAGCATGGCACACGATGGCGTTTGCCTTACCGTGGTTAAAGTGAAAAAGAAAAAACAGGAATACGTGGTTACGGCCATTGATGAAACTTTGAATAAGACCTGTTTGCGCGAGTGGAAAGAGGGCTATGAAGTGAATCTGGAACGCAGCATGAAATCAGATGGTCGTTTCGATGGCCATATTGTTCAGGGTCATGTAGATCAGACTGCAACTTGTACAAAAGTTGAAGAATTTGATGGCAGTTGGAAATACTGGTTCGAATATGATGTAAATGCCAATAATTTCACAGTAAATAAGGGTTCTATTTGTGTAAACGGAGTTAGTTTAACTGTGGTGGATAGCGAACCCGGACTTTTCTCTGTAGCTATTATTCCTTTTACATACGATGTAACCAATTTCCACAATTTCAAAAAAGGGACCATCATCAATATTGAATTCGACGTTTTAGGCAAATACATTCAGAAGATTATGGAGTTGTATTTACCGAAGGACGGGGAGAAATAACTTTCAACTTTCCAACGTCCGGGACTAACGACTTTCGTGTCTTGGAAACGTTGAAAGGAGAAGATACACGTAGATTATTTCGTCCGCAGATTAACGCATATTTCGCAGATCTGATTTAGAATTAATTCTTGCGGCAATCATATACATTAACGCAGAGTGAATCAGGTAGGCCTGATTCGGGGGTTCATTATTCTTGGATGTTTTCATCCGCAGATTATCGCTGATTTCGCAGATTATTTATAATTAAAGCAGATTCACGCAGATAGTTTTAATAATTTGCTTGCTAAACCTGACAGGTTTGCAAGAAAAAACACGAAAACCTGGCAGGTTTCTCCGTGTACAAATTATTAAAACGGAAATATGTGTGTCTTGAGAATGGCATCGTAGTATTTTGAGACGAATTGAATACGTCTCGGTTTGAGTTGATATCCCGTTAGGGATAACCGCCCGGCAAACCAAATAAACAAAACAACCCTGCATGCCTTTAGGTATGTCCCTTGTCTCTCAGAAATACATAAAGAAACCTCTATCACCTACCTCATATTGCTTTAGTGTACGTTCATCACAATCACATTCATAATAGCTATCTTCGCTATAAACTACTATTGTCATCAGCAAATTATTCATCCACAAATGCAACTCTCGACTTTTCTCAGTCTTTAGAATTCCATATTCTAATTCTATATAAAACAGCCATTTCCAATACAGTGTCTGAATATATGACGCAATATTGACTATTTCTTTCATTTTTGTATTCTCATCACCCATAATAACAAATAGAATCTCTGAAAGCTCAATATTTTCATCCATTATATGATTAACAATACTGGTCAATTCATTAAGGTTATAAACCCTATCTTCAAATTCAACATAATCAGACTCCCACGTGAATGTAGAGTCGGTTTTAATTACTATTTGCGCCATTGGCAAAATATCTGATATCCTTCCAATGCATCTCAGGCTAAATACATCAATAGGTAATTGATATTCACAAGAATCACAAATAAGGTAGAAGTTCTGAAAACACACATCTTGTGTTGCACACATTTTCCTATAAATATCTATAATAGATTCATCTGGTGATAGAGAAATATGCGGTACATTAGGATAATAAAATGTTTGCAGCACATTTTGAATGGATTGTATTGAATTAGAGTCTTGCTTTTTGCTTCCATTATTACATGCGGAAGTGGTAATAAATACTAACAATAAAAAGAATACGTATTTCTTCATGGCAATAAATGTGAGTAGGTTTCGCCGACTAAAAACTAATCAAATTTGCAATATCAAAGGTACTCAAAATCAATAATAAATCAAAGAAATATGTGCTTGTTTTGATCATTGTAGTATTTTGAGACGAATGCTATTCGTCTCTACAGATATTCGCGTAGAGACGTATTGCATACGTCTCGGTTGGAATTGATGTTTTGGTTGGTTAGCTTGCCGGTAAGTTTATTATTGGTTGACGAACTCTTGTCCGGCTCTGTGTGCGCATTTAGCCGGACGAAGACTTGTCAACCACAATTCGCAGCACCAGCGAAGCGCGGTGCAGACACTATCTGCGGAGCGAGAGCTGGCTTGCCGGCTCGCAGCTCATCTGCTTAAATTTAATAATCTGTGTAATTTGAGTTAATCTGCGGATAAATAAATAACTTTGTTCTGAAATAGATTGACGATGCACGAGAAAGAAGAACACCCAACCCAAGTTCCATATATGCTTTTTGCGGATACGGAAGGTCAGATTTACGATCATCCCGAATACCAGTGCGTAGGGCGCAGCGGGAAAGATACCGTAGAATTAAAGCCCGAAGATTTCATTCCCTTACCGGAAGGAACCGATATCTTTTTTCTGCCCGAGCGTAAAGCGCTAGGGTTAAATCCTGAGAGCCAAGAAATAGAGGAACTTGAAGATGAATTTGCTGTGGCAGCTTTTGTGTCTCCGGCGCATACGCAAACTTATCTTTCAGCCTACCAAACCTCTTCTTCGCGAAAAAGCAAATTGCCTCTTTTTGCTTATGCTGCTGTTGGCTGGCTCGACGATAGATTTTGGGTTACCGCCACTCGTGTAGATCCGGATATACGGCAGGATTGCGATCAGTTTGATCAAAAGGTCGTAAAGAATAATTTCAAATATCTAAGTAAAAAATGGCCTGAAAATCGGCTTTTACAACATATCGGACATTGTGCCACGGTGTATTTTTGTCCGGCAGCGCGAAATTTCTTTCAATATCGTTGGGAAGCGCCTCTGCCGACTGCTCCAAAATGCAATGCACGTTGCATCGGCTGTATTTCGTGGCAACCTAAATCTACCGGAGTTACTTCACCACAAAACCGTATTGATTTTGTCCCTTCACCCGAAGAGATTGCACAAATTGCTGTAGCTCATTTGAACAGAGCCCCAAATCCCATTGTGAGTTTTGGACAAGGTTGTGAAGGCGAGCCATTAATGGTTTGGGAAACTTTATTGGAAGCGGTGAAGCTTATTCGCAAACAGACGACAAAAGGTATTATTAACCTCAACACCAATGCAAGCAAGCCTGAAGCCATTGATGAGCTTTGTGCCAACGGGCTCGACAGTATTCGCATCAGCATGAATTCGGCACAAAAAGACATTTACAATGCGTATTATCGTCCGGTGGATTATTCATTTGAAGACTTATTGCAAAGCTGCAAAAATGCCCGCAAGCATAATGCATGGGTTTCGCTGAACTATTTTGTTTTTCCCGGTTTTAACGATTGCGATGCTGAAGAACAGGCCTTAACGAATTTCATTTCTGAAGGAAATCCCACCATGATTCAATGGCGCAATTTCAATATTGATCCGGAATGGTATGCCTCACTTTTTGAAACCGCTCCCAAAGCCATGGGCATCAAGAATTACATGCAGCGGATTCGTGAAAAATTCCCTCATTTATATCATGGCTATTTCAATCCGGGCGAGGAGATTATACAAAAATTCTTAGAGAGATAGTGAAAATTCTTTTCGCAAAAACAGCTTAAACTCGTCAGTGTATTGATTGATATATAAGATAAATATGTCATTGCATTGATTGATTATGTAATAATATTTGTAATCGCATTGATTATTTCGTATCTTTGTAAATCAATATCTAATAAGATGGAAGAACTATTTCGGGGTTTTTATGAGAAATACAACTGGACGAAAACCACACATGTTCGGGAATTCATTCATGAAATTGATTGGAATGATAGGTTAATAGGAATAAAGGGAAGTCGTGGAGTAGGGAAAACGACATTAATGCTTCAATATATAAAGAAGCACTTCAATGCAGGAAAAGAAGTTTTGTATGTAAGTCTTGATCATTTGTTTTTCACAGAGAATACTCTTTATGAATTGGCTGGTAAATTTTACAGGCAGGGAGGTGTTTTACTAGCTTTGGATGAAGTTCATAAGTATGCAGAATGGGCAAGGGAATTGAAGAATATTTACGATGATTTTCCCGAATTAAAGATTGTATTTACTGGGTCATCTCTACTGCATATCAGACAGGCAAAGGTTGATTTGAGTCGTCGGGCTGTCATATATGAAATGCCAGGCTTGTCTTTTCGGGAATTTTTGCTTTTTGAAACCAATGTGAATTATGGGGAGCACACATTGGAAGAAATTTTAACAAATCATATTGACATTAGTCTCAATATTAGTTCGCGTTTTAAGCCTTTGCAATATTTTGAAGAGTATCTCAAATTCGGCTACTATCCGTTTTTCATGGAGAATAAAAAAACATTTTATCACCGATTAAATGAGATTATTTTGACCATTCTTGAAATTGATATTCCTGTGTTTTCAAATATTTCTACTCATAACATAGTCTATTTGAAAAAGTTACTTCGAATTCTGAGCAGATCGGTACCATTTAAACCTAATTTCTCAAATCTGAGTAGCCGTACTGGGATTAGTATCAATACCTTGAAATCGTATATACAATTGCTTCAAGATGCACAGCTGATCAAACTACTGCATGTGGATGAAGCCGGAATCAACAGTCTCAATAAGCCCGAGAAAATTTACCTTGATAATTCCGCACTAATGTTTGCACTTGGCGATGAAAATTTAAATATTGGAAACAATCGGGAGACCTTTTTTCTCAACCAAACAGCCGTAAACTACAAGGTCTTGGCTTCAGAAAATGCTGATTTTTTGATAAACGACACTCATTTTGAGTTGGGAGGACCGCACAAAGGCAAAAAACAAATTAGAAACCTAAAAAGCGCATATATTGTTAAGGATGAGATTGTTGTTGGACATGAAAACACGATACCTTTGTGGATTTTTGGGTTTTTGTATTGATAATGGATTGCCTTAATTTATACCACGGCTATTTCAATCTGGGATAGGAGATTATTAAACTGTTTTTGAAAGAATAAGAAGAGCGAGAATGAGAGCGGCTTTCTACTCCGCTTTTGGCCAATGTTCATCAATATATTCATAATACTCGTCATCACTCATTTCATTCCCATCTTTGTCGAAGTATTTTGGTTTTTCCAGAAAAATTCCTTCACTAAAATACTGAACACTTAAAACTTCACCAGTTTCATAATACATTACCCAATTGCCATCCTGAAAGCCATTATAGAACCTACCTTTTACCCTTAATTGTCCGTTTTCATAATATTCCTCCAAATCAACATATTCAGGAATGGGCTCAACGACTTTATCTGATCTTTGATATTTCTTTACAGTACCGAAATCATATTCACCTTCTCTCAAAATTAAAACGCTATCTGTAAGAGTAAGAATTTTATAAATCCTGTTTCCCATAATTAATGTGGAGTCTGTTTTAATAGTAAACTCCCCTTTGAAAGGTGCACCATCCATAGTGAAATCTACTGTTCCACCTTCTTGAAAATATAATAAAATTTCCTCGTTAGACCTTTGTTGTTCCCATGTTCCCAAAATAAGTTCATCCAAGCTTTTCTGTCCGGAACAAGTAGAGAAAACTACCCCAACAGTAATAATTACTAATAAAATCTTATTTTTCATATTTAGAGATCTTTTCCATGCTAAATTACAACTATTTCAAGCAATAATCACCCAAAATTCCTGCAAGATCTACGAAATCAGTGGGAGAATTACAGAAAAACAAACGAATTTCACTCCCAACGTTTTGTCATTCTGAATAATTCATTAATTTTGTGTCTCTTTTTGAAATGTAAATTGTTAAAATACAGAACGTATTATGAAAGTATATCAAACAAATGAGATCCGCAACATCGCTTTGATAGGCGGAGCCAAGGCTGGAAAGACTACTCTGGCAGAATGCATGCTCTTCGAAGGCGGCCTTATTAATCGCAGGGGAAGCATTGACGATAAAAACACCGTTTCAGATTATCGTGAGATTGAAATAGAAAGGGAAAACTCTGTTTTTTCAACTGTTCTTTACAGCGAGTTTGATGGAAAGAAAATAAATATAATCGACACTCCCGGATTCGATGATTTCATTGGAGAAATTATTGCCGGAATTCATGTTGCCGATATGCCAGTAATGGTGATCAATGCACAAAATGGCATTGAGGTTACGACTGAAATTACTTGGCGAATGATGAACGAAAACAATAAGCCAGTTACTTTTGTTCTGAACCAACTCGATCACGAAAAAGCAAATTTTGAGGAAACACTGAAAGAACTTCAAGGACATTTCGGAAACAAAGTTGTAGCCACTCAATTTCCTGTTTCTACTGGTCACGGCTTCAATAGCATAGTTGATGTTCTTGAGATGAAGCTTTATAAATACACCGATGGTAAAGCAGAGATTAGTGATATACCTGCCGATCTTATGGGTAAAGCCGAAGAAATGCGCAATGCATTAATCGAAGCAGCAGCTGAGAGTGATGAAGCATTGATGGAGAAATATTTCGAGAATGGGGAACTTACAGATGAGGAGTTCTTCAATGGGCTAGGAAAATCAATTATTCAGCGTAATGTATATCCATTATTATGTGCTTGTTCAAAACACAATATTGGAACCAATGGTTTGATGAATTTCATTAGCAAATATGCTCCTGCTCCTAACCAGGTTGAAGGAATGAAAACAGAAAAAGGTGATCTATTGGAATACAAATCAGATGAGCTATTTTCTGCATTGGTTTTCAAGACATCTATCGAGCCACACCTTGGTGAAGTGAATTTTATGAAGATTGCAGCTGGTGAGATTTCAGAAGGAAGCGATGCTCTTAATGCAGCCAATGGTACTAAAGAGCGCATTACTCAGCTGATCGCAGTTGCGGGAAAAAATAGAGAGAAAGTTGCAAAAGCTGTTGCCGGTGATATTATTGCTACAGTAAAACTAAAATCAACAGGAACCAACGATACTTTAGTTAATGCGAAAAGTAATATCGGAAGATTAAAGAAGATTGAATATCCTGAACCAAAATTCCGTACTGCAGTAAAAGCACAAAATACTTCTGATGATGAGAAACTTGGCGGAATTCTGAGTGAAATTAAGAAAATAGATCCTACCGTTATTGTAGAATACTCTAAGGAACTTAAGCAGATTATTGTTAGTTGCCAAGGTGAAATGCACATGAATGCTGCTAAATGGCATATTGAAACCATTGAAAAAGTTCCCTTGGATCTTATTGCTCCAAAAATTCCTTATCGTGAAACGATTACTAAGAGTGCAAAAGCGAATTATCGTCACAAAAAACAATCTGGTGGTTCCGGTCAGTTTGGTGAAGTTCATATGATGATTGAGCCTTGGAAAGAAGGAATGAGCTGGACAACAGAATTCCCTGTTCGTGGAAATGATGAGCATATTCTACCTTGGGGTGGAAAACTCATTTTCAACAACTGTATTGTAGGGGGTGCAATAGATGCACGTTTTATGCCAGCTATTTTGAAAGGTATCATGGAGAAAATTGAAGAAGGTCCATTAACAGGTTCATACGCTCGTGATATTGTAGTTTATGTTTACGATGGTAAAATGCACCCCGTTGATTCAAATGAAATCTCATTTAAACTTGCCGGACGTCACGCTTTCCGCGAAGCATTTAAAAATGCTGGGCCAAAAATTCTTGAGCCTATTTACGATGTGGAAGTATTTGTTCCATCCGATCGTATGGGTGATGTTATGACCGACCTTCAAGGAAGAAGAGGCCTCGTAATGGGAATGGAAAGCGAAGGAAATTACCAGAAAATTCGCGCTCGTATTCCTTTGGCAGAGATGAATAAGTATTCAACTGCTCTTAGTTCTCTTACTTCAGGTAAAGCTACCTATACTATGAAATTCTTTGAATATCAGCAGGTGCCTACCGACGTTCAGACTACGCTGCTTAAAGCATACGAAGAACAGGAAGCAGAAGAAGAATAATATTTCTCAAATAGGGAGCCTTCGGGTTCCCTTTTCATTTACACTCATTATTTATTTAATTCCCTCGTCATGCTTAGGCATATAGGATTGCAGATCAACGAAGAATCAGAAATTAAAGATTTCTACGAAGATATTCTTAAATTTAAGGAAGTAAATCGTTTTAATTTACACCCTCAAACAAGAAAAGAGGTTTTTAATACAGAAGAGACTATTCTGGTAGTGCGGATGAAGCAATTTGATATAATGATTGAATTGTTTATTTGCCCTGAAAAAAGAGCCAATAATATGTCGCATCTTGCTTTTGAATTTTGGAAAGTTTCAAAAATTTTAGATAAGGCAAAAGAAAAAGGATATTCCATAATTGAGTTTGAAAAACCAGGTGGAAGCACGGCTCGATATATTAAAGATAAGGCTGGAAATCTTTTTGAAATAAAAGATATTAATCTTATTTAAGTTCTCCGTGCAATCTTTTTCTTTGTATTATTGTCTGTCAATTACCAACCAAGTTTTTGCACTATGAGATTTATTATTCTTACTGGAATTATTGTCCTGTTTTCATTTGTATCAGGTTTTGCCCAGAATCTTCCTAAAGGCATGACCGAGGAAGAAAAAGCCATGATGAGCTCTTATGTATTTCCCTCCGGGAAAGGAATTAATTCGCCTCCTACATGGACACCAAGAGCCATGGCCGAGTGGGAAGAAATTGATGTATTATTAATTACATGGACTTCTTACACATCTGTTCTTGCACAAATTGTTGATGCCGCACAAGAAGAATGCCTGGTGCTAATTGCCTGTTCTGACTCAAATCAGGTTAAATCTTACTTGAATTCCAATGGTGTTCCGTTGACAAACCTTGACTATTTAGAAATTCCTTACTCTTCAGTCTGGATTAGAGACTATGGCGCACATACCATATATAAAAATGAAGTAGATAGTAGTGCATTGGTTGATTGGGTATATAACCGACCACGACCAGAAGACGATGCCATGCCTGCGTATCATGCTGCATGGGCAGGATTGGACCTATACGAAATGACAGGCGCATGGGAATTCATAGCCACTGGTGGAAATCTTATGGTGGATGGGTTTGGCACAGCAATGTCTAGCGAACTTATTGTAGATGAAAATCCTAGTCATAGTGTTGCTGAAATTGATACCATAATAAAGAAATTTTTGGGAATTGATCAGTATGTACTCTTCCCTACACTCCCTTATGATGGAATTCATCATATTGATATGCACATGAAGTTATTGGATGAAGAAACTATTCTGGTTGGCGAATACCCTAGTGGAATTTCGGATGGACCTCAAATTGAAGCCAACTTGCAATGGTTACTCAGTAATTTTAATAGTGTGTATGGAACGCCTTATCGCGTTGTTCGCATTCCTATGCCGTCAAACTTCAGTGGTACGCAGTGGCCTAGTACTGGTTCATACTATAGAACCTATACCAACGGAGTATTTGTAAACAACACTTATATTTATCCTTCATATTACGAAAAATACGATACAACAGCCTACCGTATTTATAGTGAAGCATTACCTGGTTATACCATTGTTCCTATAGACTGTGACCCTGATCCAATTAGCGCCAGTGGGGCCATACATTGTATTACAAATTGCATCGGTGCTACCGATCCTTTATTAATTTCACATCAAAGGCTAGCTGATCCCCAAACCACTACTGGGAATTATCAAGTAGATGCATATATCAAGCATAAAAGTGGGATTGCCACGGCGAATGTATATTACAAAACCACTATGGCTTCGGTATATCAGAGTGTTTCTATGAGCAGTACCGGAGGTAATAATTGGACAGGCTATATTCCTGCTCAAAATTCTGGCGATAGCGTTTATTATTATATCCAGGCACAGGCTGTTAGCGGTAAATCGCAAACCCGACCCATGCCCGCACCTGATGGATATTGGGCATTCACAGTATCTGTAGCCGCCAGCCTTGAGGAAAATGCACAACAATCTGTAATGCTTGATGTTTATCCAAATCCTGCCGCATATCTAACCTGTATACCGGTTCAATGCAGTAATGAATTCAGCGGCAGTTTACAACTGCTTGATGCCAGTGGTCGCCTTATTCAATTAATACATGATGGGGATTTCCCAGCAGGAGAAAGCAATTATTTTTTTAACGCTCTAACTTTGGAATCAGGTATTTACTTAATTAAACTGGAAACAGAAGAAGACGTTCAGGTGCAAAAAGTAGTGGTAAGGAATTTCTAATCAGAAATCGATTTTCAACTGCTCATTCATATTGAAAGTTAATCGATGATATGAGCTAACGCCATGCTCTCCAATAGCTCTTTTATGTGCTTTAGTGGGATAACCTTTATTTTTATCCCAGTTATAATATGGAAACTCTGCATGGATTTTCCTCATAAAAAGATCCCGATGGGTTTTTGCCAATATACTAGCAGCTGCAATGCTTTTGAATTTTGCATCACCTTTTACAATGGTTGAAAATGGAATATTTCCCCAAGGAGTAAATTTATTACCATCAATAATGACATATTTTGGTCTCACTAATAACTGATCTAACGCTCGGTGCATGGCTAAAATTGATGCCTGTAATATATTGATTTCGTCTATTTTCTTATGATTGACAAAGCCCACAGCCCATGCCAATGCTTCCTTTTCAATTATTTCTTTAAGTTCCATTCGCCGGCTTTCGCTTAGCTTTTTTGAATCATCGAGCCATTTATGTGAGAATTTTTTGGGTAAAATAACTGCTGCAGCTACTACGGGTCCGGCCAGACATCCACGACCGGCCTCATCGCACCCGGCCTCAGGGTATTGACCTGAGAAATTATTTTTCAGATTGGCCATTATTGGTCAATTCATTAAAATATTTGAGATAATATTCTTTCCAAGTATTAAAAGAATAGGATTCTTCAACTCTTGTTCTGCCTGCTTTTCCAATTTTTTGACGTAATTCCTCCGATTCAATTAGTGTTGAAAGCTTTTCAAACCACTCATCTGCGTTTTGCGCCAAAAATCCATTTTCTCCATCTTCAATAATTTCTTTGTTAACGCCAACAGCTGACATTATTGTAGGTATTTCAAGAGCCATATATTGCAAACCTTTAAACCCGCATTTTCCATTGGACCATTCGTCGTCGGGGAGAGGCATAATGCCAATATCAATTCTTTCAATATCAGTTATTTCAGTTTCCAAGTTCCACTGTAGAGTCTTCACTTTCAAATCATTATTTTCATATTCCTGATTGGCAATAACACGAAAACAGACACTGTCACCATATTTTTCTTTAATTTTTTCTAAAATAGGCACAGCAATTTCAAAATGCTTAAGGGTTGTGGAAGTACCTGTCCATCCAATACAGATAGGTTTCTCAGACTCATTTTTACTAAGTTTTCGACTATGATAAATTGTGTCAATTGTAGTGGGGACTACCTTAACATTTGAATTGTACTTACGTGCATATTCTGCCAGATATTCATTCCCCGCAAAAACCATGTCGGCATAACCAAGTGTTTTTTTTATTTTGGAAGGTTTTTTTAACCATCTTAATTTAGCATTCCCCTCAGATACATCGTTTAGCCAGATGGAATCATCAAAATCAAAAACAAGTTTGGCTCTTTTAGCAAGTCTTTTCTCAAAAAAAACCGATCCCAGCATTATAGCTTCTCGATATACAAAAACAATATCATAATTTTGAGCCTTACGCAAGTCTGCAAAGCGATGAAAAACACTTTTCAGCAATATTATGAGTTTTCGAAAGTACTTACCTCTTTTATAAAAGTACAGATCATCTTTTTCTGATAAATAGAATGAAAAATCAACTTGGCAATCATTGTCAACAAGATATTGAATATATTGTTCGATTCGGAATCTTTGCCCCGGCGACCTGTTTCTTCGATGATTTGTAACAACCAGTATTTTCATTTGTTTTTAGTCAGAACACGAAATTAATAAAATAGAGAAAGACTATACTCTTTTAGAAAGATATTTGCTAAATATATTATCACAGGCAACATATAGATCACCGCACTCAAACCCTTCTTTTTTACATCTGAAACCATTCGCATATAATAAAACAATGAAATGAAAATTAAAGACGATAAATACGTAAGGCTATGTATTTCAGGCATAAAAATAATACTAGGTATAAAAACTAAAATAAATAGCAATGTGCTAGAAAAGGCTCTTCGAATAGAGATTTTATATTCAGATAATTTGAAATGAACTCTTGCCGAAATCATTATAAGTAAAACAATAAGAAATGCAAGAACATACCCATTAACAAGTTTCAGCAAATGTTCATACTTCATGAAGCGAAGCTCGCTATTTTTTAAAAATTCAGGCCAAATATTAAAATCAATTAAATACAAATAGGTTAATAAATAGAGAAGTGGAAGAATAAATGCAAAGCCATACACCAATACTGCTCTCACAGAAAAAATTCGATTGGTAAAAAGTAAAAGGGGGAAAAGCAAAAGTAATACAGCTGCTGAATCAGAAAACAAGAAAAAGATACCCGCAAGAAAACCGCTTATAAATGTTTTTTTTGTGTCACTTTGTGAAATAGCCATTGACAAAACAAAGGAAAGTGTTAATGCGCAAATAGCAATAAACATCGCATTAATACTTGTTTCAATAATCCCAGGTGAAGTTAGTAATATCAAAGGAAGAACAAAGTAATGAAGATTGTTTTTGCGGTTCAATTCAAAACGCTTAACCATTATATCTTGCATAAAATACACAATGAGCGACACTGCTCCGGCAAGTATTAGCACTGAGATAAAAACAGGAATTATTAGTCCTTCTGGAAACAGGGGTTTAAGAATAAAGGATAGATGTAAATTGGTGCTATAATTTAGCGAATATAAAGTATAGATGGTTGCAGCTATGTATGTCAGCACATACAGCACAGACAGAGAAGGATGAAATTTTCTTTTTCTTTTTATATAGCTCATCTCTTTAGGTCAAGTCCTATATCACTGCGGAATGTTTTACCATTGAAATGCACTTCGTATACAGCTTTGTATGCTTTTTCTCTTGCCTCATCAATAGAAGATCCCATTGCAGTTATGGCTAAAACACGACCTCCGTTAGTGAGAATTTTCTCTCCCTCTTTCTTCGTGCCGGCATGAAATATCAAGGCTTCGCAATTCTCAGGTAAATTTATTTCTTTTCCCTTGTTGTATGATTCTGGATATCCTTTCGACGCCAGAATTACTGCTATATTCGTTTTATTATTGAATGTGCATTTCTGGCCTTCAAGGTTCCCAGATGCCGCATCCATTAGCAATTGAGCAAAGTTACCTTCAATTCTTGGAAGCACTACCTGTGTTTCAGGATCTCCCATACGAGCATTGTATTCAATCACCATTGGGTTTCCGTCCACATTAATTAATCCAAAGAAAATGAAGCCTTTGAAATCAATATTGTCTGTTTGCAGCCCTTTCATAGTTGGCTCCACAATACGTTCAATTACTTTATTCATGAAAATACTATCCACAAACGGCACTGGAGAAACTGTACCCATGCCTCCAGTGTTTTTGCCGGAATCCCCTTCGCCAATGCGTTTATAGTCTTTGGCTTCGGGCAACATTACATAGTTTTTCCCATCACAAAGTGCAAACATGGAAACTTCCATTCCGGCAAGAAATTCTTCAATTACAATTTTATTTCCTGCTGCACCAAACATTTTATCATGAAAAACTTGATCGATATGATCTTGAGCTTCTTCTAATTTATCCAATATTACAACACCTTTGCCTGCTGCAAGGCCATCTGCCTTAATAACATAAGGAGGGTTAAACTTCTTTAGAAATTCTTTAGCTTCAGAAGCTTGATTTTCCGTAAAACTACCATATCGTGCAGTTGGAATACCGTGTTTATGCATAAATTGCTTTGCAAATTCCTTGCTCCCTTCTAAAATTGCTCCATTCGCTCCAGGTCCGAGAATTTTTAGATTTTTGCAACGATCATCGTTCTCAAGATGCTCACGAATTCCATTTACAAGAGGGTCTTCCGGACCTACCACCAGTAAATCAATTTGGTACTCAGCTACTGCAGCAGCTATAGCATTGAAATCTACAGCCGAAAATTTAAGCTGCGTAGCATATTGTTCAGAACCACCATTGCCTGGAGATATAAACAGGTTTTCTTTTGCAAGATCTTTAGAAATACGCCATGCAAAGGCATCTTCACGACCACCTGATCCTAATATAAGAATTTTCATGCGAATGTGCTTTGGTGCAAAGTTAGGATTTTTGTGAGTACTCGTCATTATGAAAAGTAAAAATCTACAATATTGATTTTACAATGGTCTTGTAATATTTATAGGCAGGAAATTACGAAATAGAAATATATCAATCAATGCAATTATTTGAAGAAAATCTAATTTAAAGAGAAAAACCCACCTTATGGCGGGTCTTTCTTTTCTCCGATTTAACTAAGACTATATGTAGATTTGATAGTCTGTTCCTTCATATGTAACTATTACCAGTCCATCGCAGTTGCCATCACCATAATCGATTAGGAGTTGGTTGTTTCCGCTTTCGAGCATTAAAACTCCTTTTGTTACCCATTTGCATCCAATTTCTACTCTCAGTGGGCTAACGATGGTCCAATTATAGGCTTCTCCGGCAATATTGGTTCCGTTTGCGGTTCCAGTTACTAGATAAACGTCGTCCCATGGATTAAATACTGTGCTTTCGCCTTCAATCCACTCGTTGTTACGATCAGAGTGCCAGTAGATTGTGCCTTCTTGTGTGGTTACGGTTCCGTCTACTTCAATATCGTAATTTAGATTGCCGGCAGAATTATGACCGTTATTGGTAATATTGTGATATCCTTCAACGTGATTGTCGTTTACATAATAATCATCTGGGGTTACTGTAATTACTGTTCCGCTGTCTCGATACCAGCCCGTGGTTACTATGATAATTTTGCCTTTGCGAAGTTTACCATCATTGCACATTACATTGGTGCTTCCGAAATCAACTGTTATTGTTTTTGGGAAAGTTACAAGATCATAAGGATCGATAGTTACAGTTGCTACACCTGTTAGTGAACTGTAAGAAGCGCGATTTCCTTCTACTGTGCTTTTGGCCATTTCCATTCCGTCTTCTGCTTGCTTAAAAACATCATTGAAGGCGTTTTCTGCTACTGCATTGTCGGTGGCTGAGCGGTTTGGACTTGTTGGCAGTTCAATGTCGAGATGCTTTTGGCATGAGGTAGATGCTACTGCGAGAGCAAAAAGGGCTGCGAAAATGATTCTTGAAGTTTTCATGGCTTTATTTTTTTAAGTTTTTATTTTTGTTTTTTCTCGTTCGCTTATAATACACTTACCCCCATACTTACCCCCACGAGAAATTCAAAAAAAAACTAAAAAAAGTTATAAGATGCAGATTATCAGCAATATCAATATGAAATAATTTTCAAAAAGTAATAAGGGAGTTAAAAAATGCCGAATTTTTAGTAAGTTTGGGTGCGAATTGAGTACAATGAAGATTATTGATAAATCAACGGGGATTTTCACTCCCGAAAACGGCACTTGTATTACAGTTGGAACCTTTGATGGTATTCACCGAGGGCATGATGCTATATTGAATTTTTTGGGAGATACTTCTGTTAAACAGGGTTTGGAGTCTCTTGTTTTTACTTTTGACAAGCACCCGAGATATGTTCTGAAAAAAGATGATCAACTTCTTAAATTACTAAATACGGCAGAAGAAAAAGCAGAGATTCTGGCGGGAAAGGGAATACATTATTTATATATACAGGAATTTAATGAGGTTTTTTATAAGCTTGAAGCGGAGGATTTCATTAAAAACATTCTCATTGATCGTTTGAAGATGAAAGCTTTGGTGATTGGGCATGATCATTCTTTTGGAAAAGGCAGAGAGGGAAATATTTCTTTACTGAAGGAGCTTAGCACCAAATATGGATTCAGCGTGCATCAGTTATCAGCGGTAAGTGACTCTGGTTTTGCCATTAGCTCATCAAAAATACGAACTCTGTTAGCTGATGGAGATTTGAGGCTTGCCAATGAAATGCTGGGGTATCATTATTCATTAACTGGCAAAGTGATTCATGGCCGTGGTGTTGGTAAAGATCTTGGTTTTCCTACAGCGAATATTGAAAGCAATCATTATCATAAACTTATGCCTGCTCCGGGAGTCTATATCATTGAAGCTCGTCTTGAAGGGGATCTTTTTGAAGGCATTTTGAATATTGGAAGCAGACCTACATTTAATGGAGAAGGGCAGCATGTCGAAGCTCATTTATTCGATTTTGATGAGGATATTTATAATAAAGAGATCAAAATCGAGTTTTTATTGAGGATAAGAGATGAAATGAAATTTGAAAATTTGAATGCGCTAACAGAGCAAATTCATAAAGATAAATTTAAGGCCCTTCATTATTTTAAACGCGTATGTTAAACAAGACAAACATATTTTTTCTTTTCCTTTTTTGTGCTTTTTTATCTCTTGCACAGCAGGAAATTTCATTTGATGGGGAAATTTATACTGACTTGAATGAGGCTTTAAAGGAGCCCGAGAAAGTGATTTTTCTTGATTTATCGAAGAATAAACTCAAAGAGATTCCTGAAGAGGTTTTTACGCTTACAAATCTTCAATATCTGGTTTTGAGAAAAAATAAAATAAGAGAAATCCCCCCTGAAATTGCTGTCTTGACTAAACTTAGGGTTCTGGATATGTCGAGAAATTTAATTGAAGAAATTCCACCTGCTATTGGATCTTGTATTGAGCTGCGAACCATAATATTAAATCAAAATAAGATAATTACCATGTGTGCGGAAATCGGAAATTTAAAAAATCTGAAATCGCTGGATTTATGGGGAAATGAAATTGATGAGCTTCCTGCAGAGATTGGTAAACTTCAGGAAAGCCTAGATTATCTAGATTTGCGCGTAATTTATATGTCATTTGAAAAGCAACAGGCAATTATTGATTTGTTGCCAGAAACTGATATTTATTTTTCGAACGGCTGTTCGTGCAATTAGTTAGTCTAATTTGCTAACTTTGTACTATAATACACTCTATGAAAAGCGAAAAAGAGCACAAACATGTAGTAGCGGCAATAAGCCATGGCGATGTCAACGGTATTGGCTATGAAGTAATATTAAAAACTCTTTCAGACAAAAGGGTTCTCGAATTTTGCATCCCAACAATATATGGAAATTCAAAAGCGGCATCGTATCATCGTAAAACATTAGTGTTGAGTGATTTTGTTTTAACAATGGTTAAGGATGCTCAAAATTTGAATGTAGGGAAAAGCTATATTGTAAATATTACGAGCGAAGAAATTAAAATCGACTTTGGAAAACCAGATAGGGTTGCTGGCGAAATGGCTCATTTGGCATTGGAAAAAGCTATTGCCGATATAGAAAAGGGTTTTGCTGATGTATTGGTAACTGCACCAATCAATAAAAAAACTATTCAGTCTCAAAATTATCAGTTTCCAGGACATACAGAATATCTTGCTGAGAAATTTAAAGTCAAGGACTATATCATGATGATGTTGTCGCCAGAACTGAAAATCGGTGTGGCGACTGGGCATATTCCAATAAAAGATGTGTCTGAAGCATTGTCTAAAGAGTTGATTTTGAAGAAAATCGAACTCATTGATGCTTCATTGAAACGCGATTTTAGTGTTACAAAGCCGAGAATTGCTGTTCTTGGGCTAAACCCTCATAGTGGAGACGAAGGATTGTTAGGTACAGAAGATAAAAAGATTATTAGCCCTGCAATTCAAGAAGCCTTTGATAAAAAAATTAATGCCTTTGGGCCATTTCCTGCAGATGGATTTTTTGGTTCACTCGAGTATCGAAAATACGATGCAGTGTTGGCAATGTATCATGATCAGGGTCTTATTCCATTTAAAATGATTGCTTTTGACAATGGCGTTAATTTTACCGCAGGATTACCAATTGTGCGTACTTCTCCTGCGCATGGAACCGCATACGAAATCGCGGGTCAAGATAAAGCTTCATGCAGCTCTTTTCGAAATGCATTATTTACGGCTGTTGATATTTTCAAAAACAGAAATGAATACGATGATTCTCGCAGAGTAAAAGAGGATTCAAAAAATAAGGAATGAGTGTAGTTTCCTTCACAATAAAAGAAGTCGGTGATATTTGCCATGCTGATCTAAAGCAGGGCAATGATAAGGTTCTAATCAGGCATCTTATTATTGATAGTCGTCATATCAGTGATCCTAATGATTCACTTTTTATTGCAATAGTTGGTGATACACATAATGGGCACCGGTTTGCACAAGAAGCCTATGAAAAAGGCATTCGTAGTTTTCTTTTGTCTGAAGATGTTGTTTTTCTAAAAGATAAAGAGGATTGCAATATTTTAAAGGTGGATGACAGTCTTTTGTCATTTCAACGTTTGGCTGCTGCACATCGTGCAAAATTCAACTTGTCGATTCTAGCAATTAGTGGTTCTAATGGAAAAACCATTGTGAAAGAATGGTTGAGCCAACTGCTTTCTGCCGATTTTAATATTGTACGTAGTCCAGGAAGTTATAATAGTCAAGTTGGCGTGCCAATGTCGGTTCTTAATATTGGGGCCGAGCATAATCTTGGCATTTTTGAAGCTGGTATTTCCCGAACGGAAGAAATGTCTCACCTCGAAGCTGTTATTCAACCAGAAATTGGCATATTTACCAATATTGGTCCTGCTCACGATGGTAATTTCATCAATATTAGCCAGAAAGTAGCCGAAAAGCTAAATCTCTTTGTGAATTGTAGGCAATTGATTTATTGTGGTGATCATTATGATATTGGAGAGAAACTTATCAGTAGCGGGTTAAGTCAGAAAATTAAACTCTTTTCCTGGGGGAAGGGGCCCGATAATAAGCTTGTTGTTAAAAGCACCAATAATTCCGACTTATTTTCAACGCTAGAATTGGAGTTTGAAGGTAATGTTACCGAAATTCAGATTCCATTTATTGATAAAGCATCGGTTGACAATGCCATGCATTGTGTGTCCTTTATGCTGCTTAAAGGATATTCTTTTGATAAAATTAAAGACAGGTTGCCACTACTTACTCCGGTAAAAATGCGACTGGAATTGAAGGAGGGGATAAATAATTCTGCTATTATTAATGATAGCTATAATTCTGATATTAATTCTTTAAGCATTGCCCTCGATTTTCTAGAGAAAAACAAACGTTTCAGAAAGAAAACTCTTATTCTATCAGATATTTTGCAATCGGGAAAACCAGATAAAGTGCTGGCTGGTGAAATAGCGGAATTATTGTCGAAAAGAGATGTGAGTCGGCTTATTGGAATAGGACCGATACTCACCGAATATAAAGACCTTTTTGAAAGCACAGAAAGCTTTTATGAATCTACCGAAGCTTTCATTCATGATTTCGACCCAGGCTCATTTGAAGATGAAATTATATTGTTAAAAGGTGCCCGTAATTTTGAGTTTGAGAAAATCAGTCGTTTGCTTGAAGCAAAAGTTCATAATACGGTGCTGGAAGTAGATTTTAATGCCCTGACCGATAATCTGAATTATTTTAAAAGTAAACTTGGTAAAGACACCCGCATAATGCCCATGGTAAAAGCTTTTGCCTATGGAAGCGGGGTGTTCGAAATTGCAAATCACCTACAATATCATCGCGTAGATTATATGGCAGTTGCCTATACCGATGAAGGAGTTGAATTACGAAAAGCAGGAATTTCTACACCCGTTATGGTGATGAGCCCTGAAGAAGAACATTTGTATTTCTTGATTCGGTATAAACTAGAGCCCGAAATATACAGTTTTCACATTTTAAACAAGCTTGTGGAGGTTCTTTCGCAATGGAAAGACAGTTTGGAAGAACCCATGCCTATACATCTGAAATTTGACACTGGAATGCACCGGCTTGGCTTTGATGATAAAGATTTAGATGAGTTAACTGCATTTTTGAAAGAGCATGAAGATATAATCAAAGTAGCTTCGGTTTTCTCACATTTTGCTGCCAGCGATGAAAAAGAATATGATGATTATTCCAGACTTCAAATAAAAAAATATAATTCCATTATTTCAAAGCTGGAATCAGCAATTGGAAGTGATTTTTTTAAGCATATTTCTAATAGTTCTGCCATTTTGCGTTTTCCTGAAGCGCAGTTCGATATGGTTAGGTTGGGTATTGGCTTATACGGCATTGATGAAAGTGTATTTGATGCTCCTTTGACCAATGTGCTTACTTTTAAAACTCGTATTATTCAAATTCGTGATCTTGATGCTGGTGAAAGCGTGGGTTATTCTCGAAAAGCAATTGAAAAAAAGAAAAGACGAATTGCCACTCTTTCAGTGGGTTATGCCGATGGCTTTCATCGTAATATGGGCAATGGTAAGTGGTCTATGCTGCTTCATGATCAGAAAGCAAAGGTTACTGGTAATGTTTGTATGGATATGTGTATGATTGATATTACCAATATTCCTGAAGCTCAGGAAGGGGATGAGGTTGTAATTTTTGGAGAAGGAAATTCACTTCACGAATATGCCAAAGCCATGAATACTATTGCATACGAAGCTTTAACCTCTGTTTCTGAGCGCGTAAAACGAGTTTATATTCAACGAGGATCTTAATCAGATTATCTTCTGTTCAGTAGTCTGAGTATCATTAAAAACAGGTTTATAAAATTCAGATAGAGTCGAAGTGCACTCATTACAGTCATTTTACGAGTAGTATCGGGGTGTGCACCGGCATATTGGGCATTTTTCTTAATGTTTTGAACATCATATGCGGTTAATCCGGTAAATACCAGAACGCCTACAATGCAAATAATGAAATCCATGGCATCGCTTTTTAGGAAAAGATTTACCACACTGGCAATAATAATCCCAATCAGTCCCATAAGCATAATGGATCCGAATTTCGTAAGATCTATTTTTGTGGTATATCCCAAAACAGCCATGACAGCAAATAAACCAGAAGTAATTGTGAAGGCAAGGTAAATTGTACTAAGCTGATAGGCCCAGAAAATAAATCCCAAACTTGCACCCATGAGTGCTGCATAAATAACAAAAATAAGGGTCATGGCATTTCCACTAAGCTTATTATAGCCCAGCGACATGAGTAGTACAAGACCTAAAGGAGCAAACATTACAATCCAACCCAGTGTTGTAAAACCAGTCTGACTAATTAATAAGCCCAGCAATGAAGCGTTGGTTCCAAAAAGGAAGGATACAAGAGCTGTAATAACCAGCGCTCCAAACATCCACATAAATACATTGGCAACAAAGGATGTTCCTGTGAAGGTATTCTCATTAGTAAACACCTTCGGGTCTGAATAACCAGAATAATTGTCTTCCATTTTCAATAAGTTTTGTTTAGTGTAATTTTGCTCCTATAAGGTGCATAAACTCTGCCCGGGTTTCGTCTTTTCTGAAAGCGCCGGTAAAATCTGAAGTTGTTGTGACAGAATTCTGTTTTTGAATGCCACGCATCATCATACACAAATGGTGTGCCTCTATTACAACGGCTACACCAAGTGGCTTTAGTACATTCTGTATAGATTCCTTAATTTGTGTAGTAAGTCTTTCCTGTACTTGCAAGCGACGTGCAAACGCATCTACAATACGTGGAATTTTACTTAATCCAACCACATATCCATTTGGAATATACGCTACGTGAGCTTTCCCATAAAATGGCAACATATGATGCTCGCACATGGAATACACTTCAATGTCTTTTACAATGACCATTTCCCGGTAATCTTCCTTAAAAAGTGCGCTTCTTAAAATTTCTTCCGGCTTACTATTGTATCCGTGTGTAAGGAATTGCATTGCTTTTGCAACACGTTCCGGAGTTTTTAATAATCCTTCACGCTCAGGATCTTCTCCAATATGCAAAAGGATCTCACGATAGTTTTTCTGCATCTTTTCTAGAAGCTCTTCGTCGTATTGGTCGATACGGCTGTAGCCATCAGAACTGTAATTATCCATTATGTTTTCATGTTTCATAACTGGGCTCATAGTGCTATGATTTTATCCAAAATATTCAACAAAATTATTTTCAGTTTCCTGAATTTTAATGCAATGTACAGAAATGCCATTAAAACTGCTTAATTCTTTATTCAGAACTTCAAAAATTTGAATGGCAAGATTCTCTGTTGATGCCAATTTGCCTTCCATAAAATCTACTTCAAGATTAATATTCCTGTGATCGAGTTTATCTATGACATGTTCTTTAATAATAGAACTGAGAACCTTTAGGTTCATCACAAAGCCTGTCTCAGGATCAACAGGGCCTTTAACTGTTACCAATAGGGTGTAATTATGCCCGTGCCATAATGGATTGGAGCATTTTCCAAAGACTTCTAGATTTTTTTCATCAGAAAAATCTTCCCGAAAAAGCCTATGCGCAGCATTAAATCGTTCTCGACGGGTAATATATACTAGTTTTTCAGTCATTATGACAGCTGTTTTCATGGCCACCACAAGAACAGCCTAATGATTTTCCTGTTTCCGGATCTTTAACAGAACATTGTTTTTTGAACTCGCCACCTTTTTTTAAAAACATCTTAATGCCTAATCCAATGAAGAAGAAAGCAACAAAAGAAATTGTTATGATAAGAATGGTTAGGAAATTCATGAGTAAAGTTTAATGATTAAAGAGTACTTACGCGCTCGGTTAACTGTGCAAGGCGCTGTGAATAGCCATACTCATTATCGTACCAAGAAATAATTTTAACGAGATTTCCTCCAATTACTTGTGTTAGTAGGCTGTCAAAAATAGATGAATGGGGATTACTAATGATGTCAACGCTTACCAGAGGTTCTTCTGTATATTCGAGTATGCCTTTCATGGAGCCATTTGCAGCTTCTTTCATGGCTTTATTAACTTCTTCAACTGTAGTATTGCGTTTAGTTTTAATGGTTAAGTCAACTGCTGATCCATCTGGAGTAGGAACACGCATAGACATACCATCTAGTTTACCACTGAGCTCAGGAATCACTAAACCAAGAGCTTTTGCAGCGCCCGTACTTGTAGGAATAATTGAAACTGCTGCTGCTCTGGCACGTCGTAGGTCTTTATGTGGTGAATCTAGAATGATTTGATCATTGGTATAGGAATGAATGGTATTCATTAACCCATGTTCAATTCCAATGGTATCATTTAGAACTTTAGCTACAGGGGCTAGGCAGTTTGTTGTACAGCTGGCATTTGAAACGAGCTTGTGATCTGCTGTGAGTAAATGATCGTTAACCCCCAGTACTACAGTCATGTCAACATCATCGGCTTTTGCAGCCGGAACGCTGAGAACAACTTTTTTAGCACCAGCAGTTAGATGCTTGTTAAGGTCTTCTCGTTTACGAAAACGACCGGTGCATTCTACCACTATGTCAATTCCCAATTCTTTCCAAGGCAGGTTAGCGGGGTCTTTTTCCGCATAAATTTTATATTTTACATTATTAACAGTAATGCTTTGCTCCTCAGCAATAATTGTACCGTCGAACTTGCCGTGAACTGAATCATATTTCAGTAGGTGGGCAAGTGTTTTGGCATCTGTTAAATCATTAATGGCTGCAATTTCAATGTTCTCATATTTTAAAAGAGCCTGAAACGTCATCCTTCCGATTCTTCCGAAACCGTTAATGGCAATTCTCTTCTTGTTCATGGCTGTTTTGTTTTAGAATTATATGCTGCAAAGATACAAGATTTTCTTCATTTGTGCTGTAGTATTGACAAATGAAACTAAGAGTAAAACAATCTTTTGAAATCTTATGTATTTTAGTGAAGCAGTGTAATATTGCCCATAATTACATGATTATTGCCGCTAGGGTCTTGATAGAAAATTCTGTACACAAATGTGCCTTGTGGCAATAATTCACCATTCATTTTACCATCCCATTCAAAAGCAGGATTTGAAGACACAAATATTAGTGTGCCATATCGATCATAAATGCGAATTGAAAATTTATCGTCTGGCATATTTATGCCACTGATATGGAATTTATCATTATGACCGTCTGGCTTATTAGGGGTAAATGCATTTGGAATATAAAGTGTATAATCGGGTCTAACCAATACTGTGCTAAGAATAGTGTCGCTACAGCCAAAAGTATTTTCAACATAGAGATATACCTCGTATTCTCCGTATTCATCTTTTGGGAAAGTATGAATAAATTCTGGCACATCATACATGCTGCCATCTTCTAGTATCCACTGCCAAATAATGGGGTTGCCCAAAGAATTATCGTAGAAATGGAAAAGTGGATCGAATGAAGATGCTACTGGAGGCTGAGTGAAAAAATCTGCCACTGGAATCGGACTTACCACCAAATATACATCTGCTGTTCCTGTACATCCATTGATATCTGTACCTGTTACTGTATAAGTGACATTAGATCCAGGTGTAACAAAAAGGAGATCATTTACTTCTCCTGGGATGTCATTTAAACTTACATCTGTTGGAGTACTTTCCCAAGAATACAAATCTGCACCACTGGCGCTGAGTTCAACCTCTTCTCCTGCACAAATACTATCAGGATCTACATCTGCAGTTACAATAGGTAGTGGGTTTACAGTAACGAGAATGGAGTCTGAGCCAACGCAAATATCAGTCACGGTAACCGTATATTGACCAGTATTTGATGGAGTAATCGTTATGGTTTGAGTTGTATCACCAGTATTCCACAAATAGCTGAGCCCTTGATTAACTGTTAATGTTGCACTTTCTCCGTTACATAATGCAATATCTGGCCCTAAATCTGCAAAGCCATTTCCAACGGTAATGGTTACATCTCCTGTTATATCCTGATTGCAATAATCGGTAATTGTAACCGTATAAGTTGTAGTGTTTGCAGGCGAAACGAAATGAGAAGCTAAGGCAGGGAGAGCATTATTCCAATTATAATTATAAGGAGGGAAGCCCATTGATGGAAATGCATTAATAAATGCACTATCACCACAAATAGTGGTGTCGGGGGACATGACCAAATTCATAAAGTCGTAATCCATAATCTGGATTATAATAGTATCTGATGTACTGGAACAACCAAGCTGATTGTCAAGCAGAATGATTAACTCTTCAATTCCTTCTGCAAGACCATCACCATAAGGGCTAATGGTCATACATACAGAGTCGAATCCAGCAGGAATGATCAGACTGTCTGGTAATAATGGGAAATCTACCCCATTGGTTGCAGTACCTCCAATTGTATAATTTACAGTGAAAGCGTTTGTGGTGGGATTTGCCAGTGAAAAACAAAGCATAGCATCGTTACAACCAGCTTCCATAGCAAAGCTTCCAATTACAGTGTCATTTACATATTGAGTGCTGGCAATAATGGTTGGGCTAGAAAAGGAGTTGGCTCTTAGGAAAACACCTGAATCATAAGATTGATCTCCGGCATCTCCAACAGCAAGTTTGATATGGTACTGAACACAGGGAGTAACTACCAGCCAGGCAGTTAATACAGTTGTAAAACCATCGTAAACAATAGTTTGGCCATTGATTCCTTCATTATCAACGTAATATGTTGAGTTGGAACCTGAATTAACATTGTCGATTGTTACAGGTAGCCCCCCAGGTAAACGGGCAATATTGTAGTTTGTGTATGCTCCGCCTAAAGGATTTGGTCCTGAAACAAAAAACCCGAATACATCATTAAAACTCGATCCTACCCATTCAGGATATTCTTCTGATCCAAATACAAAATCGAAACTAATAGTGTCTGATTCAGGGATAAAGTCGAATTCAATAAAAGTAGCGTCATTGATGGTATAACCAGGAATAAGAGCCTGAAGTTGAGGATCTGAGCCACCAGTTGTTATGGAACTTGCAAAATTACTTACAGGACTTCCAATAGCAGGTTGTCCACCAGAACCATTTACATATCCGGAACTCATAACTAACCCAGAATCAAGGCCTAGGTTTGTTGGAGTAGCTCCAGTAGAAAAAAGGCCAATAGAATTGACGTCGCCAGTATAGCTAACATTGGAATATGTAACACCAGCTCCTACCAGTTCATCAACATATTGAGCTGGAGTAAGCCCAGATATAACACTTAACTGCGCAGTAGAGCTTAAGGATAAAATCAGGATAAAAATGAAGAATAGATATTTCATAGTGAATAACTCTATTTGTTTCTTAATATAGTCAGCGAGCCATGATATTCCTCAGCAGGATGCTCTACTCCCTCGCTGCGCTGAAGAATGTAGTAATATGTTCCTTCCGACAAATCGGTTGGACTCCAGTCGTTTGAATAGCTAGTGCTTTCATACACAATAGCTCCCCATCGGTTGTATACGAGAAGTTCTGAATTTGGATACATCTCAAGGTTTGGAAAAACAAGATAGTCGTTTTTACCGTCTCCGTTTGGTGTAACTACATTCGTCGTTAAAATGTCACATTCATTGATTACTCGAATAGACTTAACGGCAGATTCATTTCCACAGGAGTCTTCAATCGAAACGGTATAAACTGTTGGGATTGAGGGAGAAACTGTTACTTGTTGGTTATTGCCAAGGCCATTATCCCAAATGAAATCGAAAGGGCCATATCCGCCTGTAAAATCGACTGAAAGCAATGAAAATTCTCCCTCTTCTGCACAAATTATAGTATCTCCACTCAGTGTGATATCCATTGGGTCAACATTAGTGATGTAAATTGTAGCGCTTAATGTATCATTGGTACAACTTATTACCTGAGGTATTGAAAGGGTAATGGTTTCAGTGGGTTCGCTAATAACATCATTTACAGGATTAATATACAGGTAAGTAGTGTCTTCGCCCGCATTAAATGTAACACTGTTGGTGATAGGATTTCCAGTTAGATCAGCATAATCGATGCCGTTAATTGCTGTTCCACCAATAATATAATCGATGGTAAATGGGTTGGTAATATCTCCTCCACGGGTAAAAATGTAAGTAGCTGCACCGCAACCTTCAACCATGGTTGAGTCAAATGATGATCCTACTGCCGAGATTTCAATAGCCGGTGAGCTGAAACTCTTTGCTTGGAGAAATACACCGCTATCAAATGCACCGTCCATTACATCAGCAATTGCAATTTTTATATGGTAGGTTTCACATGCAGTAACCAAAGCAGATGCTTCAAGTACCGTGGTAAATCCGTCATATTGGATGGTTGTACCTCCAGTATTGTTGCTGTATAATGAGGAGTATGCAAGACTTGTACATACCCCGAGACCAAATGCACCAGCAACGCCAGGGTTAATAGAGTTAATAGCTACAGCAATATTTGTTCCTGGTATTTTGGCAATATTTTCATTAGTATAAGATCCGCCAGATGGATTAGGACCGCTTAGAAAAAATGCAAAAACATCGTTGAACTCAGAGCAAACATACTCAGGATATTCTTCACTGCCAAATACATAGAAAAATCTTACGGTATCTGAGGAAGGAATAAAATCAAATTCCAATACAGCTGCGTCATAAGTCGTATTACCA
>JAFGWG010000243.1 GCA_016937255.1 Bacteroidales bacterium
CACGGATGGCTTTTGACTAGCATCATACTTCATTTAGACGGATATTCAAAATGACGACAAGTCATCATTTTGATTCACGGATATGCATACTTTTAAAGAATAAAACGCCTATAAAATCAAGGAAATTGCATCGGTGCATCAGTGGCTAAAGAGCATTTATGCCCTAGAACTTCAAACGCATTTGAATCTTCAGCTCAGTTTTGCCTGATCCGTTGATTTCATTCAGTCCACTGCTAATCACATCTCGATCTGAGAAATTTGTATGTGCTAAACGTACCCAGAAATCTAGATTGCGCGCTGCATTCAATCTTACCAAAAGATAATACCTCGAACCTTTATAATAATACGCCGGGATAGAAAATGCATATAAAACATCATTTTCATAGGCATACAATCGCTCATCATATGTGTCGGTATCAAACAATGCATAGCGGGCGCTAAAAGTAAACGGGCTTCCATTTTTGCGGTAGGAAATATCTTGATAAATCAGAAAACCATCGCGCTGTGGTTCATCACCATCGTTATAGGTCATGTATTCTGCCCTTGTCTTTAATGTTACCGTTTCTGATATTGGGTAACTGGCATGAACACGATAATTGCGTTTAATAGTAGGCTGCAAAACATCGAAATAACCATCACCACCGTTAATTTCTTTATTTTCTTGCTTAAATTTCACATAGATATGCGAGTATTTCGTTGGGTGGTAATTCCCCTGAGCCAGCATTTCCACACCTGATGAAGGCGCACCAACAAGATATTTTAACCATGGAAATGAAAACAAATCTATATATCCGGTAGCGCTCCATTTTCTTGAGAATTTCACTTCGCCACCCATAAACAAGCCATGTTCATTCTGAGGTCTGGAAGACTCCTGGAAGGCTGCAGCATAAAAAACCTGATAATCTTTAGATAAATATCGATGCAATACAGAAAAAGTTAAAAATCGATCGGGCGAAGTCATCAACCCGGTAATACTGGCCATTCCGCCATTCTGCGAACGAGCCACTTCTCCAAAAATATTAGAGTTTCGCCAGATATAACTATAATCGAGACCCAAATTTATGTTTTCTCGGCCACTGAAATAATACAATTCATACAATTGATCGCCTGGAGGAATATCTTGCCCAAAACGGGTATATACTCCGGTAATTCCAAATTTAAATTTAGATTTATTGTATTCAATACGTCCACCGGTAACCAATTCCGACATAATATCTTTATCAATAACAGTTGAAGACGTATTATGCAATCCTGATTCTGTCAAGCTGGAAATAATAAATTCTTCTCCATCGGTAGAATCTCCATTAATATTGGCATCGAGCTTTTTATATGAACCAAAAGCATAAATATCGAAATCCTTAATAGAAAACATGCAGGCAGCTCCACGCATAAAAAGATTTTCATCTACAGAAGTAAAAGGTCTAATACCTCTGCCACTCTTCTTAATACCCACAGCCTGAGCCGACTTTCCAAAAGCCAAACCTGTCCACATGGTTAAACCCTGTCCAAATTGCAAATGATAATCACCCAATGCAAGTACCTTCATGGGACCCAAATCTCTAATATAGAAATGTGCACTGTAAAAATCGAATCCTGATTTCTGACTTCCGGCAAAAAATTCTTCGCCATAATCTTTCTCAGCTGTAATTCCCACACTCAGCAGATTATAATAACTGAATTTATAACGGGTATACAATTTATATCCACTTCCAAGATAACGACTGCTTGGACTTTCTGCCAACGCACTATCGCTGATATCGCTATATCCCTTTTCTTCTTGAAGAATAGTCGAATAACGCGTAAACCACTGCGATTTAGAGTTTTCCATTACATCCTTAAAATTCCAGTTCTTTCGTTCATTATCATTGCTGATTTTCACAAAAGGTAAAATCATATTTATGGTCTGCAAATCAAAGCCTTCAATAGACTGCAATTCATATAAAGATAGAAGTTTGCCGTTTTTTTCAATATGCTGAAGCAAATGGCGTATCTGAATATCTGTAAGAAGTCCAAGATCTGCCAATTCATCATAATCAGTATTATTCAGATTTATCGGGTGTCGATAAAAATACTGTAATGCCTCTGTAAGCATAGAATAATCGAGCTCAGCATCGGATTGCTCGGCGATATTCTCGATTTTATTCTCAATATTCTCATTGGCATCATTGTCATCAGGAATCTGTGCCAGCAATGCAGTTGAAATAAAGAGGGTTACTATGAAAATAAGCCACTTCATTACCTTTTATTCAAATGAAACATGAGAGAAATGGCTGGGCTCACACCTAAGATCTGATGATAAGAAGTAGAAAGATCTACCTGAACATTTTTGAGTACCAAACCAGCTCCGCCTGAAATTGAGAAAGGAGCAGTTTGCATTCCGCCACGGATGGCAAGTGTATTCATAATTAGATAAGAAAAACCCGTACGCAATGCAGCAGGGCGATACATTTCTTTAACAATATCAACCTGAAAAACAGCATCTTCGGTTAAATTCATTGCAAAACCAAAAGCCAGTGCAGGAGGAATTCTTTCATCGCCATAGGCACTAAGTTCAGCCTCTACAGGATTAAAAATATGTGTACCCAACCTTAGTTGATCATTGATTTTATATTGAAAGCCACCTTCGAAAGTGAAAGCAGTATGATTCCCATAAAACTCATCGCCAAGATTAAACTGAAATACATCAAATTGCAATGCAACGGCAAATTTGGGTCCGAAAAAGCGAGAAAAAGCCAATCCGCCTTTAGTAAGAGAATACGATGAAAAGCCGTATTGATTAACATTTAAAGAAAAAGTTCCTTTATCTTCAACAGGAATTGCGACCATCACATAGCGATCCGATAATTCTGAAAGCATAAATCTAGTATTATACCCCACCCCTGCCGATATTTCTTCGGTCCAGGCAAGCGCTGCCTGATTATTCATGCCGTTCCAGAAATAATCTCCGGCAACTCCGCTTCCTCCATTTGCGAGGGAAACAGCGTTCTCTGGTGCATATTGAGCATGAGCCCAAATGCTTCCAATCAGAAAAATCAGTACAAGGGATAAACGCATTTTAATTGGTTTTGAATTTAAATTCCTTCAGTTTCAGTTCTTCATTGGCTTTAACGATCTTGCTTTTCAGATTTCCTTTATAAGCAATGACCTTTTCTTTAATAACCGGATCAGATGAAGCCAGAATCTGAGAACCCAAAATTGCGGCATTCAATGCCCCATTTACTCCAACCGTAGCCACGGGAATTCCCGGAGGCATTTGTACAATAGACAATAATGCATCAAGACCATCGAAAGAAGATTTAATTGGGACTCCGATTACCGGGAGTGTGGTCATTGCAGCAATTACACCAGGCAAATGAGCAGCCATACCGGCCGCAGCAATAATCACTTTTATCCCATTTGCATCTGCATTTTTCGCAAATTTCTCTACCTCATCTGGAGTGCGGTGTGCTGATAAAGCGTGCACTTCAAAAGGAATTTCCATCTCATTAAAGAAATTGGCAGCCTTTTCCATTACCGGATAATCTGATGTACTGCCCATAATAATACTCACGACTGCTTTCATAGCTATCAATTCTTATTGGTAACAAACATAGTGAAAATATTTGATTTATTATTGGAAATATGATACTATTTCACCAATATTGGTTTTAAATTCCTTAATCATTACTGTACGAGATAATTAATTGTTTAGCCCTTCACTCGACTTAGTTTACAAGAACGGAAGGAATATAGTATGCCTGACGGTTCCACGTCAGCACTATTCTTTATTCAGTAGGCTGACGATGGAATGTCAGGCGAGACAATGAAGTAGTTTTCTCTACATATTGAAGGAATTAAGCCGAATTGCTTCAGTATGTTGAAGGAATTTTTGAGTTTAAACGGAATTCGTAATACCTCAAAAATGTCCGATTTATTGCATATCAGACAGGTAATTGGGAAGTTTCTTGAAGAAATATCTGGGAATGCTTTTTTACCACGCAGCAGCGGGAGGCATCGTAGAGATAAGAACTCAAAATACGGTTATAGAGTTTTTGGCCTAAAAGCCATCGCACAAACCTTGAAGGTGGGGTGTTAAAAATCAAGATAATTACATTTTTTTTCTTCATCCCATATTCATGGCATTGCGTCTCTTTTTTAG
>JAFGWG010000244.1 GCA_016937255.1 Bacteroidales bacterium
ACAAATGCTTGTAGTGTTCGTGAATAACGCCTTGGCGTTATCATTCGATGTAATTAAGGAATGAAAACTATTCGTGTAAATATGTGTTTCCCGATAGCCATCGGGACGTGGTTTATAAACAAAAAACTTGCTTAGTGGCATAATAGCGGAGAATCAAATAATAAATTAAAGAATTCTAATTTCTAGATCGTACACTGAGGTTCTAATTCTGAAAATATATGCTTGTTGAGAGCTTTTCAGTCATGGCTTCCATTGTGCATTTTTGCTGTGAAAATCCAGTATGTCTGTATTTCTTCTCAACACAAGTGCTTGTTTTGCAATCGTATTTCTTGATTAGTGCATTGTTGGTGTTGGAGTTTTTGAAAAGGAATATTTCATCATAAGATTCAAATCCTATATTGTCGATTTGGGAGTAGGTAGAGTTTTTGGAATTGTCTGTCGTGTAGTCTTGTGATTGTGCGCTAAGACTTGTTGTAATAAAGATGAGAAAAATAGCAACAATAGTTTTCATGGTAAAAAATAATTTATTAGTCGTGCAAATATACACAATAAAATATAAATAGCAAAATAATGTCGATAAATTTAAGAATTAATTCTGCATAAATATATATAGGCGATTCCTGAGTTGAGTTTTTTTACAGAAATACACTCAAAGTTATGGTCGTTTAAAAAGCGAGTAAATTTTTCGCCATAAGGGTAAAGATTTACTGTTTCAGGAAGATAGGAATATGCAGAATAGTGTTTTGATACCAAACGACCTAAGCGAGGTAAAACATTTTTGAAATACCACAAATAAATGGATGCAAAAAGTCCTTTGTCGGGCATTCCGAATTCTAATATGGCGAGCAATCCATCAGGATGAAGAACCCGCTGGATTTCCTTGAGGCTTTTTTCGGGGTTGGAAAAATTTCTGATTCCAAAAGCGATGCTAACCAAATCGAAATTATTATCTTCAAAGGGAAGATTTTCGGCTGTGCATTGCACACACTGTATGATTTTTTTCTTTTTTTTGAATTTTTTTTCAGCAATATCAAGCATTCCTTTAGATGGATCTGCAGCTACAATTTTTTTGGGATTCAATTTGGATAATGCCAGGCTAAGATCTCCAGTGCCTGCAGCAAGGTCGAGAATGTTTTTGCCCTCATAAGCAGGAAGTAAGCGGATTAGTTTTTTGCGCCATCGAACATCAATGCGAAAAGACAAAACCCTGTTCAAACGATCGTATTTTGGGGCAATCGTATCGAACATGCTCGTAACTTCTTCCTGTTTTTTTCCGCTGATGTGATTTTTCATGGAGCCAATATTGTTTTAATCCATGAATGATCCTGTTTTATATATATAAGTCTGTCGTGTAAACGATTGGGCTGACCCTGCCAGAACTCAAAATAATTGGCTTCTAATTTGTAGCCACCCCAGTATGCAGGTCTATCAATATTCTTTCCAAATTTATTTTTGATGGCATTACCGGCTTCTATTAACTTCTTTTTGCTTTCTATTTCACGACTTTGAGGAGAAACAATAGCGTTAATTCTGCTGTCATAAGGTCTTGAATTGAAGTATTCATCTGATTCTTTTTCAGACAATTTTGAAATTGATCCTTCAATACGTATTTGGCGATAAAACTCTTTCCAAAAAAACAGTAAGCTTGCATTGGGATTATTAGCCAATTGGAGTCCTTTTGCACTTTGGTAATTGCTAAAAAATATAAATCCGGAAGCATTAAATTCTTTCATTAAAACAATACGGCTATGCGGATGCATATGTTCATCTATTGTTGACAAAACCATTGCATTTGGGTCTTTGATGCCAAACTTTATGGCTTCCTGAATCCATTTTCTAAATTGAGTAAAAGGGTCTTTTGGCGAGTTGTCGATATTCAGCTCTTCTCCAATATAATCTGATCGTGAATCAAAAAAATCAAGCATTGTTGTTCAGTTCTGCTGCTTCTTTGAAAAATCTTTCTGAGGGAACGGGCACCACACCTACATACTCGCAAACTATTCCGGCTGCCAAATTGGATAATTCTGTCATTTCAATACAATCTATTTTTGCTGCAAGAGCTAATGTGGCCACGCTGATTACGGTATCGCCGGCACCCGAAACATCGCTTACGTTTCTCACGCGACTTGGGATATGGTAAAATTGCTCCGCATTATCTTTTTCGTAGAGCAATAACATCCCACGCTCTCCAAGCGTAAGAAGCAAATACTTATAGTTCATTTTCTTGCGAAATGCATTGGCCAGTTCTGCAAGAGCATCAATTTCCTCTGGTAATTCTTCATTCAACGCATTGGCAAGTTCTTTCAAATTGGGTTTGAACAGACTTACTCCGTCGTAGGCGAAGAAATTGCGTTTTTTAGGATCAACACTTACCGGAATACCCAATTCATCTGATTTTTTGAGAACAGTACTCACAACATCTTGATCTATTACACCTTTATCGTAATCTTCGAAAACAATAGCATCGAATTTTTCATTTGAAAGCAAATTGAGGAGATGAAGTAGAAATTTTTCTTTCAATCCAGGGCTTAAAATACTATCGGTTTCTTCATCTACCCGAAGCATTTGTGCATTATTTCCAATGATGCGAAATTTAGTTGTGGTTATGCGTTCTGAACTTTTCATTAAGCCATGAGTTGGCATATTTTGCGCAGCAATAAGAGATTCCAGTTGCTTTCCTTTTTCATCTTCGCCAATAACAGTAGCCAGTATCGCAGTTGAACCAAGAGCTTTAATATTCAAAGCAACATTGGCAGCTCCACCCAAACGATTTTCTCTTTGCTCGACCGAAACGATGGGTACTGGGGCTTCAGGACTGATTCTGTCAACATTACCCCAAATATAGGCATCGATCATAACATCTCCAATAATGAGGATTTTTTTATTGCTGAATATGGTTTCGACTGATTTATTCATACTTAAAAATTATATAGTTGGCTTCATTCCCGTTTAATGGCTTTCGAAGTATATACTGAATTTCAGACTCTCCATTTTCAAAGGGTTGTATTTGCACAAAAACGCTACTATTAATCAATACATCGCTGCTATTATAAACTTCAATTTTATCAGCGTGTATTTCTGCACAGGTTTGAGACAGAATAATAGAAATTTGTTTTTCGTCATCTGAAAATATTTCTGGTCCTAGGCAAAGAGTTAAGCTAGTAGGTTCGTAAAATGCAATTTGAGTTGCTCCTTGGTTAGTAGATATGGTTTCAATCCCAAGCAGAATATAAGTGGAATCGTTGTCATCTCTTAAAGTATCCGCAAAATTCATATTGTTGCTTGCAAAATCATCTTCATAACGACTTTGTTCTCTTATGTTGGATTCCACCATTGTGTGCCCAATAAACCTAAAATACGACTCCATAACATTGAAGAGGGTGAAGAAAAAGAGAATTAATGAAAGCCCCATAACAATGGCTCCACTAATAACCTGTTGTTTTTTATTATTGATCAGTCCAAGGATAAAAAATATCAGTGCGGTAATGCCGGCAAGGAGTGAAATGGGAAATAGAATCAGATAAAACATAATTTTAATTTATAAATACAAAGATACAAAAGCTTAAGCAAACTATATGTTTGGAAATTCAAATTGTTAATTCCTCATCATTACACAGAAAATAATTGTAGCTATGTGCAGAGATTTAATAACAAATATAAGCAAAAATGCAAGAAGATGTTTTTCGTTTCTTTTCATTTCGTAAGTGTTTAATTTGAAATCGTATTTTTGCAGACTAAAGAACAAACTTTGGCGTTGTTTGTGAATCAAAATCGCTGAAGTAGCTTGAGAAATAATGAAACGACTGCATTTACTTGTTTTGAAAACCTTTCTAGGGCCCTTGGTTTTGACCTTTTTCATAGCCATATTCGTTCTTTTGATGCAGTTTTTATGGAAATACATTGATGATCTTGTTGGTAAAGGATTGGATCTTTGGATTATAGCACAGCTTCTTTTTTATGCTTCCTCCACATTTGTTCCTATGGCATTGCCGCTGGCTATTCTTTTAGCTTCTTTAATGACATTTGGAAATCTTGGCGAGCATTATGAACTTGTTGCAGCAAAGGCTGCAGGCGTTTCGCTTCGTAAGATTATGATGCCTCTTATTCTTTTTTCTTTGTTTATCGCCGGTATTGCGTTTTACTTTAGCAATGTTGTTCTTCCTCTCGCCAATCTTAAAATGTTTACCTTATTGTATGATGTTAAAGAGCAGAAACCGGCTCTCAATATTAGAGAAGGGGTTTTTTATTATGATATTGATGGCTATGTTATTAAAGTTGGAGAAAAAGACAGCGATGGTAAAACTATTAGACGTGTGCTGATTTACCAGCATACTCGTCCGGGAGGAAATCTGAATGTTACGGTTGCACAAAGTGGAGTGATGGATGTAACCGAAGATAAACGTTTTCTGATTTTCACCTTATATAATGGGCATAATTATAATGAGCTAAGAGAAACTCGTGCGGATATGACACGACGACCTATGCAGCGCATTAATTTTGATGAAGAGGTTATTCGTTTCGATCTTTCTTCTTTCACGATGGAGCGAACCAGTGAAGAGTTGTTTAAAGAACATCACCAAATGATGAATCTGTCTCAACTTGCTGAGTCGATGGACACCCTACAGGCACAAATTGATACCAGGGTTGAAGCTTTTGCCGGACAACTTGAGAGAAGTTCATATTTCTTTTATAATAATTATTTGCATCCAAGGGAAACCTTTGTTGCTGAAAAATCTCAGGCAGAAACCTATGAGGAAATAGGTGATGAAATTAATGATAGCCAGTATCGTTTGGCCATAGCTGAAGCAATAGCACTTACTCGAAATAATTCGATGCTTATTGATAATTTTTTAGCTGAATATGATGCTCGAAGTAAGACCATGATTAAACATAAGGTAGAAGTGCAGCGTAAATTTACACTATCTATCGCTTGTCTTCTGCTTTTCTTTATTGGGGCTCCACTAGGAGCAATTATTCGAAAAGGAGGATTGGGCGCGCCATTAGTGGTTTCCGTTGTGATTTTTATTTTGTATTATATCATAAGTATAATGGGAGAAAAATCGGTAAAAGAAGGGGCTTTATTACCTTTAGTTGGAATGTGGATCTCTTCTGCGGTGATGTTGCCTTTTGGAATTTGGCTGACCATTAAAACTACGACCGATAGCCCGCTTATGGAAGCCGATGGATGGTCGAAATTTCTCTCAAAGCTTAAACGAAAAAAACGCCAAAAAGGCCATGAAGATACTTCAACTGTGCAATAAAAGTCCTTGGCCTCCAAAAGAAGGTGGTTCCATTGCAATGACCTCTGTTCGGCAGGGTTTGGCTTTGCAAGGACATTATGTGCATAGTTTGGTAGTGAATACCCCAAAAATGCCATTAAATACGGCTGATATTTCTAAGGATTATTTAGTCGATGGACCAGTGGAAAGTGTTTTTATTGATACTCGACCCAAGGCATTACCCGCTTTCAAAGATTTGATGAAGAAAACATCTTATCAGATTTCTCGTTTTTATCACCCTGCATTCGAGGCCAAGCTACGCGAATTATTGAAAAAAGAGAAATGGGATTTGGTTATCCTAGAAAGTGTGTATATGATGCCGTATTTCGAGATCATTCGCTCAACATTTTCAAAACCTATTGTACTTCGTGCTCATAATGTGGAGCATATTGTTTGGAAAAGAATTCTTAAAAATACCAGAAATCCATTAAAGAAGCGCTATCTCGCCGTTTTACAAAGTCAACTAAAAAAGTATGAGCTTGATGCAATAAAGAAAGTGTCGGCAGTGGCATGTATTTCTGATATAGATACAGAATATTTTCAGAAAACATCTCCTGATGCAAATGTGTTTACTTTTCCATTTGCGCTTGACGAAAAAGAACTTGAACCCAAAGAAAAAGAATTTGATTTTCATTTTGGACATATTGGTTCAATGGATTGGGCTCCAAATCTTGAAGGATTACGCCATTTCGTTCTGAAAATGTGGCCTGTAATTCTTAAGGCTATTCCGTTTGCAGAATTTCATCTTGCTGGTCGACATTTTCCTCAAAACTTTCCTAAATATAGTGGTGTTATCATTCATGGTGAAGTAGAAGATGCAACAGAGTTTATGCAGTCGCTGGATGCGATGATTGTTCCATTACTTTCTGGCAGTGGTGTGCGTATTAAAATTGTGGAAGCTATGCAAAATGGTGTTCCGGTAATCTCAACACCCGTGGGTGCCGAAGGGCTCGATTTGGTAAATGGCGAGCATGCATATATTTGTGAAACTGCGGCAGAGTATATAAAAGCGATGAATCTTCTTAAAGAAAATTCTGAAAGAATCAGGCGTAATGCATTGGAAAGAGTAAAAACACGTCATTCATTAAAATACGCTACAGAAATACTGCTAAGCCAATTGGAGAAGCTCTGAAAATGAATAAGGCTCGAATATTTGTAATATTACCACGTGTTCCGTATCCTTTAGAAAAAGGAGATAAGTTAAGGGCGTACCATTTAATAAAAGGGCTGCACAAGGATTTTAATATTCATCTTTTTGCATTGCATCAAGGTCTAATCGATCAGAATATTGAGGATGAAATTTCACAAATCTGTGATTCATATACCATTGTAAAAACCGGTTGGGTCAGAATTTTATGGAATTCTTTTATTAATGTTTTTGGTAGAAAGCCCTTTCAGGTGGCCTATTTCTATCATGGTAAATTGAAAAGAAAAATTGATGCAGCCATTAAGGAAGAAAAACCCGATTTATTGTTTTGTCAATTGCTCAGAACAGCTGAGTATGCGAAGGGGCAAACCCTGTCAAAAATACTTGATTATCAGGATGCTTTTAGTAAGGGTATGAAGAGGCGAGCAGAAACATCTTCCCCTTTAATTCGTTGGTTTTATGCCATTGAAAGCCGTAGATTGCAGCGATATGAAAAGAAAATTTCGCAAGATTTTAGCGAAACATTAATTATTTCTGAGCAAGATCGTGAAGCAATGCCTGAATTGGCCAAAAAACCAACCATATTGCGCAATGGTGTTGATATGAATTATTATACTCCGCAGCAAAATGAAGAAAAATATGATTTGCTTTTTGTGGGGAATATGAGCTATGCGCCAAATGTAAATGCTGTGCTGTATTTTGCAAAACAAGTGATGCCCATTCTCCTTCAGAAGTATCCAAGATTGCAATTTGTTATTGCCGGAGCAAATCCACATGCGAAAGTAAAAATGCTGGCTTCTGATAATATTATTATTACCGGCTGGGCTGATGATTTGCGTGAGTATTATAGCCGATCAAAAATATTTGTCGCTCCCATGCAGATTGGAACGGGATTGCAGAATAAATTATTGGAAGCCATGGCAATGGAATTACCCTGCGTGACCAGTAGTCTTGCAAATAATGCACTTGGAGCTGAGCCTGATAAGGAAATTCTAATTGCTGATTCTCCAGAAGAATATTCGGGAAAAATTATGCTTTTACTCGAAGATGAAACCCTTAGAACTGAAATGGCATCATTGGGTAGGAAACTGATTCAACTTAATTATTCTTGGGAAAAACAAATCAGTACACTTAAAAATATTTTTATTCGTTATCTCTGAATCATGAGAAAATTTTCTATTCCTCTGTTATTCCTCTTGTTACCATTGCTCAGCATTGCACAAGAGAAATTCACTGTTAGTGGACGTATATTTGAAGAAGGCTCCGGCGAAAGTCTCATTGGTGTTCACGTGTATATTCCAGGAACGACCAAAGGAACTGTCTCCAATCAATATGGTTTCTATTCCATTACCCTTCAAAGCGATACAGCTATTACGCTTAAATATTCCTATGTTGGCTATCAGGATCAGGCATTGGTTTTTCAACCCGCAAAAGATGCCGAAACAGATATTTTTCTGAGCTCATCTATTAGTCTCGACGAGGTTGTGATTAATGCTGATAAGCCGGATATGATAAGCCAGATACCAAGTATGAGCAGTGTAGAGGTGCCTATCGAACAGATCAAAGCTATACCTGCTTTACTTGGTGAAAAAGATGTTTTCAAAGCGCTGCAATTATTGCCCGGTGTGCAAAAAGGACAGGAAGGGTCAAGTGGTTTTTATGTGCGTGGAGGAGGTCCGGATCAAAACCTAATTATTCTCGATGACGCTACTGTGTATAATGCTAATCACCTTTTTGGGTTTTTTAGCATTTTTAATGGAGATGCGCTGAAAAGTGTAGAACTAATGACCGGTGGATTTCCTGCTCGGTATGGGGGGCGCTTGTCTTCTGTTGTTGAAATGAATATGAAAGATGGAAATCGCGAGAAATTTGGCGGCGAGGCTGGTATTGGCCTCATCTCGTCGAGACTAACACTGGAAGGTCCAATTGTAAAAAATAAATCTTCATTTTTGGTTTCCGGCCGAAGAACTTATCTCGATATTATTACCCGCCCGTTTTTTAATTCCGAGGATGGGGTATTTGGGTATTATTTCTATGACCTAAATGCAAAAGTGAATTACGAATTTGATAAAAAGAATCGTGTGTATCTGAGTGGATATTTTGGTCGTGATAAATTTCATTTCAGCGAGTCGGGAACCGATGCTTTTAGTGCGGGATTATTTTGGCAAAATGCCACTTCAACAGCAAGGTGGAATCATGTGTTCAATAATAAACTCTTCTCAAATATGTCAGGAATTTTCAGCATCTACGGAATGAAAATTTATGAAGAAGAGAATTTTGATAGTGGCTCATTCTCTCTTGAATACAAAAGCGGTATTCGCGATTTTGCTTTTAAGTATGATTTTCAGTTTTTACCCAAACCTGAACATACAATACGTTTTGGTTTGCATTCTACCAGTCACCGATTTAAACCCAGTGCTGTAGTTATTGAAGATACCGGTAATAATGAGTTTACCTCCGATATTACCGCAATAAATGCTCAGGAAAGTGGATTGTATGTTGAAGATGAATGGAAATTTGGTCGCTGGAAAGGAAATACGGGTTTTCGACTTAGTCACTATTATTGCAATGAGCAGCATTATTTACGTCCTGAGCCCAGATTAATGTTTGCATATATTTTGAATGAAAAATCTAGCCTGAAAGGCAGTTGGGCATTGATGAATCAATATGTGCATCTTCTGAGTAATACAGGATTAGGCTTGCCTTCCGATCTTTGGGTTCCTGCAACAGATAATGTGATGCCGCAAAATTCATGGCAAGCGGCAGTAGGATATGCGCGCGATTTGAGTATGCCGGGTTTTAGCCTCAGTGTTGAAGGCTACTATAAGAAGAGTCAAGATGTAATTGGCTATAAAGAAGGAGCAAGCTTTTTATTGATTGGTGACCCTTCTGAAGCGGAACAAATGTCGTGGGAGAATAATGTGACCAACGGAAATGCAGAATCGTATGGCGCTGAGATACTCTTGCAAAAGAAATTAGGTAAATGGACCGGCTGGGCAGCTTATACATTGTCGTGGACTTGGCTGCAATTTGATGAAGTGAATTCGGGTGAGCGATATTTTGCCAAATACGATCGTCGACACGATATTTCCTTGGTTTCCATTTATAATTTTACCAAAGAACTGTCTATAAATGCCGTTTGGGTTTTTTCAAGCGGAAATGCAATTAGTCTTCCGCAGGAAACATATTATGCGAGTATAGATTACGATGATTCAGGTCCTTATACAGTAAATAATTCGCATTACGTAACATATTACGGGCCGAAGAATGCTTTTCGAATGAATCCATATCACCGCTTGGATATCGGATTTCAGTTTCATAAAGAACTGAAGCGGGGAAGTAGAACTTTTGAGTTTAGCGTTTATAACCTTTATAATCGCAAGAACCCGTTTTTCTATTATATCGATTATGTAGATCAAAACGGACAAAGCACATGTGTTTTGAAACAAGTTGCTTTATTTCCAATGATTCCATCTATTTCATACACTCGTAAATTTTAAAACCATGAAGAGACTTCAAAATATTGCTTTATTGCTGAGCTCCATAGTAATTGCTCTCTTAAGTTCCTGCGAGGACATGGTTACTGAGATAGATGTACCATCAGTTGATGCAAAGTATGTAATTGAGTCTTATCTCTCTCCTGAAGATAGTATGATAATTGTGAAAGTTGGTAAAACAGATCCGCTCTTCTCAGTAGTTGATGATGATCATGTATGGATGTCGCAGATTACAGTAGATATTAATGGTCAGCAACTTACGCGAGAAGGCAATACTAATATCTTTAGTATTTCTTCCAGCGTATTAAGTTTACAGCCGGGTTTTGAATATACAGTTACGTTGAATTATCCCGATTCCATAAGCCTTAGCGGAAAATGTACTATTCCCACAGTGATGAATACAAGTCTGGTTTTCGAAGGGGTTGATTCAACGGCCTCTACATGGGAGCAAGGATATTACGATTATTATGCAAGATATTCGTTTCACGATATTGCGGGGACTGAGGATTATTACAGAATTGGAATGAAAGTGACCTGGTACGACGAATGGAATATGGATACAATTGTATATGAGCAATTTCCTTATATGGAATATTTTATTAGTGATATTGAACGCGATGGAGAGGAGATTAGCGGAAGGTTCTTTTTTCATTATGGTGAATCGCTGCAGGAAGTAATACATTTGAGTTTGTATTTATATTCCACCGATAAAATGTATTACGATTATCACCGAGCAGTATTGAACGAAAATGCTGATAACCCTTTTTCAGAGCCGGTTATAATCCCAACGAATGTAGAAAATGGACTGGGCTGTGTGGCTGGTTTGAGAAGATATGAGGTGGTGGTATTTTGATTAGCTGATTCGATAATGAGCTAATTAGCAAATCAGCTCATTAGCTAATCATGTTTATCCCCACACTTCCCATTCAGTTCCATCCAGAAATCGTGTTCGGCTTCAATGGTGCTTATTTCAATTCTTTCCGCTTCTTTTAATTTGTTTTCGGCATATTCTGAAATAAAACGGTCGTATACATTACTTTCTTTAATAATTCGACCCGAAAAATAGCGGTAAAAAAACAAATCATCAAGGGTTTTGATATTGCCGGGCAAATTTTTATTAGATATTTTCTCTTTGGCCATGAATTTTCTGAGTTCCGGGAAATAGGCCCAGTACAAATATATGGTATCACCTGAAGTGTTGATTACTACCGGGCAAATGCCTAAGATACGTGTTTCTAAAACTTGCCTTTCTCGGTCAATAAATGCATCTTCCTTTATTCTAAATCCGAGTAGTGTACCTGATGTATCAATTTCGCTGGTTTGAAGCGATGTCATAAATTCATCATTTTCCGGATTATAGACCGTAATAGAATCAATTATGGCGAGTTTATTTAGAAAGCTGAAGAAATAATTGTTTTCAAAAAGTAATGTATTGTTTTCGGGTTCCACAAATCGCCAGATTCGTTTTGCCCATAAGACTATTTCTTTTGAAACATAGAAGTTTTCAATATAGCCTTCATCATTATATTTAATTTCATAACGCGAAGTATTGAGTAGTTTCACGGGATCATCTTCTGGTGCTTTTGGGATAATTTGTGTGTAATTAAACGGATCAGAAAATTCGCGCTGTACAATAAGGTTGTCTTTTTCGTCCCAAACCGACCATGTGCCGGTGCGCATTCCATTAATGAATTCACCTTCAGCTTTTATTTGTCCTGTTAGGTAATAGCTGATATATTTTCCGTTTATGCGTCCATTCTCTGTGTGGTAGGTGCATTTTACCCTGTCGGTAATGACATTGTGGGTGGTTTGGGTAAAAACTGCTGTTGTCAGTAAAGCAACTGCGATAAATGAGGAAATAATTTTCTTATTCATAAAGCTTCCAGTGTTTTAAAGCGAATTCATCAATGGGGTTTATATCGGTATTGTCAATTTTAGTTTTAATAATGATACTGTTGGTCAAATTATTGTGTGAATTTACATCTTTTATAACTAAACAAGCAATTTGGTCAATTTTATTTTTCAGAAAGAGGATTTTTTGTATTTTTAAGCAATAATTATATAGTATGAAAAAGTTTGGGGTTGTTTTTTTAATAGTTTTGGTTATTTCTTCTGTATCCGTAAAAGCTCATCAGGTTAAGATCAGCGATGATCCTCTGAAAACTGCAGAGCGTCAATGGAAATTGCTTTTTGAAGAATCTGTTGAATGGTATGGCTTTGGTTATATCGAGAATGCCTTGCGTGGGTTTAAACGCCTTTTGGTTAAAGATCGCAATCACGCCAATGTGAATTTCTATGTAGCCATGTGTTATTATTATTTGCGCCGTCCTGCCAATATTATTATTCCATATTTGGAAAAGGCTGTGAAAAAAGTAGACCCGTATTATTCGTATTCCTATAAAGAAAAGTCAGCTCCTGTGTTTGCGTGGTTGTATCTGGGTGAAATGTATATGTACACGTATCAGTTTGAATCGGCTGAAAATGCTTTTCAAGAATTTAAAACCTATCTTACTGAGCGAAACAGAGACGCAGCCTATATCATTCAGGTAAATAATTGGCTTGAAAATGTGTCAAATGCCAAAGAATTTTACAATAATAAATCGCCAAATGTTGATGTAAAAAACATGAAGCAAGTGAATTCTAAATACAACGATTATAAGCCATTTATTTCGCCAGATGGGGCAAGTCTTTATATTGCAACCGAGCGCAAAGGAACTACCGGTGGGCAATACCTGCGTGATACTTATAAATCTGATATCTATTTGGTGACCAATAAAAAAGGAAATTGGTCGCGACCCAGAAAATTGGCATATCGGGTCAATTCAAAGTCCGACGATTTGAATCCCGCAATGGGCCAAAACGGTAAGTATCTTTTATTTTCAAGAGAGGATAAAAATAATAAAGATTATAATCTCTATTATTCTGAAGCCAATGGCAAGAGATTTAAAACCCCTCAAAAATTCAATCCTAATATCAATACCAAAAACAATGAATCGAGCCCTTATATTTCCTTTAATGGAAGTGTCTTGTATTTTTCGAGCGATAAACCAGGAGGTTATGGTGGTAAAGATATTTATATAGCCGAAAAAATGCCAAACGGGGAGTGGGGAAGACCCTATAATTTGGGTTCGGCTGTTAACACCGAAAAGGATGAAGATTACCCATTTATTCTCGATGATGGACTAACCTTGTTTTTTAGCTCCAAAGGTCATAAGAATATGGGTGGATATGATGTTTTTGTAAGCACTCTATCGGATGAAGGAATTTGGTCGGAACCAGAAAATATGGGTTTTCCAATAAATACAACTTATGATGATATTGGGTTTATGATGACTGCCGATGGTCGTAAAGGATACTATTCTACAGCTAAAGATGCTCACGAAAATGCTGAAATAAATAATCTTGATATTTACGAAATTTTCTTCGGAGAGTAACGCATAAAACCTGACAGGTTTTATTTGAAATATTAGAGACAAAACCTGTCAGGTTTTGGAAATACTTTTACGTATGTCTAAATATATTCAACCTTTATTTCCAGGAAAAATTTACCATGTTTTTAATCACGCGGTTGGAAAAGATAAGTTGTTTTATAATGAAGATAATTATAGCTATTTTAATTATCTCTTCTCAAAATATTTTATAGAGTTTGTGAGTATATACGCATATTGCCTAGTTCCTAATCATTTTCATTTAGTAATACGAACAGAAGATGAAGCTGTATTTGAAAAGCATTGCGAAAAAGATGAAGATTTTTCACAATTAATTTCGAAAAAGTTTTCCAATTTTTTCAATGCGTATTCAAAAGCTTTTAATAAAGCGCATAATAGAAGAGGCCCTTTATTTTATCGACCTTTTAAAAGAATTGAAATTGATTCAAATGACTATTTGCAACAGGTTGTTCAATATGTGCATTACAATCCTATTCATCATGGTCTAGTCTCAAAAATATCAGAGTGGAAGCATAGTTCCTTTTTTGAAATTTCGCAATCTGCAAGCATAGATAAGTATGTCGAAATGATTAAGATTTTTGGAAGTCGTGAAAATTTTATAAATAGGCATATCGATTTAGATGAGTTGAATATGACCGAGTTTAATAAAAAATATTTGTTCGATGAAGTTGAGAAATCTTTGTATATTCGTGAAACCTGAACGCATAAAACCTGACAGGTTTTATTTGAAATATTAGAGACAAAACCTGTCAGGTTGTTTAGAATGGAGAATAACTAAAACAAGATATATGAGCTCTAAAAATTTTGTTCTAGCCCTAGTTCTTTTGATATTGGGATTATGCTTGAATGCGCAGGTTGTTACTTCACCCGAAAGTATGGCTCCTGCATATACAGCCATTGAAACATATCAGATTTATTTGCCGGATGGAGACTACGAAGCCCTTAGTACTTCAGGTGCAAATGGGGAATTGAATTTTCTTCAATTTGTTTTGCAATGTATTAAAAACGAGGATATTGTATCATATAATATCGACGATGAATCTGTTTGGGAATGGAGTGATCTTTCTGAAGCTTTATTGAAATATACCAATGATGGTGATGAGGATATGAGAGAATATGATATTGAAAAAATCACCAATCTTCAATTTCAATATGTGGCTTTTTATAATGAGGATGATATCGCCTTTCATCGCAGATTAATTCAAATAGTTGCTATTGCAAATTATTCAGATGGATGGGGCTTCAGAGGCATGAAGCCGGTTTTTCTTCTGCAGAATAAGGATGGTAAATTGATGAGTGTGCTAAGTTCCGAAAAATCTAAACATCTCAGTTATTCGTCTATGTCATATTGGGATGTTTTACATTCCATACCATCGGATTCTTGTCTTCAATTCATGTCGTATTCAAGTTTGCAAAATGCATCAGAAAGGGGCTCCTTGATTATTTCAAATATTCCAGATTCCAATTTGCAAATTTCTTTACCTGATGATATTGGCAATGCGATTATTCAAATTAGAAGTGTTCCTTATAATATTTTAAATTTTTTATCATTTGAAGAAGTACAAATAAATCATTATTTAGCAGCATTTAACGGTTTTGATTATACTCCCGCAACATTTAGAGAACAGAAAAATATATCCTTGTTTTTACCTGGATATCCTGCACATGGCTATATTAATTTATTTGATTTGATATTGAAAAAGCTGAATTCTGGACTTGAGTTTTATCAATATAATAATAAATTCTTTTCTGATAAAATTGGAGAAGTAGAAATGGATAAGGTATTCTTTAATATTGATACTATATTTTACCCAAATGATTATGATGAGTTTGATACTGTAGTGGTGAAAAATAAAGTTGAAATTAGTGAATTCAGAGTGCTTGAGCTGGTTAATGGAGATGAAACTATTCCTATTGCTGTGGCGCCTGTGAAAGGTGAATTGGGTGATTTTGGTGAGTTCTCAGACGAAAATACTGCACTTTGCTGGATTCCTCTTAATGGAAATATGCAGAAATTGCTTGCAGGGCAGGAAGTATATTATCCGGGTCATAATGCAATTAATTATTTGCAATACTTTCTTAATCATGAATGTATTGGCGAAATCATCCACTCACGAAAAATCGACAACGCCGAATGGCAGGAAATGCTAAAAGTTTTGCAGTAGGCTTTTGGGGCTTACGGTACGTAGAAGCCTTCAAGGTTTTTCGTTAATTCTCATGCAAACCTTGAAGGTGGGGTGTTAAAAATCAAGATAATTACATTTTTTTTCTTCATCCCATATTCATGGCATTGCGTCTCTTTTTTAG
>JAFGWG010000245.1 GCA_016937255.1 Bacteroidales bacterium
AAACAGAAGACCAAGGAAAAACTTACTTTTTGATACTCCTAAAGATGTTTTCTATAAACTTGTTGCATTTGGTAGTTGAATCTACCTCTTTAAAAAGATAAATGACAAAATTTGTTATTTATTGATTTTTTCGTATTTTTGTCTTTAAATCCAAAACCAATCAAACTATGAGAAAAATTCTATTATTAAGTGCTGCTTTATTGATTTCAGTTGGAATCATGGCACAGAATGCAGCTCCTAAAAAAGTAACTGGAGTTAGCAACAAGTATCAGAAAGTGCAAACAACAAAACTAATGCACGGAAATGAGTCAACTCAGGGTCACATTCTGAAACCTACACCTACAAACAAAGATGCACAGGCCATTTCTAAAGTAATGATCGGTTCATCTTATAATATTTACACAGCCTTGGTGTCAGAATCTGCCGGTTTAACTGCCAATCCTGAAACTGGAGTAATCGCAATGGTTCACCGTTCCAACAAAAGTGATGGATCGGGCTCTGGAAACATCTATGTATCATTTAGCTCAGACCAAGGTTTCACATGGGACAGCACCACTGTTAAAACATGGAGTGCAACAACCTATCCTGGACGTTATCCTGGTGTAGCTATTTATAACCCTACAGGAAACACAACCGCAGCAAGTGCTTTTGCTGTTACTACTGGTCCTATTCTTACTTCAGCTGGATCTGGCTGGACAGGTAACTATTTTACCTCAATGCAATTTGATGGTTCAAATGGTAATTTCCAAAACACATTCCACGAAGAAGACACTGCTGGTGGAACTGGCAACTTAAATAACATGGCACGTATTCATCTGCAAGCTCGTGGTAACAAATTCTTTGTACTTGGTGATGACAATAAAGATGATGGAACCTACTATACCAATTTCAATACCATTGTAAACGCTGGTACATGGGATGCAACAGGTGACTCAATAATTTGGGCAAGGTATTTACATACTCCTGATTATATTGTAAATTCTTCTAGCGGTAATGAAGATGGATATTCAAACCCTGGTCTTGTTATGGCCGATGATGGGTTAACTGGTTATCTGGTTTATATTGGACGTGATGGCGATGCAACAGACAACCTCACATTTCAACCATTAATTTACAAAACAACTGATGGTGGTGCAAACTGGACAAAACAAGCTGCTTTTGACTGGTCAGCAATTACTGTTATTTCTGATTTAGCAAGTGATCTTTCAGGCGTTGGTCGTCCAAGCTTTGGATCTGTTAAAGACATTACTCTCGACGAAGATGGTTATGTACATTTTATTTCTTATATCAACGGTGCTTACAGTGATAACGTAGATTCACTAGGCTACTACAACGTATATAGCTTATGGAACGGTATTGTTTGTGACGTTCATCAAACAGCGACCGGTTGGGATGCATTTGTTGTTGACACTGTGTATACAGCAGATCCTGACGAAACAACAACATTAATTTCTACGGGTACAGCTGATGCACTTTCATGGGACGAAAGATTCCAAATGAGTACTACTCCTGACAGAAGCAAAATCTTCTATGCATGGATGGATACTGATACAATTTTAAGTCCTGACAATGTATATCCTGACATATATGTTAAAATGTATGATGTAGCAACAGCTACTTTATATGACAAAGTAAACCTCACACAAGGTACAACTTATGATGCTAACAATTATTGGATGTATTTTAGTGATGTTACTTTTGACCTTACAAATTCATACCAACTGCATATTACAACTTCAGATTTGAATACTAATGATGCAGGTCCGGTAAACCATTATTACATGACTGGTGTAATTCTTGATGAAACAGGACAGCTTACAACAGGTGTTGAAGATTATACACTTCAAGGTGTTGTTTCATTATATCCAAACCCAACTTCAGATAATATCAATTTATCATTTAATGAAAGCGGTGAGTATAATGTTGCAATTTACAACACACTCGGAAGCATTGTTTCAAATGAAGTTATCAGTGTAAATGGAACTTCAATTCAGACCATCAGCCTAGAAAACCTCCCAATGGGTGTTTACATGGTTGAAATCAGCAATGACAATGGTTCAATGACACAAAAAGTTGTTAAAAACTAAGTCATTTTCATATTCTTTAAAGGGATTCTTCGGAATCCCTTTTTTTATAATCCCTCTTTTCGTATTTTCGTAAAAAATAATTTAATGCTAAAACTCTTACCATTTGTAATTTTGATTCTTGCCTTAACAGCTTGTATCAAGGTAGAAAAACAATATTTTCCCAACGGTGAAATAAAATCGGAAGTGCATTACAAAAAAGACATGAAAAATGGAGAAGCTCTTTATTATTACAATAATGGCAATATCAATATCCGTTGTACATACAACAACGATAAACTCGACGGTCTGTACGAAAAATTCAATCCAGATGGAAGCCTAAACGAATCAACAAACTATAAAGATGGGTTAAAAGAAGGCTCTTCAAACTTATATTTTGAGAATGGGAAAATAGCCATTAGCATGAATTTTGAAAATGATCTTCCTCAAGGAGAATACAAAGAATATTTCGACAATGGGCAGGTTAAAATTGATGGACACTACAATGATGGTTTCTATGATGGCGAATGGACCTATTACGATTTCAACGGGCTAAAAGTTGGGTATGCTCATTTTGAAGATGGAAGCGGAGAGCAAATTGGATTTCATTACGGCACAAGCAAAAAACGAGTGTCCATAGAATTCGAAAATAACCTAAAAAATGGTCGTGAAATGTATTTTAATAAAGAAGGAGAACTTATTAAAACAATCTACTACACAAACGGAGAAATAGATCGAGTTGAACGTAAAAATGAAATAACTGAAGAGATATGAGCATTATAAGAAGTAAAGAGAGTTTGCAAAAGGCAGCCTTGTACATTGCAAATCTAATGGTAGCGGCGGCAAAAACAGCACCAAAAGGCAAAGGAATTGAAAACCTAGAATATTTAATTGTTACAGATAACGAATTACAACAGCTTGCAGATAAGATGAATGAAATCTCAAAAAGAGATAATATCCCCTTTTTTAGCCGTGATGCTAAGAATATTATGAACTCCGAGTTAGTTGTATTAATTGGCAGCAATACTAAACCTAAAAATGTACCCAATTGCAAATACTGTGGATTTGGATGCGTGAAAAAACCCGAAACTACTCCATGTTCAGTAGGAGCTACAGATTTAGGAATTGCCATTGGAAGCGCAGCCAGTACTGCAGCATTACATAAAGCTGACAATCGAATATTATATTCAGCGGGTTTTGCGGCCATTGTATTACAATGGTTTCAAAATGATGCGTCACATGCCTATGGCATACCTTTAAGCTTGACAGAAAAAAGCCCGTTTTTTGATCGCAAATAGATTAGGCTGAAAAATGAGCATGAAAAGCTTTCAATCGTTCTTCCAATGCCGGAAACTGCTCACGCTTCACCAAAGAAACACAAGCTCTAATACCTTCTGTTCGCTCGCTACCTGTTGTAGCAAGAGCAATAGCACTAATGCCATAGGCCATAAAAGCTTCCAATAATTCTCCCCCACTCATGCCAGGATAGGCTATAGTAAAATAAAAGCCATCGGCCAAATTCATATCTTCATCTTTGTCGTAAACAATATTAAAACCATTATCCAGAAAAAGTTTTTTCATTATTTCAGCCTTCTTTCCATACTCTTTAACTACCTCAACAAAATTATACTCTCCGTTATTTACGGCTTTTAAAACGCCCAATAAGCCATATTGAGCAGAATGAGATGTACCGCTACTCAATGCATATAGAGAACCAAAAATCATTGAATAACCAAACTTTGGCAATTTGTAATATCGTAATAATGCAGGAAACTCTGCATTATACAAAGCATCAGAAATGAGCATCATCCCAACGCGTTGACCAGCATAACTAAATGATTTTGAACTACTTATAAGCAAGATATAATTATCGTAATATTTAGCAATACTTGGCTGATAAGGAGGCTCTCCTGGTTTTGAATACTCTTTACGAAAATCCATAGCGATATAGGCTAAGTCTTCCACCACCACCACATCATATTTAGCCGCTGCTTCCGCAATAATTTTTAATTCAGTCTCGGTGAAACAAATCCATGTTGGGTTATTGGGATTGCTATATAAGATGCTATGAATATTACCTTTTGATAAAATAGACTCAAGTTTTGCACTGAGTTTCTCGCCACGATAATCATACACATCAAATTGCTCAAATTTACCCCCCATTACTTTAATTTGTTGCTTATGCACGGGAAAGCCGGGATCTAAAAACAGAACGGTGTCTTTTCCCTCATGAATACGACCAAGCGTCATAAATGAAGCATAACCACCCTGCATAGAACCAACTGTGGGCACACAACCTTCGGGGCTGATATCGATATCGAGAAAATTCTTTGCAAACCTCGAAATTTCGGTTTTTAAATCCTTCACACCCATAATATCCGGATAAATGGCTGCTACACCATCTCTTAGAGCCTGAATTTCTGATTCTATAGCAATTGGTGCCGCTGGCAAACCGGGTATTCCCATCTCCATTCGAACAAAATTTATTGCACTCTCTGTTTCAATCAAGTCAACTATTTTTTTTATTTCCCGAATTGTGGCAGTGCCAAGGTCACGAATACCTAAACTATTCTTTGCCGCACTAATAATCTGTTCTGAAATGGGTGTATAACTCATAAAATTGCTTTTTAGATTCACTCGAACAAACATAATAGATTTTTCTGAGTTTTCTGAAAAAAATTATACTTTTATTTGAAAAATCACTATTGTCCAAGGAAATTCCTTAAGACAATAATTCGTTTATTCCTTTGGGAGGAGTATTTTTTTTGATACTTATTAAAAAGAAAAACCCCCACATTGGCTTAGTGGGGTTTTCTATATCGCTATCTTTTCTTCAATAATTAGTTTCTGACAAACTTCAGACTATACACTGAGCCTTCAGATCTGAATTCAATGATGTATATTCCCTGTTTCAGCATACTCACATCAATCATCTCTTTATTAGATAGAATAATTCTGCGCATTACTTCTTTTCCTGTAATATCGCGGATAATCATTTGCTGCCCGCTTGCATCATTAATGTTTACATTAGATTCTGCCGGATTAGGATAAATATACGGAAGAGTAAAATCATATTCATCAACTGAAACTGTACCAGTAGTAAACGACCATGTAATTTCTTCGTTTACCGAGCACTCCCAACCCACTGTTCCTTGAGGGATGGTTACAGTATATTGAGTATTTCCTGCAAAATCTGCATGAGAAATAATAAGACTATCGTTTGTCACTATTGCATTGATATTAGCCACAGGTGTAACTCCATCGGTAATTGAAATACTACTTAAGCTAAGTCCGGTAATATCCTGATCAAATTTCACAATGGCATTATGATTCAAGTGAACATCCACAGACGCATTTGCAGGGAACAAACTTGTCATGTTTAGAGGTGGATCGGGGTGCATTGTTTCGAGATCCAAAAGAAATAATACTCCTGGAAAATTAGGATCATTGCTTGCATTTTGAATGATGCCCCCGATTGATATGGTCCCACTAATAATATTTTCATGAGTGAAGAGACCTCCTGCACCTGGAGATGAACCACTTAGTGCAAACTGAGTTGTAAGATCGAAGTTTCTACCCGTTGGCAAGCCAGTGTATAAATCTACTTGTGCGAGATATACATCGGATGGAGTACCAGGTTGACAAAATACCCAAAGATATTCGCCAGGGCATGACCAATTGTCGTATGCAAGACCATAGCGATTGTCGAGCCCGGTAAGACCTGTATTCAATATAGAGTTTATAATTCCAGTAGCTGTACTTAATGCACCACTTTTATCAATCAGATAAATATCTCCATTGAGGTTTCCTACCCAAAACTCATTGCGTTGATCATCGAATGCAATAGAGCGAACCATAACACCAGAAGGAGTTCCTACAGTACTAATAAGTGATGGCGATATGGTGTCAAAATGCAATTCATACATAAATGGTGTTGAAGCTCCGCCATAAAAATGACCACTTACAGGATCGTAGGCTAAATCACGAATTCCCACAGAAAGACCAGGCACAGAAAAAGTATCTACCAAAACACCAGCAAGCGTATATTTAGCAAAAAGGCCCGGAGTATTGTAGATGGACACATAAAAGAAATTACCATCTGTCTCGACACCCAAAACACCATTTAACATGGAATCTACTTCCAATTGTACGTACGTTTGTGTGTTAACCACCGATTTAATTAATGTATCATTGGCATGGTCGGTATCCGTTCCCAAACCCGTCCAACACTTCACATTATAAGTTCCATAAATTGATAAATCTGCAGTTCCGGTAAAAGTATATGTAAATGAAGAGCCGGGAGCAAGACTGGTAAATCCAGAATACAAATTATCTAGTGTTTCACTTACAATCGTACCTCCATCTATCTGAAATGATACAGGAATAGAAGTTTGAGCTGTAGTTCCAAAATTGGTAACCGTAACACTTACAGTTTCAGAAGCACCCATTTCAAAATCGCTAATAGGACTTACCAATACACTAACTCCAACATCGTTGGCTTGGGGATCCCAAATCTTCACATTATCTATAGCCCAATAATAATCTCCACTTGCACCATGGTACCAAAAACGCACTTTAAAAGCAGCATTTTTATATGCCGTAGCATCAATTATTTGATGATCAGGGCTACTCCAGTTACCAGAATCGGCATCAACAGAATAAACGTTTACCCATTGTGAGCCATCCCAAACATCTACATCGCCCACTTCATTATCGCCACCACCAAAATAGTTGAAATATTGATCAAATTCGAGAATAACTAAAGTATTAGAAGAAAGGTCATAAGCAGGAGAGACAAGCTTTTCACTCATTGCAACAGCCCCGGCAGCATCACTATTCACAAAAGCAAACGGAGTACCATCGAGGGAATTGGTTTGATATGCACTTACCACCTCCCAAGTATTATTATCGCTCAATGAATCGTCCACATTCCAAGAAGCAGGAATGACTCCTGAATCAAATGTTTCAAATACGGCAACTGCTTTTTGAGCATAGAGATACATTGAAAGAAAAAATGAAAGAAAAAGAAAAGAAGCAATATTTCTCATAGTGTTAAATTTTAGTACATAAAGATATGACAAAAAAAATGGCGGGAAGTTGTATGAATCCCGCCAATAATATTAGAAAAACTTTGATCTACTATTCAGATGCATTTATTATTGCCTCAAGAGCTTCTATTCGTTGTTCTAAACTTTCTATTTCCTCTTGCTGTTCTTTTACGGCCTGAGTTAAAATAGGAATCATAAGTGTATAGTTTACAACTTTAAATTGTTCTACTTCTCTTTTCTGCTGAAAATCAGTTGTAGTCATCCCTTCAGTGTGTAAATTCAGATTTTTTTCTTTAACCATTGTAGGAACTACAACTTCCAGGTCCTGAGCCACAAAACCATAAGAAAGACGATTTTCATCGAATCCCATATAAGGGTATTTTTCAGTATCGTAATAATATTCAACTGGCTCAATCTGCATTACAATATCAAGTGCATTTTTAATGGGTTTTATATCGCGTTTTAATCGTCTGTCTGATCCAAGATATAATCCACCACTATATACATCAGCATTAAAGTATCCTGCCCAACCACTATACCCGCCTGAATAGAATAAATAGCCTTCTACAGCATTCCCACTTTCATTATTGGCAGAGCCATACACTCCTATACCTCCAGAGCCTGTCGTTGTACTATTCAGACTGAGACCTATAACACCCGATGCTGCATTAAGAGAAGCGTCATAGTTTGTTGTTCCCATGAGCACCCTGTTTCCATTTGTAGTATTTGAATGCTGAAATCTTGTTAATGCGCCAACCGCAGTCGAATTATCCCATTGAGTAATCCAGATATTCTCTCCTGTTGAAATAAAATGTATCTGGCCAGCCGGCGCTGTAGTATTTATACCAATTCTATTGGAACTGGCATCTACAAAAAACATATCATCCTGAGCATCGCTTTCTACTCTAAAATCATAGTCACCACCACTTTCATTAAAGACATTGTTTCCTGCATATGAATAAACAGCATAATCATTAGCATCTCCAGCAACACTCAGATATGTTCCGTAATGAGTCCCTGAACCTGCATTATTAATGTATGTGTAGGTTCCATATATTGTACTAACATTTGTTGTGGCGGGGTATATACTATTAGATGTTCCATATAAGCTTCCCTCTCCCCCTCCAATATAAGTTCTTACACCATACTTAGAAGATGAACCATCGTTTTGAATATCATTGTATAAGCCATATATAGTTCCATTGTTTGTTGCACTTGGAAATTCATTATATACACCATAGCGTGTTCCCGTACCTGTAAGGAGAAAATCATTATACACCCCATAAGATGTACCATCACCTGTGCCAGAAAATTCGTTATAATCTCCGTATTTTATTGCATCATAAGCTGAACTGGTGTAAAACTGCTTATATTCTCCATATTTTGTACCTACACTATAATCCATATAGGTATATTCGCCATACACTATTGATGGATTAGTTGAAGTACCAACTTGCATATTATTGTATGAAGCATAGGTATTTGAACTTGCGGAAGCACCCGATAAATACAAATAATTAAGAGATCCATAGTGTGTTCCTGTACCCGAAGTACTATGATAGATATAATTACCGTAATTGACGCCGGTACCATATGAGGATAATGAACTGTAAATGCCATATGCATTTGAAGTTGAAGCAGGGTTTTGATAAACATAATTACTAATGCCATATCTACCACTTGTTCCATCGCCACTTACATAATTATAAAGCCCATATTTATAATTAGACGTAGTTGAATAATTCTGAAAATAAGCAGAATACTCATCAGTAGAATTTGATGAAGGAACATAGACACGCAATCGTGAATCATTATCAGCTGTACCACCAACGCATACTGTTCCATCAGTTTGTACCCTTGCCCATTCAGTGTTGCTTGTTCGTAACACAAGGGGTTGTGCATCGGTTGTACCCAAAAAATTTGTTGCAGGATTAGTACCCGCATTACCAATCAAATGCCAGTCTTCACTTTCGGTTCCGGTAAAAAACTTCACCCATTGAACACCATTCCAGTAATAATAACCGGGACTCACATCATTTGGAGCCACACCAGCTGTTGCGGTATTATATACCAAAAGGCTGGTTGCCGGAGCAGCAATAGTAGCTACATCAACTGCACTTGTAAGAGCCACGCGCGTAATAAGAACCCCCTTATTCGTTGCACGCACTTCAAAAATACTTGACGCATCCGGGGTGATGGCCGCATTACTTATCCCAACACTTTGAGAAAACGCTGAATTGCTCAATAATATAATAATTACTGAGAATACTAAAACAATAAAAACCCTCATAACTCAATTTAATTAATTAATAAATGACACTTTCATTAGACGTAGAGAATTCTTTAACGTTTAATCCCAGATCTCAAATATTTCTGTTAAATAAGTAGTTTATTACATCGAAACAGGGGTTTTTTGAGCTTAATAAAAAATCACCTTACAATAAAATTATAAGGTGATTTGACAATATTATTTTCAGAAAATTATTCGCCAGCTTCCATCATTTGCTCAAGCTTAAGCAATCTCTGTTCAAGATCTTGGTTTTCCTTTTGCAACTCATTAATACTTTGCTGTTGCTCTTCAATTTTTATCTCCATGGCCTCCACTTTGGCATCTTCTTCCTGTAATGCTTTTATTAAAACGGGAATTAATTCCATATACGTAACACCCATCATATCCATCTCAAAAAGCACACGTTCTTTTGTTTCTTCGCTTAGAATTTTATAATCGTGTGTTTTAACAGCTTCTGAAATAACCGGCAATAACTCCTGAGCAATAAGTCCCAGCTCAGTATCATGCATTGGATCATTTTTCAGTTTATATGAAACAGGGCGTAACTGCAGAATTTCTTCAAGACCATATTCAAGATCAGCAATGTCTTCTTTTGCTCTTGCATCAGACACCGTAACATAGCTCGTGGCATATACATCATCCCAGTATTCTGCAGTTGTTCCCCAACCAAGATCTTCAAGGCCATTGGTTGTAGGACAAAAATCATTATTAATCAACGTATGGGCACTTGCATCAAGCAAATACTCCATAGAACCTACTCCAACAGCAGTACCTTCAAAACTTCCGTTTGCGCAATCTATTACATAATCTACAACAGTACCTCCAATGGTACTACCATTTTGATAATCGCTACCGGTACTACTGGTTCCAAACCGAACCAAATTTTCATTGGCATCGACCCACATTGCATATGGCCTGGTATCCGTTTCAACCCTAAAATCATAATCACCACCAGATTCATTAAAAATTGCATTACCGTTATTGGCAAAAACCGAATATGCATTGGTTGTACCAATAATATTGTTTATATAAATACCATAATTACTTCCCGTTCCTCCGGAAATATCGATATAATGACCGTAATGAGCTCCAGTGCCGGAGATTGAAAGATCGCTGTAATACCCATAAGCAGGATCATTGCCTGAACCAGCAATATAGCTGTAATCGGCATAAACTGTACCTGAATAAAAAGAACTAGTATTCATAATTTTATAATCTCCATACTTCATTCCTGCAGAGTAATCTACAGTGGTATATTCACCATAGATCGTTGTTGTGTTGGTAGAGCTACCTATTTGCATCGAATTGTATGAAGCATAGGTTGGCGAACTAACCGTTGAACCACTTAGGTATAAATAGTTGTATAGACCATAATGCGTTCCCGTTCCATACGAATAATGAGTATTATTTAATCCATAATTGGTAGAAGACCCGTAAGAACTTAAATAATTATACATCCCATAAGCTGTGCTATTTGAAGTATTATTCTGAGACACCGTATTATAAATCCCGTACCGTGCACCTGTGCCCGTCGAATTAATAATATTGTACAATCCATATTTAGTACTATTAGTAGTACTTGCATTATAATTATAAGAAGTGTAAGTTGCTCCGGTATAAGCACCATAGTGATAATTGTTCTCATTATAATACGTACTGACATCGGTATTTTCAATTCTATTATAAACGTTAGATGAATTATCAAGCGTGGTACCTATTGACAAAGTGCCATCGGCTTGAAAACGTGCTCTTTCAGTATTATTTGTTCTAAAAACCAATGATTGATTATCAGTTGTTCCCAAGAAATTAGTGGCAGGGTTTGTGCCTGCATTTCCGGTCAAATGCCAATCTTCATCCGTCCCCGATTGAAAACGCACCCACTGAGCTCCATCCCAATAATAGTATCCGGGAATAACATTATTTGGTGCAACTCCTGCAGTTGCAGTATTATACACCAAAAGGCTTGTAGCAGGCGAAGCAACAGGAGAAGCAGAATTAGTTGCAGTGAGTGCTATGCGGGGAATTAAAACTCCTCTATTTGTACCACCAACCTCAAGCGCTGCTGACACTGAAACTGGGTAAGCCTGAATACCTACATCACCACTAGCATCTATAACAAAACGTGGATCGCCGGCAGGCAACAAATCCTCATCATAGACCCGCAAAATATCATTATCTCCCGGCGACCAAATCACGGCACAGTTTCCATTTGCAAAAAACCCACCGCCTTCAAAATTTGATCCTTCAAGCCAAACGCCATTATTTGCTCCATCGGGGTTAAAGCCTACAGCCTGACCAAACAAACCTGTATTTCCATAATGCACAACTCCACTTGCTGTTGAGTTAACATACATATTGTCACTTACAAGAGAATTACCTGAAACATGAAGTCGCTCAGTTGGAGCAGAGGTTCCAATACCAACATTTCCTCCACTTAAAATACGCATCCTTTCAGAATTGCTAGTTCTAAATGCTAGATCTTGCGCATCTGTTGTTCCCAAAAAATTGGCTCCGGGATTTGTCCCTGCATTTCCAAGCAAAGTCCAATCAAGACTCGCTGGGCCGGTGAAAAAACGTTGCCAAGAAGATCCATTCCAATAATAATAACCCGGAGTAACATCGTTTACCGTTGCCGAATTATACACCAATAAACTTACTGCCGGAGTAGTTACCGGAGCAGCAGATGTTGTAATGGTTAATGATACTCTTGGAATTAATACACCCTTATTCGTAGAACGAACTTCAAAAATGCTTGAAGCATCTGGTGTAATTGCGGTGTTGCTAATGCCAACACTTTGTGAAAAAACAGATATAGTTCCCAGCATGAGAACCACTGAAAGATACAAATTCCTCATATAATAAACCCCCTAATTTTAATAATAATTGAATGTGCAAATGTACGATATTAATTTAGGTCAGCAAAATAAAAAGAGGCTGTCTCAAAAGGGATAGCCTCTTTTTTTATTAAAACATTTTGGTTAATAATTCGAGTAGAAATATCTTTGAAA
>JAFGWG010000246.1 GCA_016937255.1 Bacteroidales bacterium
AAACAGAAGACCAAGGAAAAACTTACTTTTTGATACTCCTAAAGATGTTTTCTATAAACTTGTTGCATTTGGTAGTTGAATCTACCGTATTTATTTTAGCTTATAGAAATATTAATTATAGGACAAAAGTGTTTATTTTAAGCTTTTTAGCAAATTTCTGCATCGTTGTCCATTGTTGTCCATTATATCGCAAAACCAACCCCAAAGTTTAAATATGTGGTAGTTGTTTTTAAGGATCCTCCTTCATAGAGTTCTTTGGTATACGTATTCGATAATCCTTGTTGATGTGTTATTCCTAAAAAGACAAATGTATTTTCATTGGCATGCAATCTGAGTACAATTTGTCCTTGAGCGCCTAAATCCAAAAAATTATAATCTTCAGTATCTGTTTTTGTAATTCCAATTCCTAAAAAACCTGTAGTTACTTCATATTGATGTTGCATCAATATACCCATATAAAATCCACCGGAGATACCTAGCGAAAATTTACCGGGAGTTTGATAACCAATCATAAATGGCAAAGTAACATATTTATAATCATCGGTAAATGCACTTCTATACATAGTAGTTGAATTCTCTTGATATGCAATGGTAATATCCCAGGCACCTTTTTTAGTATAGTCGAATCCTGTTGTGAAATATAGCTTCTCACCGATTGGCGCAAAGAAACCAACTCCTATCTGCGGACAAGTACGCATGGTTTGATGGCTGGTCACATAATCGTTTCCGTAAAGCTGACCAAAACCTACCCCACCCTCAATACTGAGAAAATTCTTGTCAATCTGAGCAAAAGACAGGCTAATTATAGCCATAAACAAAGCAGTAATGAAGAGTTTTTTCATGATTTCCGGATTTTAGTGCTAATGTAAGAAATATCAATGGAATAGCAAATACATATTTAGAAAAGACCAAATTTTACTATTTTTACATTATAATATAGAGGTCATGAATATTTACAATGAAGTTTCTGAGTGTATTCAGCAAAATAAAACTGCGGTTTTATGTGTAATTACTCAAACTGAAGGATCGACGCCGAGAAAAGCGGCTTCTAAAATGCTGGTATTTCCCGATGGGTCGATAAGTGGAACCGTAGGTGGCGGTAGCATTGAAAAACAATGTATTGAAGATGCACTTGGAATAATGGGCTCTGACCAGCCATTGCATAAATCATATAACCTTGCCAATGATTTGGAAATGCATTGTGGCGGACGAATGCATATTTACCTTGAACCTCTGATGCCTGCTCCGCAACTTATTATTTTTGGAGCCGGACATGTGGGAAAAGCCCTTGCCAAAATGGCTTCTATGAGTGGTTTCAGAATTCTGGCCGTAGATAATCGTGAAGGTATTTTCGAATCTTGGACAGGATTACCGGCAGAAACACTTTGTGCACCATTTGGAGAAGCTCTTGAAAAAATTGATTTTCATAAAAATGCATATATTGTTTCATGTACCTATAAACATGCGTTTGATACTGAAGTTATTGCCATGTGTTTACCCAAAGACTATAAGTATATAGGTATGATTGGATCTAAACGCAAAATAGCCATTGCCGCAAAGGCTTTTGAAGAAGAATACAAATTTTCGCCCGATCAAATTGCAAAAATCGATATGCCTATTGGCGTGCCTATTAATTGTGAAACGCCTGAAGATATTGCCGTGTCTATTTTGGCTAAATTGATCGACGTTAAAAACACTGAAAATAAATAAAATGAAATCTAGCATTGACTTTTTATATAATGGTTTTCCTATTCATATCGACTTTGAAAAGGAAGGTCTATCCCCCACTACTACCCTGCTCAATTGGGCAAGAAACCATGGTCACAAGGAAGTGAAAGAAGGTTGTGCAGAAGGTGATTGCGGGGCTTGTACTGTTGTAATTGCTAAAGTTGGGTCTGATGGAAAACTTCACTATAAAGCGGTAAATTCCTGCATCCTTTTTCTCCCTGTTTTGGATGGAAAATTGGTCATTAGTTCTGCAGGGCTGGTTCCCGAAACCCATAATTTAAACGAATTACATCCTGTGCAAAAAGCCATTGTTGAAGATCATGCTACCCAATGTGGATTTTGTACTCCGGGTTTTGTGATGAGCATTTTTGCATTATATCACACTAAAGATCATTATACCGACGATAAGATAAACAACGCTCTGGCCGGAAATCTTTGTCGTTGCACGGGTTACGATAGTATCAGAAAAGCTACTAAAGCTGCTTTGAAAGAGAATATACCAGATTTTTACAGTGAAAATGAAGCTCTGATACTGAAAGCACTCAAAGATATTAAAACCAATACGCTCAATATTCGTGTAGGCGAGCAGAAATATATTCGTCCGAAACTGATTGATGAAGCCATTGTTTTACGTGGGGAAAATCCTGATGCAGAGATCATTAACGGCAGTACAGATGTGGCTTTAAAACAAAGCAAGCATTTTCAGAAGCTTCCTGTCCTACTCGATCTTAGTGGAGTTGAGCAGTTAAAATTTATTGAGCAAAAAGGCAATGAATTTCATATTGGTGCGGGTCTCGATTTGGAAAGTATACGCTTCAAAGCTGAAACCGTTTTTCCAGCTTTATACGATATTCTAACTGTCTTCGCTTCCCGCCAGATTAGAAATGTAGCCACAATGGGTGGAAGTTTGGGATCTGCATCTCCTATTGGCGATTTGCTCCCTTTAATTATGGCTATGAACGGTAGCCTTGTTTTAGAAGGAAAGACTGGGCAAAGAACCATCAAAGCTATTGATTACGTTGTTGATTATCGCAAAACAGTATTGCAGGCAGATGAAATTATCCACAGCATCATACTGCCATTACCTACTGAAGGAGAAATAGTTAAAATGTATAAAATCAGTAAACGTACCGATATGGATATTTCCACTTTGAGTACGGCATTTCGACTGAAATTATCAGATTGTAAGATTGATTTTATCAGTATGGTTTACGGAGGAATGGCTGCAATGACGATTCATGCAACAGAAGCAGAGCAATTCCTTAAAGGTAAAGAATGGAATGAAGAGAATATCTCAGAAGCAGCTGCTATTTTGGAAAAAACCTTTACGCCTCTTTCTGATGCAAGAAGTGGTGATGAATTCCGCAATATCGCTGCCGGTAATATTCTGAAAAAGTTTTACGAAGAAAGTAAATTGAATTGAGATGCAGACCAATCGCAAACACCATATTAGCCACGATCCCATTCATGATTCAGCCATTAAACATGTGCAGGGAATAAGTATTTATATCGATGATATGCCGCAATTTCACAAAGAATTGCAAGCATGTCCTGCAGTGAGTCCTTATGCATTTGCAGATATAAAAAATATTGATATCAGCGAAGCATTGAAAGCTCCAGGAGTTCATTGTATTATCACTGCTAAAGATATTCCCGGTGAAAATCAAATGGGACCTGTTTTTCATGATGAAGTTTGCCTGGCTGATAAAGAATTACTCTGCGTTGGACATACTTATGCAGTTGTTGCGGCAGATACGTATGAACAAGCATATTTGGCCACCAAGTTGATTAAACTAGATGCCATTGAGAAAGAACCAATCCTTACTATTGATCAGGCAATTGCTGCCGATTCTCGTTTGCAGCCTTTGCGTGTAATTGAGCGTGGTAAAGTGGATGAGACTTTAGCCAAAAGTAAACATATATTGAAAGGTCAGTTTAAAAGCGGCGCACAGGAACATTGGTATTTAGAAACACAATCATGTATTGCTGTTCCGGGCGAAGAACTTGAGATGATGGTGTATAGCAGCACACAACACCCCAGTGAAACTCAAGCTATTGTATCTGAAGTTTTGGGAATTCCCAGACATGAGATTACGGTGGAAACTCGTCGTTTGGGTGGTGCTTTTGGAGGAAAAGAAACTTCCGGAAATCATGTAGCTGCTTGGGCGGCAGTGTTGGCTAGAAAATCAGGACGTCCTGTTAGAATGCGTTTAACCAGAGATATGGATCAGGCGATTACCGGTAAACGTCATCCTTTTCAATCGGATTGGAAAATTGCTTTTGATGATACCGGACGCATTGAAGCCTATCATGTTGATATGCATACAGATGGTGGTATGGCAACAGATTTAACTATGGCTATTCTTGAGCGTGGAATGTTGCATGCCGAAAATGCTTATTACATTCCAAATATCAGAATCAATGGTCATTCATGGAAAACCAACCTACCTTCAAATGTAGCTTTTCGAGGATTTGGTCAGCCTCAGGGTATGGCAGTTATTGAAAATGCTATTGATGCTATTGCCAGATATTTGGGCAAAGATGCCAATGAAATTCGACGTATTAATTATTACGATACAAAAGAGCGAAATATTGCCCCTTATGGTGCAGAAATTACTCAAAATCACTTACTTAAGATTGAAGAAGAAATTCTACAATGCAGTGATTATTTGAATCGTAAAAAGGAAATTGATGATTTTAATGCCCATTCAAAATTCATAAAAAAAGGCATTTCGCTTGTGCCGGTAAAATTTGGTATTTCATTTACCACATCATTTCTGAATCAGGCTGGTGCTTTGATTCATATTTATTCTGATGGTTCCATTCAGGTAAATCATGGTGGTATTGAAATGGGTCAAGGATTGAATACCAAAATGATACAAGTGGCTGCAGCAGAACTTGGTGTGAGTATAGATAGAATAAAATTAACGCCAACCAATACTTCAAAAGTTCCAAATACCTCGGCTACGGCAGCTTCTTCGGGAAGTGACCTGAACGGAATGGCTATTAAAGATGCAGTTGATCAATTGAAAGAACGGTTAATGCCTGTTGCGGCTCAGATTCTTGGAGAAGAATTTAAGTGCGAAATTGCTGCAGAGAATATAAGAATTGAGAACGATTTGGTCTTTGATCAATCCAATAAGAAACACAGTATTTGCTTCTCTGACCTGGCATCAAAAGCCTATTTCCAGCAAACACATTTAAGTGCTGCAGGCTATTATCGAACACCCGATATTTGGTTCGATCGTGCTAAAGGTGTTGGCAAACCTTTTCATTATTATGCGTACGGCATGGCAGTTTGTGAAGTGGAAGTTGATACCTACGATGGCAAAGTTAAACTTCAAAGAGCGCGCATTATTGAAGATGCCGGTGAAACCATCAATGAACAAATAGATATTGGTCAGGTTTTGGGAGGCTTTGTGCAAGGCTTTGGTTGGGTTACCAGTGAAGATATTAAGTGGAATGAAAAAGGAAGAATATTAAACGCATCGCCAGATACATATAAGATTCCTGGTATTGGTGATATTCCTGTTGATATAGAAGTGAAACTATTGGAAAAAGCACCCAATGATAATACGATCAGAAGATCTAAAGCTGTGGGCGAACCGCCTTTCCCACTTGCTATTTCTGCTTGGATGGCTATAAAATATGCGATTGCTTCATTGGCAAATCACAAACTGGAACCAAATTTGAAAATTCCTGCAACCAATGAAGAAGTCGTTCTAAGTGTGAGGGATTTGGAGGAGAGATTAAAATAGTTTTTTCTTATGAATGATCTTTTTGAATCAGGCAATTATTATCATGTGTACAACCGTGCAATTGGTGGTGAAAAACTGTTTCTGGAGAAAGAAAACTATGAGTACTTCCTATTCAAATGGCAAGAATTCATTAACCCTATTGCGGATATTTATGCATATTGCTTAATGCCGAATCATTTTCATTTTTTGCTGAAATTAAAGTGGCTTCCTTCGCGTGCATACGCAGGTGCAAACCTCCAAGGTGGGGTGTTAAAAATCAAGATAATTACATTTTTTTTCTTCATCCCATATTCATGGCATTGCGTCTCTTTTTTA
>JAFGWG010000247.1 GCA_016937255.1 Bacteroidales bacterium
AAACAGAAGACCAAGGAAAAACTTACTTTTTGATACTCCTAAAGATGTTTTCTATAAACTTGTTGCATTTGGTAGTTGAATCTACCCTTCCCTATTATTTATCATTCTAACAAAATTTAATGACAAATTTCACTAACTTTGTACTTTGAAAGCAATGGAAAATTCAACTCATAATTGTGCAAATTGTACACTTAAATCTAAGTGTTTTGAAGCACTGAATCCTGCAGAACTTGAATTAATTTCTGCTCATAGGGTTGAATTACAATATCGTAAAGGCGAAAACATTGCCAAGCAAGGCGCCTTTGTTCACCACCTATTGTTTCTCCAAAAAGGTCTTGTAAAAGTGTATATGGAGTTGCAAAACGACAGCGACCTGATTCTTAATTTATTCAGTGGTGGGCAACTTATCGGACTTCCAAATCTCTTTTCACAAGCCCCTCTACAATACAGTGTTGCAGCCATTGGCGACAGTAGTATTTGCGCTATTGATATCAGAGTTATTGAAGAATTAATTTCATCAAATGGAGCTTTTGCAAAATCAATCATTCATGAAATTAATCACTGCACACATTATTATTTTCAAAGGATTTTAACTTCGTCGCAAAAACAATTGAGTGGTAGAATGGCAGACGCTTTACTGCATTTGGCTCAAAATGTGTTTAAAAGCAATGAATTCCCAATGCTTTTGAGTAGAAAAGAACTTGCAGAATTTGCAGGGATGAGCACCATGAGTGCAGTAAGAGTAATCAAGGATTTAGAGGCCAATAAAATCATTGCCGAAAAAAGCAATATGCTTCATATTCTTAACACGAACAAATTGCTCCAACTCAGTAAAACAGGATAATACTACAATAACTCATTCGCCAAATTAGCCAGCTCGCTTCTTTCACCTTTTTCGAGCTTCACATGAGCATAAATTGGATGATGCTTAATGCGATCGATCAAATACGATAATCCATTACTTTGAGCATCCAAATACGGAGTGTCGATCTGATGAATATCACCATTAAATATAATTTTGGTATTCTCGCCTGCACGAGTAATAATGGTCTTCACTTCATGTGGTGTCAAGTTCTGCGCTTCATCCACAATAAAGCAAATATCACTCAAACTCCGACCTCTAATATAAGCCAATGGAGTAATAACCAGTTTTTCCTTTTCCAGCAATTCATCAATTTGTGAAAATTCTTTTTCACGCTCACCAAACTGATGCTTGATAAATTTCAGGTTATCATACAAAGGCTCCATATACGGATTCAACTTACTCTTAATATCACCTGGCAAAAACCCAATATCTTTATTACTCAATGGTACAATAGGTCGTGCAAGATATATCTGCTTAAACTGTTTTTTCTGTTCGAGAGCACCAGCCAACGCAAGCAAAGTTTTACCGGTTCCGGCTACACCTTGTAAAGTTACTAAACGAACTTCAGGATTCATAATCGCATGCATGGCAAAAACCTGTTCAGCATTTCTCGGCATTATGCGGTATAACGGTCTTTTCTCCAGCTTTTCAATCTGCCCGCTGATCGGATTATAGTATGCCAGCACTGACAAAGAATTATTACGAAGAATATAATAATGATTCGGCACAGGCTTTTGAATTCCTAAATCACCAGGCAAACAAAAACCATCCTGATAAATGCGATCGATAAGGTCATGATTAACGCCATCCATCAGAGTTTTGCCAGTATAGAGTTCATCTAAATTCTTTACTTTTCCGGTTTCAAAATCCTCGGCAAGCAAATTCAACGATTTTGCCTTAAGCCTGAGATTGATATCCTTTGAAACCAGAATCACTTTTCGCCCAGGATACTGTTCAGAAAGGCGCAATGCCGCATTTAAAATCCTGTGATCTGCTTTATCGTTGTGAAAAATTCTAGTGGCATCGGTTTTACTGGTTTCATCCATAACCACGGTGAAACGAGCCTTACTTCGTGCCTTCAGTGGAATCCATTCTGTAATAGGCTGATTCATAGACATCTTGTCAAGTGTTCTGATAAACTCACGAGCCTCAAAATTCTTGGTGTCGTTTCCCTTTTTAAAATTATCCAATTCCTCTAAAACAGAAATTGGAAGAGCGATATCATTATTATCAAAACTAAAAATAGCGCTGTGATTGTAGAGGATTACCGAAGTATCTAAAACAAATATTTTCTTCTCTTCAGCTTTTTTCTTAGCAGGCATATTTAATATTTTAGTGAATAACAAAGAAAAGCATTTAATAAGAAGATGTCAAGACAAATGCAAAATAAGATATTAACCTTTGATATTGAATAAGACGTTAAAGTGCAAATGTTCAGGTATTTTCCGAACGCAAGGCCCGAAAAGGCTGACCTCCCTGCGTCAGGCGCAGCCTGGCCTGAGTGCGTCAGCCAAACGAAGCCACAAAAACTACTAAAAGAGCTCAATTGCATCAGACAGCAAAGCCACAATTAGAATTCTTTTTTAACTTTACTAAAAAAACAATGCCTGCTTCAATACTTCATGGCAAAATTTATCACATTTATAATCGCGGAAACAAAAAAGAAGATGTTTTTCTCGACGATGAAGATTTCGTGTACTTTCTGGACTTGTATCAGCTTCTAATTGGAAGCATTGCAGATACACACTCGTGGGTTCTGATGAAAAACCATTTTCATTTTCTTATTCAGGTTAAAGACTTTGATGAAATCGGATATTTGAATCCCGAGCATGCTACTTCAGAAGATCTGAAAAAGAAATGGAGCACTTCCGAGATTTCTCTGCATCCGGCAACGCCGGGTATGAGTGCATCTCGGATTAAACCAAACCCCATAAACCAATTCCGTCATCTTTTCAGTATATACACGATGTATTTCAACAAGAAATACAATGAGACCGGCTCTGTTTTTCAAAAGAAATACAAGCGAAAACTTATTGAAAACAATAACTATTTGAAAGAAGTCTTTCTTTACATCAATAATAATCCTGTAAAGCATAAAATTTGTAAAAGAGCTATAGATTACAAATGGTCTTCAATACATGAAATAATGGGAATATCACAAAGCCGAATAATTACTTTTGAGCTCTTCGAACAACTCTTCGGTGATGAAGATAATTTCATGTTTGAGCTGAATAGGTTTTCTTTGGAGGAAAAGTAAGCCTGCGGCTTCCGGACGCACTCAGGCCACCTTCGGTGGATGCAGAGAGGCCCGAAAAGGCTGACCTCCCTGCGTCAGGCGCAGCCTGGCCTAAGTGCGTCAGCCAAACGAAGCTAGACCAAGCCAGACGAAGCCAAAAACTACCCATACAGATCTTTAATGAAATGGGGGGCATTAAGCGAAAAAGGAAAAACAAGATTGTTTAATGTGATAGATTAAATTTCTAAAAAGGGATAAAGCTCGGTTCCGGACGCAGAGAGGCCCGGAACATTCCTATACCAACCGCCCCATCAAAGTAGCAGCTGTACAATCTTCGATAATCACTTTTACAAACTCCGAGGGTTTAGCTTCTCCACGATCAAAAACCACCACCTTATTTTGAGGCGTGCGGCCAAAAAGCTGAAGCTCCGATTTCTTTGAAAAGCCTTCCACTAGTACTTCAAAAGTTTTTCCAAGATCACGCTTATTATGCTCTAAAGACAAACTTTGCTGTAATTCTATGATTTCTTGCAATCTACGACCTTTTATATCATCTTCAATATCGTCATCAAAGCTTTTTTCAGCAAGGGTTCCGGGGCGCTCACTATACTTAAACATAAAGGCGTAATAATAATCCACTTCCTTCATAGCCGAAAGTGTCATCTGGTGGTCTTCTTCAGTCTCCCCGCAAAATCCGGCAATAATATCCGTTGAAATGGCCATATCAGGAATCTTTCGCTTAATCATTTCCACTTTTTTCAGATAATCCTCTCGAGTGTATTTGCGATTCATTTTTTCAAGCACGACTGTACTCCCCGACTGAATGGGCAAATGCAAGCTATTGCAAATATTGGAGTATTTTGCCATCACATCTATCAACTCTTCAGAAATATCTTTTGGGTGACTAGTTGCATATCGAACTCGCATTTCGGGAATTTGCTCTGCAATATGAGCCAAAAGATCAGGAAAACGCCATTGTTTTCCTTTTTCATCAGTGTAATTATAGGAGTTTACGTTTTGACCTAAAAAGGTAATTTCTTTATATCCGGCTTTTTGTAAATCAAGGGTTTCTTTCAAAATACTCTCCAAAGGTCTGCTGCGTTCACGTCCACGCGTATAAGGAACCACACAATACGTACAGAAATTGTTACAGCCACGCATAATGGAAACAAAAGCAGAAATATAATTACTTTGAAAGCGCAATGGATCAATATCTTCATAGGTTTCACTTGTAGAAAGTAAAATATCCGAAACCCGCTCTTCAGCATCGAGCTGAGCCAAAAGTTGTGGTAAATTACGATAAGAATCGGGCCCTGCAAGCAAATCAACGCCTTCGAGTTTTTTAAATAATTCCTGCTGCATACGCTCGGCCATACATCCAATGATGCCGATTTTCAAATTTTTATTCTGCTTTTTCAAGCTTTGAAGCTCACGAGTACGCGCCAGCACTCTTTTTTCAGCATTATCGCGAATGCTGCAGGTATTAATTAGAATTAAATCGGCTTCATCAGCATGAGAAACCGGTAAATAAGATTGTGAAACCAACACAGAAGCCACTACTTCACTATCTGCAAAGTTCATCTGACAACCGTATGTTTCTATATAAAGTTTTTTCATTGGTGCAAAATTAATAAATATGCAGTAGTTGCGTGCATGCCCACGCACAAACCTCCAAGGTGGGGTGTTAAAAATAATAATTAATTAAAATAAATTATCGTTCCATAAATTTTATTATATTTGCAAAAACGAACGATAAATG
>JAFGWG010000248.1 GCA_016937255.1 Bacteroidales bacterium
ACGGAAAGAGAGAAAAAAATGCTATTTGTTGCATTTACTAATTGAACTTAGGCCCAATACTAAGTATTTCTACCCTTGCTATATTTTTTATGGTGCGGTTTTTGCTGAATTCAGACTTTCCTGAAATTATGAAAATGAAAATACTTATTTTATTTATTGTGCTGATATTCAGTGTTATAAACTTGAGTGCACAAGTAAGAGGTGGATTATTTGATTTAGAATTTCCTTCTCAGATAGATACCAATTATTACCCTTTTTATAATGGAGTTCAAATGATTGAAGTCGATCATCTGGGCTATTATGATCGAAAAAATTTTTTTCTGGAACAAAGTCAGCCAAGGGCAATGCCTCATTCCATGTTTGAACCGGCTCCACCGCCCAATGAGTATATTTTCAGAGATAGTACAGGGCAAATTGTCAAGGCATTCAATACGCTAAAATCCATTGATGAGCTTGATAATTCGTTTAAGAATATTCCAATAGATCAAAAAGGGCAAAACCCGACAATGTTATTTTTTCCATCGCATCTGGGTAAGTCAAAAGTATCCGATGGCGTATGGGTATACAGCTATTCTCAGCATAATAATTTTATGGAATTCTACAAAGTTTTTGACTTGCAGTCAATAGATTCGGTTGAGTCTCAATATCAAATGGGCTTCAACGGAACATATCCCTATAAATGCGGACTGATCGATTCTTTAGGAAATATACATATTCCTATGATTTACGAAAATATGATTCCGGTGGGGAATTGCATGCTCGTTCAAAAAGATGGTAAATACGGCCTGATTGATTATGACCAGAAAGAGATAGTCAAAATAAAATACGATTCGTTTAAATGGGAAACTTCCGACCTGATTTCGTTTATGAAAGACGGACGGGTAAGCAAACATTATAACATCAAAAAAGACAAGGTGAGCGAATTAAAAGCTTATGACCAGATTATCAATCCACAAAGGTTGGAAGAAGGAAAGATCTGCGAGGTTAAACTCAATGGAAAATCCGGATTTATAGATGATAATTATAATGAAATTGTTGAACCTCAGTACGATATCTGTTTGTATTTCGGCAATCAATCCATTCCTTTGTTCAGGGTGGTGAAGGACGGAAAATGGGGCTATATCAATGATATGGCAGAAGTGGTTTTGCCGTGTGTTTACGATGATGCCGAAGATTTTAATAAAGAAGGGTTTGCCAGGGTTCAGCAAAATGGGGAGGTCTTTTGCATTGATCAAAAAGGACTAAGACAAGATACCTGTGCGAATAAGCCAACATATCGATTTAAGGTGTTTCCTGTTGTGCAGCGCGACCAGAAATATGGACTGCTTGGCACAGATGGGCTGCTTTATATCCCGATTCTTTATGATTATGTTTATGGAATGACCAATGAGCCTTTTTATAGAGTTCAAAAAGATAAAAAAGTTGGGATTTGTAGAAGTACGGGAACCATGCTCTTGCCACCTGAATACGATAAAATTGGCTCGTTTTACCGAGAAATGCAGTTAGCTATTATTGAAAAAGATGGATTAAAAGGCGCAATAGATACACACTGTAATATTATTATTCCGGTAATATACGAGCAGTTGCAATTTGATCTCTCTGGAAATCTTATTTTTAAGTTGAATGGGAAAATGGGCATGATGGATAGTGCACAGAATATCATCATTCCTGCAATATATGAGGAGTTTCATGGGTTCGGAAAACTACGCTATACTTACGATTCCAATGAATACTCACGCGTGATGAGAGACAGTCTTTATGGGTTTATTGATCTGGAAGGCAAGGAAGTTATTCCATGTAAGTTTGAGCAATTGGAATTGGAAATTCATAACGATTTAGCTTTTTTTGTAGAAGATGGAAAATATGGTTTTGTTAAAGTGGGTGGAAAAATTATTGTTCCAGCTATATACAATCGTGCCTATAGCTTTGAAGTGCCAGTTACAGCTGTTCAGAAAGATGAAAAATGGGGGCTGATCGATATAAAAGGAAAGAAAATAACCGATTTTGAATACGATTTAATTATTGCTCACAGCTGGTACGAAAAACAATGGGTTATTGCTTATAAAAATGGTTTATCAGGAGTATTGAATATCAAAGGCGAGGTTGTTGTGCCTTTTGAGTATGATGAGATTTTGACGTATTCAGCAAATAATGGCTTTAGAGCCCGAAAGGGTGAAAATTGGATATATATAAAACCGTAGATGTATTTAATTATTTTGTATATAATCGTTTAATTGTTTATATTTGTGTTCTAATTCAAATTATTATCACATGAAATGGTTTATGTTGATTATCGGAATTCTTGCTCTTATAGCCACTATAGGTATGTACTATCTTGGAACGAGTGATCCTTCTCATCTTGATGAATTGCTTGCTTTTTGGTGGTATCCGCTACCATTGGCTGCCATTGGCTTCACAGCCTTTTTTAGAATGAATTCGAAGAAATCATAAGCAGGATTTTACATTCAACCCCTTCAGGGTTGTTTTTCTATTGGTTTTCTTCCCGGGACTGCGTCCCGGGTGATATACATTGAAGCCCTTAGGGCTTCTTATCGTAACTTATTCTATCTCTATTACACTAACATCATCAAAAAAATAATAAACTTGTTTCAATCCAGCTTTAACAGGATTCTTTTTATTCTTTTTAAGCATTTGTTTATTCTTGCATAGCATTTCAACTGCTATAATTCTATAAATCATCTTTTGCTTTTTTCGAGTAGGGTATTTTGAATATTTCTTTACCAAATCTTCCAGTTTTTCATTTTTGAAATAAAATGAACCAAGAGTTAAATACTTTTCGCCTCCTTTGGCTAAGTATATTCCTGATATTTTTACCCAATTAGTATCATTAATTTGTCTATCAGTAATATTGATTTGTGCTTTATGATTACTGTCAAGTGAATGATAATATACTACGTTCCAGTAATTTGTTTTGCCAAAAACATTTTTTTCATTAGATAATAATATTCCTATGTTTTTTGATGAATAATCGCTTAATTGATATGCAAGTTTAAGCCAGAAAGAAATTTCATATTTTTTTCCTGAATCAAGAGGATGTGTGAGTTGACATTGAAGATGTTCCATTGACCCCATAGTTGTCTCAAGAAGCATCAGTCCAATAAATGAACTACCTGATTTTGGATTACTGTATCCATTTATGGTCATAGGAGGATTATATTCTGCTACCTTACTACAAAAGTTATAATAATCAGGGGTACAATGTGATACAATGTCCCAGTTCAAGCATGGGAATGAATCATGGTTGTATATAGGAGGGCAATATAAGTATTCTTCAAAACCGCCATTTCTGACCAGATTTTCCTGAGCATTGGTATTCAGAAATGAGATAACGAGTATAATTAAGGTTGCAGTTCTCATAGGGTGAAATTACTAAAAATCTATTTATTTCACAAAGGATTTTGAAGTGACAATTATTTCATATTTTTGAAACATAAGAACCCTGAAAGGGTTCAATGTAAATAGCCGCTGGCTTGCCTGCGGCGTAGAAATAAAATGAATTACAAGCCTGAAGGGCTTGAATGTGAAAATAATGTCATGGGAACATATACGCAAATCATCTATCAGATTATCTTTCATACGAAATACAATGAGAAAACACTTATAAAGCGCGATCGAGAGGAATTATATCAATATATCACAGGAATACTGCAAAACAAGAAATGTCATCTGTATAGAATAGGCGGGGTAGAGAATCATATACATATTGTAACACATTTGCACCCTTCTGTTTCACTGGCAGATCTTGTGAAAGATATAAAAATGGCCTCGCATAAACTGATTAAAGAAAAGAACCTCTTTCCAAAATTCGCCGGCTGGCAGGATGGCTACAGCGCATTTACCTATCATTCAGAGGCAAAGGATAATCTTATCGAATATGTAAAAAATCAGGAAAAACATCATGCAAAAATATCACTCAAAGATGAACTAAAAGCTCTTCTTAAAGAGCATGGAGTGGAGTTTGATGAGAAATTTGTTTGATTATTCAGTTAGGTCTAATGTGCTTGTGTGTATAGTATTATCTCTGTGATCAATAGTTTTTATTGTAACTTTTTCTTCTGAGAATTCAACCGTGTCAATTTCAAATTGTAAATAAAAATGCAGGCATAGAGAGGTATCACTGATTGTTTTAGTAATATTTCTTTTTAAGTCAACTAATGTTAGTGTACAAATATCAGTATAATCACTTGGCATATCATCATCCTGATATAGAACTTGATCCAAAGAAATATCATATCCATGAACCATGTCAAAATCGCGGGCTTTCGGTTCATCTTCCTTTGATAAAGCAAGAACGGCAGCACATCCGGTTGCACAACCATGCCAAAAGTATAAATATGACTCAGTTTCCCCTTCGTATGAAGGAATAAAATACCTTCTCATTAACAGCAACGATGTTCCTTTGTAAACTCCTGCTGAATTATCTTTTGACCAACGAATGTATATATCAGAGTACTTTGTACTGTCATTTTTAACTAAGTATTCAATTTTCCACCCATCTTCTGTTATGGTGTCATGCTGATAAACTCCTTCATACATTGTATCAGAATGATCAATAGGAAACAGTGTATCTGATGAAATTAATGGAGTATCTTTTTTTGAATTTCCGCATCCGAAAACCAAAAATGAAATGATAATTATGAAAAAATGTGCTTTCATCTACTTCACATCCAGACTCAATAATTCCTGATCTCCGATTTTTGCAAGGAGCTTATCTCCACGATTAATCGGACCAACCCCTGCAGGCGTTCCGGTGTAAATGAGATCGCCGGTTTTCAGGGTATTGTATTTTGATACGTGGGCAATAATCTTTTTAAAACCGAAAACCATATTTTTACTATCCCCGCTCTGTACAATTTCTCCGTTCTTTTCTAAGCTAAATTGAATAGATTCAGGATAGCCTGATGCGTTAATGGGAATGAATTTGCCCAATGGAGCACTAAAATCAAAACTTTTGGCTTTTTCCCAAGGCTCACCTTTCTGCATACATTCTTTTTGTATGTCACGGGCTGTGAGATCGAGTCCAACGGTAATTGCATCAAAATAGGAATCGGCAAATTTTTCTTCAATGTTTTTACCTACTTTGCAAATGCGAATAACGAGTTCCAGTTCGTAATGAATATTTGTACTGAAATCGGGTAGAAAAAAAGGTAAATCTTTATAATAAAGCGCATTTTCACCTTTCATAAAGAAAACCGGATATTCCGGAACTTCATTGTTCATTTCTCGAATATGGTCGAGATAATTTCTTCCTATACAAATGATTTTCATGCTGTTCTCATGAGAGTTTTACATTGCCTTGATTGAAATTACGCAATTTGATTTGACTAATGAGCCTTTTTGTGCTTTCCGGGAATTGCGATTTCATCATCCAATCGTAATATGAAGGTTCTTTAGTAAAGACATCCTGAACAGGTGTTCCCTTATATTTGCCGAAATTAAAAATTTCAATTCCGTCTTTATTGTAAGCAATATGTCCAACCAAATCGGCATTTCTATTGGTTTTTGAAAAAACACTCAACGCATCAATATCATTTACAATAGGAACGCTTTTTTCTCCTTTATCATCGATTACTTCACGATTTTCATATCTGCTCAACTGTGCCTGAAAGATTTCCCAGGTTGCTCTTGTATCGGCTTCAGCAGTATGAGCATTGATAATGTCTTTATCGCAATAAAACTGATAAGCTGCTCGTAAATTTCGGGGTTCCATTTTGTGAAAAATACCCATGATGTCGACAAATTTTCTTTTGGAATAATCGAAATCTACTCCTGCACGAAAAAACTCTTCTACCAATAGTGGAACGTCGAATTTATTGGAATTATATCCTGCCAAATCGCAATTCTCGAGAAATTGTTGCAGCTTTCCTGTAATATCTTTAAAGAAAGGTTTATCGGCAACATCCTCGTCTTTAATGCCATGAATTTCAGTAGTTTCAGGCGGTATCGGAATGCCGGGATTAAGTAATGCATGGAATTCGTGTTCGCTTTGGTCGGGGTCAATACGCAAAATGAAAAGTTCAATAATACGATCTTTACCCACAATGACGCCAGTTGACTCAATGTCGAATACCGCCAGTGGTTTCTTAAGATTTGGTCTCATTAATTTTCGGGGATTAAGATGATGTGCTCGTTGTTATATACGCTATTGCTTTCATCATCTATGAAAAAATATTCTTTTGTTGTGCTCTGATATCCCGGGCAGGAGAATAATACTTCGTATGATCCCGGCTCAACAATGATGATGTATTTGCCGGTATTCTTATTGGGACGATAAATGCCCTGAATTTCTTTACTTTCAGTATTGGTAACTTTTATAGTAATCTGAGGAAGTTCTTTGGTTTTTTCTGTCAGAAACTGCAACTCTTCAAATATTCCGGGGTGCATCATCTCTATTGAAATAGTATCAATTTTATCCTCCATGTTCATTTGACTAATTAATGTGTCAAATTCATTTTGCAGATTCACCTTTTGCCCACAGAGTTTGTTGTAATTGTCAAATAACGAGATGGAATCGGGAGTAAGAATTATACCGGATAAGAAACATTTTTTTGGTTCAACATCGTTGAATGTAACACGATAAATATCTAGTTCGCCATAACCACCGGGTTTCAAAGCAGCCATGTATGCATGGCGCATTGACTCAGAGAAAGAAATGGTGGTATTGTCTTCAACTGTATTGATAGGATAGCCCACATTAATTGGCTTATCAAAAGTTTTGGTTTTTTTATTCCACTTGCATTTGAAAATATCATATCCACCCATGCTATTATGCCCAGTAGAAGCAAAATAAAAACTCTCACCATCAGGAGCAAAATAGGGGAAATCCTCGTCGTATTCTGTATTAATTAAGTCGCCAAGGTTTGTAGGGTCACCCCATTCTCCAGTTGGTAACTGATAGGCCATATACAAGTCCATGCCACCTTTGCCACCTTCACGATTGCTGGAGAAGAATAGAATTTTCTTGTTTTGAGAAATGGTTGCAGCTCCTTCAAATGATTTGGCATTTACATAGGTTCCCAAAGCTTCAGGTCTTTTATATGAACGACCGCGTTTTTCACTATAGAAAACATCAGCCATGGCATATTCATTATCCATGTATACAAACATAATTTCCCCATCGGGAGTCATACCCACAATTTCTTCTACCAAGTATGTGTTGATGGTATTTGAAATTCCACGGCTTTTTTTCCAGCTGCGACCGGTTTTGGTTGTATGATAAATGTCGGCAGTATTAAACCCATCATAGTCTATCCAACCACCCAGATTTGAATTTCTTTTGCTTACGTAAACCAAATAGCTTTCATCTTGCAAAATAAATGGATTGTAGTCGGGGTATGGAGAATTGATGTCCTCTCCCAAATTTGTAAAGGTTACATTTAATGGGCTGGCTATTATCTTTTCAGCATTGTCACAAATTTCAAGCTGCCTTTTTGCAGAAATGGGATTCATGTCCTTCTCACCAGAACTAATGAATTTTTTGAATGCTCTTCGGGCATCGTCAAATCGATAGGCATATTGATATGCACGTCCCAAATCATACCATGCATTGGGGTCAAACTTCTCTTGTTCAACCACCCATTCCAAATAAGGAATAGCTAATGTTTTATCAATATTGGTGTAAAGATAGCAAAGTCCGATATTGTGATGGTATTCCATATTGGTGGAATCTGTTTCACTGAGTTTAAGATACTCGGCCATTGCATCTTTGAAATTTTGATACTGAAAATATCCTCTGGCTGCCTTTAAACTACCTTCAGGAACAAAGTCGGTTCTCTGTGCATCAACACTGCCTGAAAGCAAAATAAATATAAAGATTGTGAATAGTAAAGTGCGCATTGGATCGAAATAGATTTTTTCAGGGTGCTAATTTAATTAATTTTAGCTGTATTGAAAAGTAAAAATATCCTTATTTTTCAATACGAAAATATGTTTCTAGAATTCTTAATGCAATTTCAGCGTCTTTCTCGGTGTTTTCCAGATACTTATCAAAGTGAACTGAAAAGTAGAACTTAATTTTTGGCTCTGTTCCTGATGGTCTTACCGTAATCTTGCTTTTATCTTCTAAAATGAATTGCAATACATTGGATTCAGGTAAATCAATTTTTTTACGTTCTCTACTATCAAAAAATCTTCTTTCTGATAATTCATAATCGCAAATTTCCATTAGTTTCTTTCCAGCAATTTCTTTTGGTGGATTTTCTCTGAATGAGGCCATCATATTCTGAATTTCTTCTTTTCCTGATATGCCTTTTTTGGTAATACTGATCAAGCTTTCGGCATAATAACCATATTGACGATAAATGTCTTGAAGATATTCATGCAAATCCATATTTCTATTGGCTGCCCAAGCAGTAATTTCTGCAATCTGGCAAGCACTCATTAAAGCATCTTTATCGCGAATAAAATCTGCGCCCAAATAGCCATAACTTTCTTCTCCACCACCCAAATAAAGTTCTTTACCTTCTTTTTTGCGAATGACCTCAGCAATATACTTGAAACCTGTTAAAACTTCATAGCAAGGCACCTTATATGATGAAGCTATATCGCTAAACAAGTCAGTAGTAACAATGGTTTTAACCATAAAACCGTTTTTTGGCAGATTATTTCTGTCTTGTCTTTGCTGAAGTGAATAATGTGCAAGAATACAAGCTGTTTGATTGCCGTTTAATAGTTTATATGAGCCATCTTTGAGTCGAACACCAAGTGCAATTCGATCTGCATCTGGATCAGTTGCTAATAAAATGGCTGCATTCGTTTTTTTGGCTTTATCTAATGCCATTTCTAGCGCAGCATGCTCTTCAGGATTTGGTGATTTTACAGTTGGAAAGTTGCCATTGGTTTCATCTTGCTCGGGAACATGAATTATGTTTGTGAATCCAAATTTCTTAAGGGCTGCCGGTAGCAATTTAACACCAGTTCCATGTAGTGGCGTATAAACAATGCCGATGTCTTTTTGCTTTACAATTTCTTCTTCTGAAAGACGAACCTGCATTAAAGCGTTGAGATATAATTGGTCAGTTTTGTCTCCGATTATTTTTATAAGTTCGGTATTGGCTTCAAATTTTACTTTATCAGGACTATCAATGCTGCGAACATTTGCAATTACATTTTTGTCGTGAGGAGGAATCAGTTGTGCACCATCGTTCCAATATACTTTGTATCCATTGTATTCTTTGGGATTGTGAGAGGCGGTAATTACAATTCCAGCAGAACAGCCAAAGTGACGAACAGCAAAAGAAAGTTCGGGAGTAGGTCGCAATTCATCAAAAAGATAAACTTTGATTCCATTTCCTGATAAAACATCGGCAGCAATTTGTGCAAAATACGGGCTATTGTTTCTGCAATCATAAGCAATGGCAACACTGTACTCATTGTTTGGTTGCGCCAAAATATAATTTGCCAATCCTTGTGTGGCCATTCCCACAGTGTATTTATTCATGCGGTTTGGTCCAGGACCCATTATGCCACGTAACCCACCAGTTCCAAAACTGAGATCTGTATAAAAAGCATCTGCAGCTTCATCGGGATTGGTCTCGATTAGACTTTTTATTTCAGTTTTTGTGTCTTCGTCATAGCTGCCTTCTAGCCATTCATGAATTCGCTTTTCTATTGCTTTGGTGAAACTCATTTTTTCTTTTTTTGCTTTGTGATGCAGTTATTTAGACTTTCTTTCCAATGGGGAATACGAATGCCCAAAAAGTTCTTGATTTTTGTTTTGTCCATAACACTGTATGCAGGACGCGGAGCAGGGCGGGGAAATTCATTGCTACTAACGGGTAAAATATTGGGCTTCTCGCCTGTGAGAGAAAGAATTTCCCATGCAAAATCGTACCAAGTGGCTACACCTTCATTGGAATAATGAAAAAGTTCAACACCCTTAATTTCTTGACGTTTCGCCGTAAGTTTTAGACAAACTTCTGCTAAATCATAAGACCATGTTGGTGTACCGCATTGATCAACAACTACTTTGAGTTCGTTTCCATTACTACCCTTTTCTTGTATGGTTTTCATAAAATTATGACCAAAATTGCCATAAAGCCATGATGTTCTTACAATTGCTGCATGTTTTGTGTTGAGCAATACTTCTATTTCGCCTTTATGTTTACTGGCTGCGTATGTACCATTTGGACAAGCTGAACAGTCTTCATGATAGGGCTTAGACCTTTTTCCATCGAATACAAAATCGGTGCTGATATGAATGAGAAAAATTTTCTTTTTTGCACAAAGTTCTGCCAGCTTTCCTACTGCAGTTGCATTGATTGCGTAAGCTTTTTCTGGCTCCGCTTCTGCCTGATCAACAGCGGTATAAGCAGCTGCATTGATGACTGTGTCGGGTTGTATGTCGTTTAGTGCTTTGCTGATATCCTTTTCGTTCAATAAATTGAATTCTGGTAAATCAGAGAAATGAAATTCGTTCGTTTTATCCGACTTTGCAATGACTTGAAATTCATTACCCAGTTGCCCGCTTCCTCCAATAACCCATATTTTACTCATTATAATACCTTTTTGAAATATTCTATTGTTTTAACCAATCCTTCATCTAATTTAATTTTGGGCTCCCATCCCAATATTTTTCTTGCTTTATCAATATTGGGTTGTCTTTGTAGCGGATCATCAGTAGGTAGCGGCTCATAAATAATCTTCGACTTCGATGCTGTTAGCTCTATTACTTTTTGAGCAAGCTCGAGTATGGTAAATTCATTTGGATTTCCAATATTTATTGGGCCATTAACTGAATCGTCTGTATTCATGAGGCGAATTAGCCCGTCAACCAAATCATCTGCGTAGCAAAAACTACGGGTTTGACTTCCATCTCCATAAACAGTTATGTCATTTCCTTGTAATGCTTGTACTATAAAATTGCTCACAACGCGGCCGTCGGCAGGATGCATACGCGGACCATAGGTGTTAAATATTCGTGCAATTTTTATGCGAACATCGTTTTGATTGTGATAATTGATAAACAATGATTCTGCACAGCGCTTGCCTTCATCGTAACAAGAACGTGGCCCAATGGGATTTACACTTCCCCAATATTCTTCGGTTTGAGGATGTACTTCCGGGTCTCCATACACTTCGCTGGTGCTTGCTTGCAGTATTTTTGCCTTGATGCGCTTCGCCAATCCCAACATATTGATGGCACCCATTACAGATGTTTTGATGGTCTTAATCGGATTGTATTGGTAATGAATAGGTGATGCAGGACAAGCCATATTGTATATTTCATCTACTTCCACAAAAAACGGCATGGTTACATCATGACGAATTAATTCGAAATATGGATTTGATATCAGATGCTCAATGTTTTGCTTTCCTCCGGTAAAATAATTGTCGAGACAAAGCACTTCATTGCCTTCGTTTAAGAGTCTTTCGCAAAGATGCGATCCTAAAAATCCTGCTCCGCCTGTTACCAATATCTTTTTCTTCATAGCGCTAATTTGATGTAAAAATACGAAGGATTTGTGAGTTATGAATTATGATTTTAGATTTATGATGAAATCCCATATCTCATCAATTAGAAATCGGATTTTTTATTCATAAGGTCTGGCAAACTTTGAAGGTTTGAGCAGCGGCTGCATTTTGCCACCTACTATGAATGAATTCTTCAACAGACTCAAGACAGCATACCGCACTCTTTTCATCA
>JAFGWG010000249.1 GCA_016937255.1 Bacteroidales bacterium
TTATATATTAAATAAATATAAAGGGTTTTATCCGCAGTAATAAGTGCTTTATCATAATAATCTTCATTTTTTTCCACCATTTTATGATTTTTTTCTACCAACGTAATGATTTTTTATTTAATTTTGCATCATCAAAATAAAAAAAACATGAAAACAATTTTTACATTTATTTCTATTCTTGCGTTTGTAGCAGCTGGTTTTGCTCAAGCATCAGATGATTGCAACGGTTGTACACCACAACCTCTTAAGCCTGGCAATCAAACTGTTCAGAACAACGCAAAAGCGATGTTGTATGACAATGGTGGCTTCATCACCGGAATCAATGCATCTGGCCCAGACTCAAGTGTTCTTCAAGGAACCAATACTACATTAGGTGCAGGTTTTAAGAACGGACAAGGGTATTCAATTGCTGACGATTTCACTATTGCAAGTGGTTCATGGCAAATTGACTCAATCGTAATATTTTCTTATCAGACAGGTAGTACGACAACCAGTACCTTTGATGGAATTTACATTCAAATTTGGGACGGCGATCCTGCCTCTGGCGGCACCGTTGTATGGGGAGACACTACCACCAATATTCTTTCTGACACATATTGGACAGATGTTTACCGTGGATCCTTAGGAGCTTGGGGAACTACTCGTCCAATCATGGCGGTCACAGCTGCCACTACAGCATGTACTCTTCCTGCTAGCACATATTGGGTAGACGTTCAGGCTACTGGCACTGAAGCTAGTGGACCATGGTGTATTCCTGTCACTATTACCGGGCAAGAAGGTACTGGAGATGCATACCAAAGAATTGGCGCCACCTACGGAGCATTGACTGATGGTGGATCCGCTCAAGGACTAGGACTTTCTTTTATAGTATATGGAAGTGTTATTTCAGATATCGAAGAAACTGTAAACGAAACCCGCATTTATCCAAATCCTTCAAACTCTATCATCAACATTGAATCTGGAGAAAAAATTTCCAAACTTATTGTTTATGATCAAATGGGAAATGCTATTAACACCATTGAAACTCCAGGAACAAGTGCTCAGATTGAAACTGAAAACATGAATCCAGGAATTTATCACATTCTAATTGAAACTGAAAGCGGAATTTCTTCAACAAAAATTGTTGTTGAATAATTAGAATACCCTTATTATTTCTTTAAGCAGGCTTATAAAAGCCTGCTTTTTTTATTTCAGTTTGTGTAACTTTGCCCCATGTTTTCCCTGCAGAAAATATTTCTCGAATTTCCGGGCAAAATATTGTTCGACCATATCAGTCTGCTCATCAACGAGAGAGACCGTGTTGGGTTGGCTGGGCGAAATGGTGCCGGCAAGTCCACCTTACTCAAGATTATGTCGGGGCTGGAAAAATCGTATAAAGGAACTTTGGTCTTTCCAAAAGAGAAAAGCGTTGGCTACCTTGTACAAGAAAGAAGCTTCCAAGGTAAAGACACTGTATTCAATGAAGCATTAAAAGCATTTGCAGAACTAAATGAATGGAGAAAAAAAGCCGAAGCAACAGGCATAGAAATAGCTACACGAGAAGATTTTGAATCAGATTCATATTTGGAATTGGCTGAAAAACTTCACTTCATTAATGAGCGAATTTCCTTACTCGAAAACATCTACAATGAAGCCTCTGTTGAAAAAGTATTAAAAGGTCTAGGCTTCAGTCGCGAAGATTTCGATCGCCCCCTCAGTGAATTTAGTGGCGGTTGGCAAATGCGAGTTGAACTAGCAAAATTATTGCTAAGCAAACCCGATTTACTTCTGCTCGATGAGCCAACAAACCACCTCGACATAGACAGCATTCAATGGTTGGAATCTTATCTTAAAGATTATCCCGGCGCCATTGTATTGGTTTCTCACGATCGCATTCTACTCGACCATATCAGCACCCGAACCATAGAAATTGAATTCGGGAAAATATACGATTATCCGGCATCCTATTCTACATACCTTACATTGCGCAAAGAAAGGCTGGAACAAATGCTGGCTGAGAAAAAAAATCAGGAGAAAGAGATACAGGCAAACGAAGCATTAATTGAGCGTTTTCGTTATAAAGCCTCTAAGGCAAAAATGGTTCAATCGAGAATCAAGATGCTTGAGAAAATGGATCGTATAGAAATTGAAGATACCGACACCAGTTCTATTAATTTCAGATTCAGACCTGCATCGGAAAGTGGGAAAATTGTGCTGGAAGCTCAAAATGCATCAAAAACCTATGGTTCACATCTTGTTTTTGGAAATACAGATTTTATCATTGCAAAAAACGAGCGTATTGCTTTTGTAGGAAAAAACGGAGAAGGAAAAAGTACGCTGGTAAAAATGATAATGGGCAAAATTGATTTCGACGGAACCATAAAAACTGGCCATAACGTACAAATTGGATATTTTGCTCAAAACCAGATAGAAAATCTGGATCAAAAATTAACGGTATATGAAACCCTAGAAGATGTTGCCGATGCAGAAATACGCCCACGCTTAAGGGGAATACTGGGTAATTTTCTGTTTAGCGGTGAAGACATTGACAAAAAAGTCAGTGTTTTGTCAGGTGGAGAAAAAACAAGACTTGCATTGGCTCGTATGTTATTGCAGCCGGTAAACTTTCTAATACTTGACGAGCCAACCAATCATCTCGACATGGCTGCCAAAGATGTATTAAAACAAGCCCTTCTACATTTTAATGGCACATTAATTATTGTTTCTCACGACCGACATTTCCTTTCCGGCTTGAGTATGCGAATTTTTGAATTCCGGCAAAAGAAAATCATTCAGCATCATTTCAATATTGAAGAACTTCTTGAATTCAATGAGAATAGAATTATTGAAGAAGAAAAACAGCAAAACAGTATTGGCGGCGAAAAATCTCAAAGTGAGAACAAGCAAAAATATCTGGAGAAGAAAGAAAGAGATCGGCAAATTCGCAAACTTGAAAAAGACATTCATAAGTGTGAAGAAAGAATAGCTACACTTGAAAGTGAACTTGTAATACTGGAACAGAAACTTAGCAACGCAGACATGATTTCAACAAATGAAAATTTCGACGATATTTCTATACAATATGCCGAAACAAGCGAAAAACTAAATGACTTATTACAAGAATGGGAAAAGTTTCACGATGCTTTAAGCAAATTATAAGCATAAAAAAAGCCGCAAAAATGCGACTTCAAATACAATTATGAACTTTTAATTCGCTGATAAAAATATCGTGAGGGTAGCCTCAAGTCCAGCGGCTTGAGAAACCTCAAGGACATAATCTCCAGGAACAAGCTTAACTCCCTGAATAGGAGTGCTTTCTGTAATATGACCCGCAGAATTCACTGTTTTCTTGTAAAAAACTTTACCGGCACCACGAGATGTTGAGCTTCCTGTGCTTGCCTTTTTAACCCTCGCCCAATTTTCAGTAGGAGCCGGCTGAGAAACATTGCAGGTTGTCCATGATGCAATGATATCCATCTGCATCAGTTTTGCAACGTTACCCGTAGGAACTGTAAAATTTACCGTACGGTTAGTACAGTCGGCACTTGATTTAACAGTATACTTGAAACTCTGCGCTTGAACAGAAAAGGCTGTAACTACTGTTATGATTCCCAAAAATAGAATTAGTTTTTTCATTCGCTTAAGTTTTAATTTGTAGTCAAATATACGAAAAATTATGCCAGACTTTGGAAATTCTCTAATCGGCCAAAATAAATATGTATATTAGCCGTAATTTTTTATCATGAAAATAAGCAGAAAAACATCGTATCTGATTATCCTATTGTTCGGAATTATTGTTTATGGAAACACGTTAAACAATAAGTTCTCAATGGATGATGACTTTGTCATTTTCAAAAACGAGCAAAATTTAAATAAATCAGACGCAGTTCAAAATATTTTCAAAAGTTATTATTCCGATACTGAAAAATCGCGATATGAATACCGTCCATTGGTGAAATTAAGTTTTATGCTTGATTATATGATTTGGAAAGACAATCCACATTATAGTCATGCAGTAAATCTATTGCTCTTTTTACTTACCTTACTTATACTCTTCAACGTACTTCATAAATTATTTGCTGCCGAATACCCATGGCTGCCTCTTTTGGCAGTCCTAATTTTTGCTGCACATCCCATTCACACAGAAGTAGTTGCTAGTTTGAAAAACAGAGATGAACTTATGAGTTTCTTTTTCAGCATGTCCACTTTAATTTTAATGATGATTGCCTTGGAAAAAAAGAAATTCATCCTTTTTGTTCCTGCTATCGTCCTATATTTTCTAGCCTATTTAAGTAAATCCAGTGCATTGGTTTTTGCAGCGCTTATACCACTATCCCTTTATTTCCACAAAAAAGAGAACTTAAAATTCTCAATCATAATGCTGGTTGTTTTGCTTGCAGCTGCGTGGTTTATGAGGTACTACCCAAAAACATTTCTTCCCGACGGGCACCGAGATGTTTGGTTTTTCGAAAATCCATTATACGAGCACAGAGGAATTCTTTTCAGACTTGGCACCGGGCTTATAGCTATACTATTTTATATCAGGCTATTAATTCTCCCCTACCCTTTAAGGTTTTATTATGGCTACGATATGCTTCCTCTTAGTAAGTTCCCCGATGCACTTTCGATAATTGCTCTTTTAGTTCTGAGTGCATTAGTTGTATTTGCCATTATAAAGCTCAAAAAAAGACATCCCTTATCTTATAGCATTCTCTTTTTTCTAATTGCCATTTCCATGTTTTCAAACATTGTTAGACCGGCAGTTGGAATTGTAGCCGAGCGCTATGCTTATGCTGCAAGTTTTGGATTCGTAATTGCACTAGCATACTTGATATTATTTCTAAGCAAAAGCCTTAATAATAAAGCCGACTCTCTAAAAACACTTCCTGCACGAGCGAAATATATCTTTTTTATCATCTTATTTATTTTTGCAGCCAGAAGTATTAGCCGCAATACGGTTTGGGAAGATCATCTAAGTCTTTATTATAACGATATCAAACATCTTGATCAATCATTTAAAGCCAATTTACTCATTGCCAACACCTTGCAATCAGAAGTTCTTCTGTCGCACGATCAGCCAAAACTTTATCAGCGAAATATTGATTACTTAAACGATGCAGAAATATATTATCGTAAAGCGTTAGAAATTTATGATGGATATCCAAATGCATGGAACAGTTACGGATCTTTGAAATTCATGTTCAGGAATGATCCACAGGGAGCCATTCCTTTCTTCAAAAAAGCCACAAGCCTTGATCCCGGCTATACTGAAGCATGGTTTAATCTTGGATTTTCTTTCCAAAAGCTTGCTACAATAGATTCTGCAAAATTTTATTTCGAAAAATGTATCATGAGCGATAGCTCGTATCAAAGAGCATATACTCAAAAAGGTATTTGTGAATTAAGCATGGGCGACACAAGTGCTTTTTATGAAACACAAGCAAAACTACAAATAGCTTCCCCAAAGTCTGATGCACCCTATATTAATATCGGGAATCTTCAAATTCAGATTGGCGACACCGCACATGCTATTGCCAATTGGGAAAAAGCCGCTGAACTGGCTCCAGACAACCCAACACTACTAATGAATCTTGCCAATTTTTTCCTTCATACAGGAAATCAGGAAAAGTACAATTACTATTATCAGCTGCATAATCAAGTAATGCAAGAACGCCGTCAGCAAAAGAGAAAATGGCAATAAAATGAAAAAACCACTTGAAAACCTAGGTGATATACCCGAATATTTACTGGAAAACTTCAAAGACATTCCAGTTTTTTCATTTCGAAACAAAAATGAAACCACCCATATTTACCCTGAAGAGTTTCTTCGTAAAAGCCAAAAAATTGCCATCACATTATTTTCTTTAGGTATTCAAAAAGGCGACATCATTCTTACTCTGATTACTCCATCTCATTATTGGAACTATCTAGATACCGCTATCTCCATGTGTGGGGCCATACATCTTCCTTTTTTTCAAAACAATATCGAACTGCATACTGCATTGAGCACACTAAATATTAAACTTTCTATTGTAGACAAAGAAATCCAAACAGAGCTCAAACAGATTTCATTCAGCGAAATCCTTATGTCCAGTAAAAATAATTCTGGCACAGCTCTTCTCCAAAAAGTATCAGTCGTTCCAGATGACCCAGCATATATCATTTACAGCTTCAATAGAGAGAGTCAATTATGTCCGTATGTAATCAGTCATAGTCAATTAATTACCATTGCTTTTGAAGCAGCTGAAATTTTACAAATCACACCAGGGTATTCATACTTGTCGCTTTTACCCATTGCAAAAGTATATGAAAGATCATCGCAAATTGCTCACATGCTATCGGGTTGGACTATAAAATATGCTACTGCAACGGCATTTCCCTCCGCAATTATAAAAGATGCCGAAATTGAAGCCTGCAGTATTGTTCCATCCCTGCTGAAATATCCATTTAGGGTTCCCGATAACTTAGTAAAAAAATACAATAACCGACATTCCTGCATGTACGAATCTGCAGACAAGAGTGATTTCAAAAGTTTTTTTGGAGAAAAACTAAAATACATAATTTGCGGAGGTGCCCCATTGGACGACAGTCTTGAAAACACATACAGCACCAATGGCATTACTATTTTCAACGGATATGGGTTAACACAAACTGCTGGAGCCATAAGTGTGAGTAGTTTTAATGCATATAAAAAAGGAAGTGCCGGCAAACTATTAAAAAATGCTTCATTTAAGATTGGAGAAAACAATGAATTATTTCTCAAAGGCACAAGTCTGTCTCAATACTGTATTCAAAACGGCAATTTGGAAATAATTCTAAATAAAGACTCCTTTTTACCAACCGGTGACATAGGTTATATTGATGAAGACGGTTTTGTGTTTATCCAAGGCAATTTAAGAACCATTTTTAAAATGCAAAACGGGCAATTTCTCAACACCATTAAACATGAAGAATTTCTAATGAAAACACTGAATATGAACGTAATGCTATGTAGAAATTCTGATGGAGATTTGCACTTATTTTGCGAAGGCAAATTAACTGATAACCAACGTAAAAATCTCAAACAATTAAGACTTGTCGATTTTGCAACATATAAAATTAAGTCTTTAAGCGAAAACTGCCGAATTCCTTTATCAAGACCATATATTTATACAAATACTATAGAAGACCAATTTTTGTAAACTCCATAACTGATTTTTAGTATATTTGTATAAAGTCTCCAACATGAAAGACAGCATTGAACATTTCATCAGTAAAATTGAAAATGAGTTTGAGGATATCCCAGAAGGATCGCTGAACTCAAACACCAATTTCAGAGAAGATTTTGACTGGAGTTCTGTAAACGCCCTGATATTATTTTCTTTACTGAACATTGAATATGATGTAATAATAACAGCAGAAGACATAAAACCTGCTGAAACCATACAGGATTTATATAATATTGTTCAATCAAAAACGCAATAATAATGGCAAAGATGGAAATCGAAAATGTTGCCATAAGAGGTATTGCGACATGCGTTCCTGAAAACATCAATGAAGTTAGCGACTACACCCTTTTTTCAGAAACAGAAAAAAAGAATTTCATCCAAACCGTAGGTGTTCAAAGAAGGCGATTTGCCAAAAAAGGCACTTGCGCCTCAGATCTTGGTGTTTTTGCAACAGAAAAACTACTAGATGCGCTCAATTGGGAAAAACAAAGCATTGACGCTATAATCATGGTTACTCAAAGCCCTGACTACCCTATCCCTGCTACTGCTATCATTATGCAAGAACGATTAGGCTTTGCCAACACTTGCCTGGCTTTTGATATTAACCTAGGATGTTCTGGATATGTAATCGGTCTTCAAACTATTTCCTCTCTTCTAGGTAAAAACAAACTTAAAAGAGCCATTCTAATTGCCGCCGATGTTCCTTCAGGAAATTTATCTTTTCATGATAAATCAACCTACCCATTATTTGGCGATGCAGCTTCTGCAACTGCACTGGAATATAATGAAGAAGCCGATAAAATGTATTTCATTTCCAATAGTGATGGCAAAGATTTCGACGCATTATATGTTCCTCACGGAGGAATGAGAAACTTTGCTGGACCAGAAAGCTTCACCATAAAAGAATTTGAAGGTGGAGTAAAAAGAAATATGACCCACATGGTTCTTGATGGAATGAGAATTTTTAATTTTAGCATTAGCAAAGTGCCTGAGCAAATAGCGAACACCTTGATGATGAGCAATGCCAGCATTGAGGAAACAGATTATTTTTTCACGCATCAGGCCAATAAAATAATGAATGAAACAATCCGACGAAAACTAAAAATTCCGCCAGAAAAATTCCCTTATTCTATAGATGAGTATGGAAATACAAGCTCTGCCAGTATTGCTGTCACCATGTGCCATATTTTAGGCGACACAAAAACAAAAGTCACCGGTTCGTTCATTTTAAGTGGGTTTGGCATAGGTCTTTCATGGGCAACCGCATATTTAAAACTCAATTCATGCTTAATTTTACCCGTTTCAGAATATGAGCAATAAAAAACACATATTAATTGTTGGAGCTGGATCAGGAATTGGCATGACGGTTTCAGAGACCATTAAAGACCGGTATCATCTTAGCTTAACTACCAGAGACGTTTCAAAGCTTAATTCACTAAACTTGACTGATGCTGAATTTTTCACCGCAGATGTTCTGAAAAACGAGGACATTGAGTCCCTCGCAAAAAACTGCAAAGACATTGACGGTCTTTTATATTGTCCGGGTATTGCGCCGGTTATTCCCGCTCATCATATCAAAGAAAAATCGCTTAGAGAAGTGATGTCTGTAAATTTCGAAGGTGCGGTTTTATTGATCGGAGCCCTATTAAAATCAAAAAAGATTAATAAAGGAGCGTCTTTGCTTTTTATTAGTAGTCAGGCCGTACGTCACCCGTTTTTTGGAAGTTCCGTTTATTCTGCATCAAAAGCGGCCATTGAGGCTTACGCTCTAAGTTTATCAAAAGAATTACAGAGTAAAAAAATAAGAGTCAATTGTCTGGCTCCCGCCTATGTAGAAAGCCCTATGCTTGATGAAGCAAGAATGCATCTATCTGACAGTTTCATTGAAAATATGAAAAAAATGCATCCTGATGCCTTTGCAGAATCGGAGAATATTGCTTCAATTATCAAGTTTTTACTGAGTGGGGAATCTAAAAGTATAAACGGACAGGTTCTGCAAGCTGGTTCATTCAACATTAACATTCCATCATTATGAGTTTAATTAGCTTTGTAGTTCCAGTTTTCAACAGTTCCGAGATTATTGAAGAATTGTGTTCTGAAATTCTAGCAGCATGTAAGGAGAATGGAGAAACTCCGGAAATTATTTTCGTAAACGATGGCAGCGAAGATCATTCATTTGAAATCATATCCAAACTTTGCGAATCATTTCCCAACGAGATAAAAGGAATTGATTTAACTCAAAATTTTGGGCAACATTGTGCTACACTTTGTGGCTTTGAATATTGCAACGGAGAATACATAGTAAGCATTGATGATGATTTACAGTTTAACCCCAGACAAGCATTTATTTTACTTGAAGAACTGAAAAGCAGAAAGCTTGACTTTATTTATGGAATACCAAAAAAAAGAAATCACAGTTTACGCCGCTTTCTTGGTCGAATGTTTCTGTTTTGGGGATCATCTTTAGGAAGCAAAAAAATTGCAGGAGCATCTTTCAGAGTAATTCGTAAAAACATTATAAATCAACTCAGCTTTACGGGTGATGTGGTTTTCATAGACGACTTACTAACGCAAATTTCCAATCGCTATGCATACAAACCCATAGATGCCAGCCCATCAAGAATAAAAAGTCGCTATAGCGGGAAAAACATCTGGAGAAGTGGCATTCGCATACTTTTTTTCTATTCCGGAGTTCCTTTGCGCTTTATCAGTTTACTTGGGTTTGCTGGTTCGGCAGTAAGCGGCATTTTTGGCTTGTATTTCATTGTAAAAAAACTCTTTTTTCATGTTCCAATTGGGTATACTTCTATCATTGTAACCATATTATTTTCCGCCTCCGCAATACTGCTTGGTATTGGAATTTTGGGAGAATATATACATCGCATTTATAAAAACAAGCATCAAAGTAAAGCTTATTATATTAGAGAACGTAAAAACACATGATACTGAGTAAATACGGAATATCACTAAGAAGCATTAATGAAAATGATCTGGAATTAATTCGCAAGATGCGAAACAGTAATGCTATTCGCGAGAAAATGATTTTCAAAAAAAATATTAGTGCACAAGATCAAATTAATTGGTATAATTCTCTGGATCGTGGATCAGATTTTTATTTCATGATTGAAATTAAAGGTAAAAAATATGGGCTGATTAATGTTAAAAATATCAATCACAAAGACCTTTCTTCTGAATCAGGCTTATTTATCTGGAACGAAGATGCCGTTAATAGTCATATACCGGTACTTGCATCATGGCTTATAAGTGAAACCGGCTATGGAATTCTTAATGGGCCGGGTTGCAATATCAGAGTCCTAAAAAGCAATGCTTCTGCTATTGGGTTCAATAAAAAAATGGGTTTTTGCACAATTAAAGAAGACGATGAAGTTGTATATTTATACCAAAGTAAAGATTCGTTTTCAAAAACTACAAAAGATAAACGCGACCTATTTCTCAAAGGCATAAAAAAAGATCACAGCATAAACATCTATTTTGGTGATCACGAAAACGATTCGTTTTACCGAGAAACAATAGAGGAATTAGCAAAAAAGAACACCATAGAATTGGAAAATCTAAGTCGAGAGCATTTCAGGATTCAGATTCATTTTTAAGACTTTTCCCAAATATAGAAGCATATGATTTTTCAAAAAGCGAAGATCTGCTAAAAATTTTAATCCTCATAACTGGTGGCAAAATTCTCATACAACGACCTATAATACCCTGAATCATAAAATGAATGTACACTGGAACATAAAGCACTAAAAGGGAATGATTCTTTTTATACATCCTTTCATAGCCGATTTTTTTCATCAATCGACCATTTATCACCTCTATGATTTTAATATCGCGTTTTGAGAGTTGATTTCTCCATTCTGATATTTTTAATGGATTGGGTTCTTGTAAAGTGGAGCGATGAAATATACTCGCATCATTTTTTTGAAAAGAATATGCCGATGCTATTTCTTCACTTTTCTCATAATATGTGAGCATCTGAGGCTCAAACTCAATTCCTGAAAAATGACAGCATAAATCTATCGTCGATTCACGTTCATTAATCATATCTTCATATCTAATTTTCAAAAGCGAGTTTGAGTATTTTTTTTCAAACCTAAGAATTTTCTTTTGAGCGATATGCCAAGCCAATGCATTTGCAGTAATAAGTTTACTCCCAAAATCCTTCTTGCGCACTGAGTTGACCTGTGCTCGAGGATCACGAATCAGAGCAATGCATTTAATTTCGGGAATTATTTTTTTAATCTCAGGTAACACATAAGTATATAACGGTTCTTTTATCATCAATACACGAATATCTGATTTTGAAAAAACCGAATTAAAATGAGCGATCAAAATTTTAACTGCTTTATGAAAATCCAAATCTGATTCTTCCAATAAAGCAAGTTCTAAATCCTTAAACTGAATTCTCCATCTTTTTGTGTCCCAAAACCTATATTTTATTTTAATTTGAATCAATTTCAGAAAAAATGTTATCTCTTCTTCATAAAATTTCCTTGATCCGAAAAAAGAATAATATAAATGAATGAAAGGATATTCGGTAGGTATTGACACATGAGAATGCGCATCAAACATGGTTCGCAGCATACTTGTACCCGATCTAGGGCTACCTATAATTGCTACAAATGGCAAATCTGCATAACTGTGTTTTTGCTCCATATGCAAAAATAATAATATTAAGGTTTGATAAATAAATAAATTTTATACCTTTGCAGTCCTTTTCGGGGTATAGCGTAGTCCGGTCATCGCGCCTGCTTTGGGAGCAGGAGGTCGCAGGTTCGAATCCTGCTACCCCGACAACACAAGGTCTCGTAGCTCAGCTGGATAGAGCAGCAGCCTTCTAAGCTGCGGGTCGCAGGTTCGAGTCCTGCCGGGATCACGAGACATTCCAAAATTAAACGCTGTATGCAATAAGTTCCTGTATGCAGCGTTCTTTTTTGCAAAATTTGTAGCTTTGTTTACATTTTAATCATGCGAAAACTTCTAATCTCACTTATATTATTGCTCATTGGCGTGTTTACTCAGGCTCAATCTATTCGTGGTCAAATTATTACCGGGTTCAACATGTCGCAGGTAGATGGAGATGAAGTGGTCGGATACAAAAAAATTGGTGCAAACCTTGGCGTTGGTGCCATGCTTCCAATGGGTAAGCACTGGCTTATTTCTATAGAAACACTTTTCAATCAAAAAGGGGCATATAAAAAATATCCTGTCGAATACGATACTCTTCCCTATCCTTATTATAATTTACGGCTCAATTATGCTGAAGTACCGATCATGATACATTATAATGACAAAGATGTGCTCACATTTGGCACAGGGTTTTCTTATGGAAGACTTGTATTTATGAAAGAAATTGAACACGGCTCGCAAATTGATTGGCCAACCAGAACTGGTGATTATAATAGAGGAGACTGGAATTTTCTTTTCAATGTCAGATTCCGAATGTATTATGGATTGCATTTCGACATACGATATGCATATTCCTTGGTGAAGATCAGAACTCGTACCTTCAGCAATGCAACAGGGATGTGGACAAGAGACCAGTTTAACAACACCCTTAGCTTCAGACTTGTTTATGTATTCAATGAGAAGAAGAATGAATAAGTACTCTAAATGCAACCTATCCTAATATATAATGTCTCTCCTAAGTTCAATTAGTAAATGCAACAAATAGCATTTTTTTCTCTCTTTCCGTAATGGAGCGTAGCGGAATTACGGAAAGAGAGAAA
>JAFGWG010000250.1 GCA_016937255.1 Bacteroidales bacterium
CAGCTGAGCTAAACTCCCGTTTTTAAGAACTTTTTCTCATTCGGTCAGTGACCCTCCCGACTTGCAGTCGGGATGCTCTGAACCAGCCGAGCTAAACTCCCGTATAAACAGAGTGCAAAAATAAGAATATTTTTCAATACCAAAAATCTTTTTTTCGATTGCACTGAAATTATTTTTTATTCTGTGGAAATAGCTTTTCCAAATGCTTTATAACTGTTTCTATATCTGATGCTTTCAGAATTTTATCCCTTCTTCTTTTATCCAATTTTAATCCTGATAATTCTTTGGCCCAACCATCAAAAGTATCTATAGCAATGATTTTCTTTCCAAACTGCCAGGCAAAAGCAATTTCCGATAAAGTGCCCGATCCCCCACCCAATGCAATAACCACATCGGCACTATGGGCAACAATACTATTTCGGGCATATCCAATTCCGGTTGGAACACTAATATCGGTATATCTATTGGCTGAATGTCGGTCGCTATCGGGTAAAATACCGATTGTAGCACCAAAGAAATAATGCTCAGATTCTCGGGCACCACGGAAAACAGCCTCCATGATACCCCTTTTGCCACCACTGTAAATTACAAAGCCATGATCGACCAATGCCCTACCCAATTCTCTTGCAAAAACATAAAGCGGATCACTTACCTTGGCATAACTAGGACCAATAACACTTACAAATCCTCTGGGCTTGAAACTCATTGATTCAAATATTCAGAAATATACTCAAACTCTGGTGTAAACTCGCCTTTATGTAAAATCAAAGCTCTTCGAATGGCAGCAGGTAATCCAGTTTCTTCTGTAGATTTGTCAAAATCAGCATTGATAATAGCCTCTATATAAGGGCTTAAAGCTTCACTAAAGCCAGTACTGGCATCACGAGGTAATTCACTTGGAAGAATATCTACCGACATTACCAAAATTCCATGACCATCAAAACCCATAGTTGGTTTATCGGTTTCAGGATCATATACAAAAACAGGATCCGCAATCTCAGTTCCCTTATGTGTGAACTCTACACCACCATCGGGATCACAGGAAATATCTCCTACAACCATTAACTTTGGATTTTCAGCTTCGTAAATCTTTTTCACATAGTCTTTGGTAATAATACGAGGATATTTTTCATCCCAATATGAACCATGCACCAATACACTCATTTTTGGAGTATACTGATCAAAAACAGACTCGTAGTTCTGAGGATTTACATAATAATCATGCAATTCAAACTCTTCATCAGAGCCCTTCTTCGCAACCATATCCTGCTCTTTGAACACCGTTTTATAAACCACATGTCCGTTTGAAGGATCATTTTTAAGATTCAATAATTCTTCGGGTGATATTTCTTTTACGGGAAGTAAATTCAGAATTTCCTGTGCTCCGTTGGAAACATTTCCATATCCGGTCATACCAAAAGTTAAAGGCAAAATCTCTTTTGGTAATCCCTTTTCAATAATTTCAAATCCCACTTTAGAAATGGCAGCTTTCACTTCATCCAATGAAAAATAGTGCTGGGTTTGCTTAAGCTGTGCAAAAGGTGTATCAATTCCAAGTGACTTATAGCGCTGTCCCAATGACCACAATGTATTAATCATTCCTGCAAGACCTGCATAACGACCAAAGAAAATAATGCGTTTGCCAAATTCATCGGTTACTTTTTCATAATCGATGAGATTGCATTTCAGCTCTTTAAGCTTGCGAAGCATAGGCATATTATAGGCCTGACCTTTTATTACATGAGAGAAATACATGTAAGTTTTATTCGCTTGCAAATTTGGAATAGGAATTTCCTTTACACCAATAATTATATCTGCTGAAGATATATCGGTTTGAACATTTGCCCCAACAGCCTTGTATTCATCATGGGTAAAAGTTCTTTTAGCTGACTCCTCTACCAAAACTTCATACCCTTTATCAATCAACTTTTTTAGATGTTTAGGAATCAAAGGCACGCGTTTCTCAGCCTCATATTTGTTTTCATGACGAATAGCAAGTACTTTCTTCATAATAGGATTTTTTTGTAATGCAAACCTACTATTTTTTAACGAAAAAGTCACACTTTCTTCGTATTATTCGCTTCTTCTGAAAAGAAGGCATGTATTTTGCTGAATATGTAATTCGTCAAATATTCCTATCTTTACAGCAAATTAAAAATTGAAAGCGATGAAAAAATTAGTTCTATTGACAGTAGCAGTTTTCTTCTTTGTTTCCGTACAAATGCTGCAAGCACAAACCAGTGTTGATGCCAAAGAATACAAAGAATATTCTGTGAAAGTACATTTCCATTGTGCTGGTGGAAAAGCAAAAATTGAAAGCCAGATGCCTGAAAAACGTGGTGTTAAAAAAGCCGTTGCTGATCTGGAAACTAAAATGGTTGCCGTAACTTATGATCCTTCTCTTACTGATGAGAAACATATTGTAGAGTATTTTCATCAGATTGGTTATCTCACTGATGATTCACCAGAAGGCACAGAAGTAAAAGCTGGTTGCGGTGGAAATCATGAAGGTGGCGAAGGTCACAATCATGATGACGAATAAACAGATTTTCTTTTAACAAGATACAAGCGTATGGCTTGGTTTTTGCTTAATTATGGGCTTAAATCAAGCCATATGTTTTTAACACGAACCCTCGCTAAAGTACTCGCATTCATTGGATTATTTATCGGATTCTCAGCCGAAGTGCTCGCTCAATACGGCGCTCCGGTGTATTTTTTCACTTTTAAAGGACAAGTGAAAGATGTAGAATGTGATCAACCCGTTAAGAATGCCGAGGTGAAATTAATTGACAGAAATACTGGTCGTGAATATATGGCTACAACCGACAGCCTGGGTAACTTTCAGTTTATGAATGAGCGATACAGGTATGACAATGCTTTCAGATTGATCATCTCAGATCCGGATAAACGAGAAAATGGATATTTCAAACCTACAAGTTCAGATGTCTTGGTAAATGACTCTTATTATTATGGTGCTTCAGAATTAGACACTATGCAAAACGAAATCTTCTTAGTAGAATATATCAAAGGTGCTCCTTGTGACAATGAACCCATACTTCAGAAACCAATACAAGATTCCGCCGCACTTAAACCTGATATTCTGGAACCTGGAAATAATTCTCCTGAAACTCCCAATAATGATCCTATTGAAGGTGGAATTAATGAATTTGCTGAATTCAACCTCTACCCTAACCCCAATGAGGGAAATTTCTATTTGGAATTTTTCAGCGAAACACCTGAGCCTGTTCAAATTCAGGTAATAAGCATGAATGGTGCCCTTGTGCATTTTGAAGAATATGAATGCCACACAGGAATGAACAAAGTTGATTTGTTAATGAACGAAGTTGCTCCCGGAACATATCGTTGTATTCTTCGATCTTCCAATGCAATGAGTAATAAACCTTTTGTAGTTCAGTAGTGCGAGAAATTAAGCCATCCTTTTCAAAAAGAACAGCCTTAAACATTCATTCTGCTTGGGTAAAAACTCAATTAAAGCTGCATGATCTTACTTATCTATTTTGGGAATGTACTTTACGCTGCAATATGCAGTGTTTGCATTGTGGTAGCGACTGCAGAGTAGATTCTAACATGGAAGATATGCCCGCCGATGATTTTCTTAAGGTCACTGAGTCGATAAAAACGAAATTCAGTCCCGAAAAAGTAATGATTGTTCTTACCGGAGGCGAACCGTTGATGCGTAAAGACCTTGAATATGTAGGATCAGAACTACAAAAACAAGGCTATGCTTGGGGCATGGTGAGTAATGGCTATGCGTTGACTGAGTCGAAACTTAATTCTCTTCGGGCAGCTGGGTTAAAATCGGTTTCACTGAGCCTCGATGGAATGCAAGAAAGTCATGAATGGCTCCGTGGTGCAAAAAACGGATGGAATAAAGCGGTAAATGCACTGGAACATATTGTGAAAGCCCCTGATATGGTTTACGATATCGTAACTTGTGTAAACCAAAGAAATATATATGAGTTGGAAGAAATCAAAGATTTTCTGATTTCCAAAGGCGCCAAACGCTGGAGACTATTTAGTATTGATCCTATTGGACGTGCAGCAGAGCTTCCTGAACTGAATTTGAATAATAAAGAATTGCGCCAACTCATGGATTTCCTGGAAGAAACCCGTAAAGAAGGCAAAATCAAAGCATCCTATGGCTGCGAAGGATTTCTGGGTTCTTATGAAGGCAAGGTTCGCGATGGATTTTTCTTTTGTCGTGCTGGCGTAAATATTGGTTCTGTACTTGCAGATGGAGGAATATCTGCCTGCCCCAATAATAGCCGCAGTATGATTCAGGGAAATATATACAAAGATGATTTTCTCGAAGTATGGAATAATCGATATGAAGCTTATAGAGATCGAAAACGATATAAAACAGGCATTTGCGCAGATTGCGATATGTGGAAATATTGTCTGGGGAATGGTATGCATTTACGCAACCACGAAACCGGCGAAGTAATGCGGTGTCATTATGGGATGCTTGGGAATTCTGAATCTTGAAGTGTTTTCTTTTGCGTGATGGCAGGCTTCATCATTTCGTCGTCCATCAAGCAACCAGATATTTGCATAAGCGAAGATGGTCACGAAATCGTTGAAGGCTCTAAATTTTTCTA
>JAFGWG010000251.1 GCA_016937255.1 Bacteroidales bacterium
TAAATAGCATTGTGCCTCAACAACGCTGCGATGTCGCAGATTATCCTTCGCTTTCGCATTGTAGTGGCGACGCTCGCATGTTGTAGGAATAAAAAAACCACGCCAATAGCGTGGTCTTTTCGTGCAGGCGATTTTTCTTTACATTATTATAAGTCTGGTACTAACACTACGTGTAATACCATTTACCTTTAAAACATATATTCCTTTTTCAAGGAAGCTCAGATTGAGAACAAATTCAGAGTTATTTTTATTCTCTTGATATACAGTTTTTCCCGTAATATCACTAATTGCGATATTTAGTTCTTCATTTTCAAAACCGAGTAATTCAACATTGTAATAGCCGTCTCCCGGGTTTGGATAAACTTTAATGAATTCCTTTCCCGCCTCTTGAATGCCTGTATTAGTAACATTAACTAAGTGACAGACAGAGTCTGTTCCGCAATAATCAGTTACCGTGAGGCAGGCGGTGTATGCGCCTGATGCTATATAGACATACGTAGGGTTTTGCAGACTAGAAGTATTACCATCACCGAAATCCCAGAGATAAGTGGCATTGCCTGTAATTGTAGAAGCATCGCTAAAATCTACGGTTAATCCGTTTTGAGAAGAGGAATATTCGGCACTTGGGTTGGAAGTGCATGAAATAGTACAATAATCAAGGTTGAGGTCGTTGCCATGAGCAAGAAAATCAGTTTCCAGGAAAGTTGCATCGTTTCCAAAATAGTAATACTGACAAGGGCTGAGTGCATCATTTGTGATCATTTCAACCATTACAATAGGAAGTTTATAATCTGCAGAAGATCCATCGTCTGTAAGTACTGTAGGAGCCATGGTTGGAAATAATGCTTTGCCGTCCCACATAAGGTCTCCATTAGTGATCCATTTCGGGCAGGTTTGATAACCATCAGAAATACGCAGACCGGCAATTCTTAAATTCGGGGCATCATTAGAGGAAGTGCCAAATCCAAGTATGGTAGTATCGGAATCGGCCCAGCTGTAGAAAATATACTCTCCATTTTCTGTTCTGGATATTTGTGAGAAATTATCCATAGAAATGGTGTTTGCTGAGCCAAATGTGCCCCTGAATGTATAAATAGGTGCAATTTTAGTGGCTTTCCAGGTTGTTCCACCATCATCGGAACTTATGTCAATTGCCAGTTTGGTGAGTGCTGCGTATATTGAATAGTTTGGTAAAGGGTTGCTGCTTATAGATGCACTCCCGACAGTAAGAAACATATGGGGGTTTCCATTTGCATCGACAGTAAGATCACATTCATAAGCACAAGTAGGGCGACCCGTTGATAAAGGCGCACCAAAAGTGTCAGTCCATAACGATTGCAACTCTTTTGAGAGGGATGTAGAATCACCTACATAAGGAATATTTCTCAGATCAATTTCAACAGCACTGCTCCAGGTTGCACCACCATCTGTTGATTTCATGAAGATGGGATTATATGAAGAATCGGCACCGCCGATTAGATCGCCGAGATAACCAATCCAGCCGGTATTTCCATCAGGTGAAAATGATATTGATGGTGAAATTTTATAACTGGTCCCATCGAAAGATGTGGAATATGTCATAAACAGACTATTGTGTTTTCCCCAATCAACATTAGATGTGCCACTATTGAATGTGCCCTTATATATACGTAAAGAGTCTCCTACAATTGTTCCATTATAATCAAAGTCAACCATCCAGAAGTCACCTGGAAGACCTTCGCACAGGCTACTGGGTAATAAACTATTTTCCCCTATCTGCTCGTAATATTCAGAAGAAATTGCAGTACTGGTATTCGCTGTGCCACTACCGGCTACAAAGCCATCCCAATCAGCTGAGACATCTACCGTTGGTGCTGCCCAAACATACTTAAAAAGCAGAGGGTTGGCGGTGCCGCTCAAATTAAATTTGCAAATTTGAGGATAACGTGCAGGGTAAGTGTACACTTGATTAAGAATTCCAATGTCATTGGTGAAAGTTGTGCCTCCATCTATCGAAATGTCATAGCGAAGCATTCCGCTGGCAGTACTTCCACCGCCGTAAATAGTAACATCCTGACGGTGAATAAACGTAATAAGACCTGAAGAATCATCTGCAGTAATGCTGTTTTGTCCTGTCCGTATAACCGAATACACATTTGAGGCTCGACCCAATTGAAAAGGGTTTACCTGAGCAAATGCGCCTAAACTCAGAAGAGAAAGTAGAGATATTAGTAATAGCGTAAATTTTGTTTTCATTTTTTTTGAATTAAGTGGTGAAAGTATCAACAAATATACAGAATATTCTATTCGATATAGTTAATTGAATAGAGCCGTGATATTAAATGCAATATTACTCCTGATGCGTTAAAAGAAACATCACCCTTGTAAAGGATAAATAATCAGCACGATACGACCGATTTTCCATTTTGGGATTTGAAATTGCCTGCTTCATCTTTACATGACCCTCCTTTCGTCGGGACGATGAAAAGATTTCGCAGAGGGTGGAGCTTTACATCGTTTAGACCAAAATAAGATCTTATTCTATTGGGAGATTCATGTAAAGCAAGCGGGTTGGCAAACTTAACGCATCAGTATTAATGCAATATATTAACCCGTTGTGCGGTTTAAAATGTTCAACTTATTTATTATAAAACGTTGATATCCTGCGACTTGGTCTTTTGTCACAAAATTTGAGCATTTCTGAGAGCACCTTTCTGCGATCAAATTTTCCGCCAAAACATAATTTACTGTAATTAATAGCCCCGCATTGCGCTGCACTTATACGGGGCTATTAATATTCGTCCCCTTCGGCAACACACTTATAATTTTGTATATACCTATTTATCTATTAGTTATGAAGATATAGAAAAAAGTTTCGATAAATATACGGTCAACAAACAAATTAGAAACTCTTCTATTTTATTTTGTGTTTTTCCCAAGAAAATGCCCTAACGAGAAAAAGAAACAGGCAACTCCCGGGACTCCAATAAACCCTCATTTTCCCTAAAAGTAAGACTTTATATTTTGAAGTTTTGAAATTGCCTGTGTTATTGAAATAGAAAATTTGAAAACGATTCTCAAAACTATTATTGAGGAATATTAAATGAATTCCCTAATCATCTATCAATCAACCGAGCAATTAGTTTTCTGATTACATCTTTCTTCTCTCTTTTAACATATCTCATATATGAACCAAAATAGACTTTAGCATCAAGAACTTTAGATTCCTTTTGTTTATCCTCTTTTTCGTTGTAAA
>JAFGWG010000003.1 GCA_016937255.1 Bacteroidales bacterium
AGAAGCCATTTTAAGCCATATTTGGCTATTGTTAATAAGTTTTTGATACCGATATGCGTTCAAAAGTACAATTTCACTGCATCGGCATTATACCATGTAGAAGTTTGCATTAAAATATATCCCTTATAAACATAGCTTAGTATAAGATTCTAAGGGTAACAGAACCGACAGGACATAAAAAAACCACCCGAAAAGGGTGGCTTGTATGTGGTGTGAAAATTTGCGTGGAATGTGCTGCGCAGCGGCGAGGAGGTCAGTTTACAGTAAAACTAAAACTAAACGGTATTGACATTTCTCCATCCCTTTTATTTGATATAAATTTCATTTCCCCATCAATATTATTAATTCCTTTTGAGTATTCAGAAGCAGAGTATTCAAAACAATCTTTATTTTTATTGTCTGCAAACCCTAAAGTATCGTTATTAATGATTGGATAAAATGCTAAAGAATCATAATTTGATGAAACAATAAAAATTCTATTTCTATATGTTTCACCATAATTAATAGTCTCTCTATCAGGTATAACAACTATTCTAATATAATCAAATATAAATAATTCACTGATTTGCCTTTCATTTAAGTCTAAAAGAATATAGTTTTCATATTCAAGCAAAAAAAGCGACCTAAGCCCTAAGTTCTTTTCTTGAAGTATAGCTTCTATTAATAAGTCGCATGCTGAAGATTTCCCCAAATTATTATTGTCTATGTATTCAAATAAACTATTTATCTTGCTATCAGACGCCTCTCCTTTGTTTAAAGATTTCTTTATTTCTTTGACTTTGTTATTAATTTCAATCGCAAGATAATATGGGGTTGAATCTTCCTTGATAAAAGAAGAAATCCTTTCTATTCTATGACTAATTTGCTTATCGTAATAAGAAATCATATTTTCATTAATAGACTTTGTGTTATTTATTCTTCCACACATAATGAATGTGACTGATACAACAAGAATAATAATATATGTTTTATTCATTTTGAGTTATTTTATTGAACTTGATAGTCTTTTTTCAGTTTTTCTAAAGAGTCTGGAGAAATATTGTTCCTTTTCTCCCATCTATCTTGACCAAACTTCCTTACAATCACGCTTGTATCAGGCACCTCATTCAAATTATTATTAGTTGTTGACTGCTCGGCAGGGTCATAATTTTTATTTGTTGGGGTAAGATTTTCAAGGGGAAGATTATTTTTACTGTCAAAATCTATAGTAGAGACCTCGGGAGGTAAGTTACCATCCAGATTGACATTTGTTTCAGATGGATTACTAGCTGGTGCAGGAAGGTCTACTTTAATTTGTTGTGGTTTACTACCGGTATTTCCATTTCCACCACCTCCCGGATCATTATCATATGATTGTCTATTTTTCTTTGGTTCATAACCCGTACCACCAACTTTTTTTTCTGAAACAACCTTAGTTGATCCCATAGTGACACGTTGCGAACTATTAATAGAAATGTATCTATCAGAGTTTTTTGGTTGTTGACTAGCTTTCTTCCCAGGGCCACCATCAAGAGCATCATCAATAGACATTCCATTGGGGTCAACTAATCGTACAGGGTTGCCGGCAGTATACATATACGGGCTCATGCTCGGGTACATATCCGACAATGGGTCAACAGAAAGCCAAACAGATAAATCCGAGTCATAATACCTCGCCCCGAAATAAGAATAATTCGTCTCATTATCCTTTTCTCCCGCTGTGGCGGGATTTCCGCTGCGCTTCAATTTAGCACTAACCTTATAACGAGTATCATACGTGCTATTCTGTTGGTTTACAAAGAGTTCGCCGAAGGGTAAATACTGCATATGCTGTTCTACAAGACCAGCTGCATCAGTAACAAATGAAGAAGAACCAAGATGATCAGGATGATAGAAATACTGTTGGCTTTCGGCACGTGAAGCATCATTTCTTGCTGGTCTTAGCTTAGGCTTAACACTTACCCGTGCTGAAGGATAACCACTGCAATCAACTCCTCTTATTGTCATAGTCCAAAGATCATCGGAAACCGATGTTGCCGTGCTTGTACCCATAAATTGCAACTGAACGGCATCGGGATCAGTTGGTGCATAGCGGAATCCGCCACCTATTTTTGTTGCCACACGCTCACCTTCAATGAAGTAATGCTTGGTATATTCTTTATCGTTCATCACCATTAGAGGACTAATATACAAAGTTTTGTTGAGGTTTATGGTGTTTTGGGTTTTCAATTCCGCCGACTAAAAACTAATCAAATTTGTGAGTACGAATTTACGAAAACCCGGCGAAAAAACCAAGATAGGATGTAAAAATGTTTCACACTACGCACACACCACCGTTGACTGTTTTGTCTTGAAATTCGGAGCAAAGTCAACTGGCAATCTAATCCAAAATCATTCTAAATTCCACTTCTTTTTTGATTAGCAAATTAGCTGATGTGCTGATTAGCAGAAATGTATATAAGAACTGCTAATCCGCTAATTAGCTAATCCACTAATCATTTAAGTAAAATTATTAAGTTTGTACAAACATAAAAATAGCAATAATATGAGTATTAAAGGAACCAAAACCGAGAAGAATTTGCTAAAATCTTTTGCAGGCGAATCACAAGCTGCACGCCGCTATAGAATGTTTGCCAAAGTGGCCAAGAAAGAAGGTTATGAGCAAATTGCTGAAATGTTTGAGGAAACTGCTTTGCAGGAAGATCAGCATAGCAAGCGTTTTTTCCAGTTTCTGGAAGGTGGCATGGTAGAAATTACTGCTGCATATCCTGCCGGAGTTATAGGAACAACCGAAGAAAACCTCTTGGCTGCTGCTGAAGGCGAAAATGAAGAATGGACAGACCTTTATCCAGAATTTGCAAAAATTGCAGAGGAAGAAGGATTTAAGAAAATTGCAGTTGCATTCAAACTGATTGCTAAAGTAGAAGCCGAGCATGAAGAGCGTTACCGCAAACTCCTTCAAAATATTAAAGACAATAAAGTCTTTGAAGATGAAGAAGAAATAGAATGGATGTGCCGCAAGTGCGGACATATTCACAAAGGCAAAAAAGCACTGAAGAATTGTCCCGTATGTGAACACCCACAAGCATATTTTGAACGGAAGAAGAAGAATTACTAATACTTCTGCCGCTCTTCGACAGGCTCAGAGTGACAGAATTTCATGAAATTAAACCGGAAATGCATGGAATTTGTTTTTCCGGTTTTTTTTTATCTTTAGAATCTAATCAGCGAATATGAAATTTCTAAGTGTAACGATATTATTTTCTGCATTTCTTCAATTGAGTTCTATAGCCCAGCCCAAAACCCAGTTCGATTGGCAAGAGCTCTATAAAATTGATGGCGATAAATGCGAATCTGTTACCGCCATGGAAGTTACCACCAACGACGATGTGGTGCTAACGGGAATTTATCAGGATGAAGGCGGCTGCCGTTTTGAACATGCCGGGGGCGAGAAGGTGTACGAAAGCAATTCAGGCAAATTTGGCACCTATTCCTATTCAACTCTCTTTCTGGCCAGATACAATAGTAAAGGAAATTTGCTGTGGTCGGTAAACGGAGAATCGAGCCGGGGAATTCATCCCTGGAATCTGCATTGTGATAAGGACGGCAACAGCATTGTGGTTGGCAATTTTCGTGATACAGCCATTCTGCATAGTACCGATGGCCGTGAAATTATGCTCGAAGGTGTGATAACTGATCATTACAGCGATTACGATAAACGCCCCCTGAATTATTTTGTGGCCAAATACGATGTACAGGGACGATTACTTTGGGCCAGAACAGGCCGCAGCAACAATCACTCGGTGGCTTTCGATGCCGGCAGCGATAAAGACGGAAATATTTACGTGCGCGGCTATTGCCACAGCAACAGCATGGGGCTGGAAAGCTTTATGGTAATGCCTGCAAATAAAACCGGTTGGTACGTTCAGAATTATTCCATTGTGGTGGTGAAATATAAACCCGATGGCAACGAAGAATGGGTGACTTACGGCGGCGGCGGAACGGTAAATGAATTTAAGGTGGATCAGGATGGTAATTGCAGCCTTGATATGCTCGATTATGACAAAATTTTGCTTTTTTCAAGCAGCGGTGATCAATGGAAATTTACAAATGCGGAGAGAAAAATGCGCAGAACTGTCATCACACTTGGACCCGATGGTAAACCGGTTGACAGCCTGCATTATGCCTTTGGCGACTCGCTTATGCGCATATACAAAACGCTGGAAAACGATGCCGGTCGGAAATTCGGGTTGGTTACCGCTCCGCTCGACATCAGAAAAGGCAACAGTTATTACGGAAAATGGAAGGATAAAGTATATGAAACCGGCGAGCAGGATTTTTTTCTGGCAAGCTGGGATTCGCTGGGCAACGAAGACTGGATTATACAGATTGAAGGACGAAGAAACGATGAGCCCATGGATATGGTTTTCGATTTGAATGGGAACATCATTATTTCGGGTTGGTACAGTCAGCATATCAATATTGAAGATGTTTATGGTGATTCCATTCCTCTGAGCTCATTAATGCGAGGCCTTTTTTGCGCAATTTTTACACCTGAAGGCAAATTACTGCATGCAGAAAACTGCGGTGCCCTGCCCTATGAATCGTGGGCTTTTGAAGAATATCTGAATTTGGATGTGGATTCGAAAAACCGCTTATATATATCGGGGCAAACCAATATGGAATGTAGTATTGCCGGCAGAGAGATGAATATTGACGGAGAAATGCGGGAACAACGTCAATGGGAGATTGACAATGATGTGAAGATTTATAAATACAGCGACGCATTTTTTGTTTCAGTGAAACTAAAATACGATCCCGAGACTTTGCTTGCAAATGCCGACACTATAATTGAAACAGACAGCTTGCTTGCCATTAGCGAAAATACGGGCACAACCAATAATGAAGAACCTGTTTTTGAAAAACCACAAGATTTTGACATACTGTTGTTTCCAAATCCGGTCGGGGTAAATGAACACGAAGTTAATGTACAACTGGAATTTGAGATCGGGCAGCAAGTACAGTTTATCATTACCGATCAGAACGGCAAATACCTTCAGCAGCGCAGTACATTATACGAAGCAGGGATGCATGTTGAGAAATTCGACATGACCGGATATGCCGCCGGAGTATATCTTATGCTTATCGGCTTTGATGATATGGTGATTACGAAGCGTATAGTGGTTGTGGAGTGAAGTCAAGCCATCACTCCATCGTTTGACGACGAAGGAGTCAATCATGGAGTCGTTGGCGATGAACTGATAAGCCCACTTCTCAAACCTTGGAGGTTTGAGTAATACCATTGTGCAACCAAAACCTCCAAGGTTCTGCCCCGGATTTTTGATTTTGCATATGCAATAAAAATAAATATCTTCGCAGTGAAATTTCATCCTTATGAAAAGTCGCCGCAATAAACTCATTCTTTTTATCCTTTTTGCAGTTATCACTACTGCATTTTGCATCAACTCGCCTTATCCCGAGTTAATGTTGCTCCATCATTCAGCAACTATTTTGGCGGGTCTATTCCTGATTTATGTGATATTGCGCGACAATTTGAGTATCTGGTCGTATTTACTCATTATTGTATTTGTGCTCTTGCATGTAATTGGTGCTAAATGGACCTATGTTTGGGTACCTTACGATGAGTGGTATAAATGGCTGACTGGCGGCACCCTTTCTGAAGTATTTGGTTGGGATCGCAATAATTACGACCGCTGGGTTCATTTTGCATATGGACTATTAATTTGGTATCCGGCAAAAGAGATTTTTCAGCATTGGTATGGATATAAAGTTCGTCAGGCCACATGGTCGGCATGGGCATTTATTGCAGCCAGTTCAATGATATATGAACTCTTTGAATGGGGACTCACCATGGTTGCTGCCTCAGATGCTGCCGAAAATTACAATGGTCAGCAAGGCGATATTTGGGACGCACAAAAAGACATGCTTTTGGCTTCTGGCGCTGCACTTTTGGCATGGCTTATGAATAAAACCATCAGACTTATCAGGCGATAATACGCTCTTTTTCAGGTATTTTTACGCAAGGTTTCTGCCTATTGTGGTTATAATTTTATCCGGTCGAACCACATAACCTATCATCATGAAAAAATTCTATTTAATTTTCATTGTGCTCACATTGTTAGCATATGAAAGTAATTCTCAAAACAGTATCGCCGGAAATGCTCTTCAATACGGAGGTTCTTCATGCTTAAATCTTGGAAGCATTGATTTTAATTTTGCCGATCAACTCAGTATTTTATGTTGGGTTAGATGGGATACTTTGCCCAATAAAGGTAATAATTGGGCAAATCTTATTACTATAAATTCCAAATGGTCAAGCGATAACGGTGTTTTTTGGCTACAACACAATTCAGATAATTCAAGATTTGAATTTGCAATATCTACAAATAATAATGGTAGTATTAGCCGAAACATGATATTCAGTAATACCAGTCCACAGCAGGGTCAATGGTATCATATTGCTGCATTATATGATGGGCATGATATGTACTTATACATCAATGGACTGGAAGAATCATCAAAAGGGAAAACCGGTAATGTAAATACTGCCGGACCCGACCACTATTTTACAATAGGAGCCTGGGCTGTTTCCAATAATAACTACAGAAAATTTCATGGTACTATTGATGAAGTATCAATATGGAATCGATGTTTATCAGCGGCTGAGATTCAGGCTATTATGAACGTTAATATTACCGGTAATGAAAGTGGATTACAAGGCTATTGGCGATTTGATGAAACGAGTGGAAATATTGTGAATGATTTAAGTCCATCAGGATTTAACACTATTAATGACAGTTGCGGATTAAACCCTCCTGCTCAAATCATTGGTTCAGACGCACCCAGTTATGGCACATTACCCGTGAACCTCTTATACTTTCAACCCATTTGCGGTAGTGACTCAAACGTAGTTGTTGAATGGGCTACAGCAACAGAGACCAATAACGATTATTTTGTAATTCACCGTAGCTTCGATGGTATGAACTGGGAAATACTGGCCAAAGTTGATGGCTCAGGTAATACCAATTCTATTCACACTTATCGCTATGTGGACACAAAACCTATGAATAAAACTATTTATTATCGTCTTAGCCAGCATGATTTTGATGGGAAATATGAGGAATTTGACATGACCTCTGTATTTTGCCGTGATAATGCAAAGGATTTGAAAGTCTATCCCAATCCCATTAGTGATGAATTTACGGTTTCATTCAATAACATCTCTGATATGGAAGGTTCCGTTGTACTTCAGGTTTTTGATCAGCAAGGTCGACTTATGGCCTCGAAGACAGATGAAGCATTTGGTGGTTATAACGAAATAAAAATGAATATTTCTCAACTTCCTTCAGGAATGTATTTTCTCCATGTTCGCTTTATGAATTTATATCTGCATAGTGGTGAAATTTTGAAAAATTAAAATCTTTTGCATATCCCCAAAAGTTGGCAGCCTTAGTACATTCCCTGGAAATGGCTGCCTTTTCTTTGTTATATTTTCGAAAAACGCCAATTTTATCCAATGATAAGGAAACTTAAAACTGACCTGTTGCAAGCATTACTAAAGTGCACCCTTCCTCGCATTCAATACCTTTTTCTCTAGCCATACTCCATAACTCAGGATTTTCGGTTCCTGGATTCATGATAATACGTTTAGGATTGCATTGGAAAATATAATTATACCACTCTGCTTGTTTTTTGGCACCAATATAAATGGTAATGGTATCAACTTCCTTTATGCAATTTTTATCGGTAATAATACTATTATTTCCAATCATTCCTTCCTTAATTCCAACTGGATAAACGGTGTGTCCTGCCTCCTCCAACCTAAGTGTGGCGAGAAATGAATAGCGACTTGGATTTGGGCTGGCTCCAAGAATAATTGTTGGCTTAATTAATCCATTCATAATTTCTAGGTTTCAAAGCAAATATACGACAAAGTATCACAGATTTCAAGTAAAATAGAAATGAATAGGTCAGAATGTCGTTTCTGTGCTACTTTTTGGTGTCAAATTGTCAATATTTGTAGCCTAATTTTAATTGGAGAGCCTTTTGATGAAACATGATTCTAAAACTAGAATAATGAATTTAGAATCGTTTACCATAAAATCTCAGGAAATCATTGCGGGTGCTTTTCAGCATGCATTTGAAAAGAAGAATCAGGCTATTGAAGATGTACATATATTATATTCGCTTCTAAAAAGTGATCAGCAGGTAAGTCCTTATCTTTTAAAAAAATGCGGTGCCTCAGCGCAAACAATTCTACAAGCAGCTGAGAAGGAAATAGAATCGCGACCATCAGTTGAAAGTAGTGGGCAGCCCTATCTTACACCCGCCGGGATGAAAACCATTCAGCAATCTATTGCCAAGCAAAAGGAAATGAAGGATGAGTTTGTAACCCTTGAGCATATTCTGCTGGGTCTCATTGAAAGTGATGGTACTGCCGAACGGATTTTGAAAGATGCCGGCATTAAGGAGAAAGATATTATGAAAGCCATTGATGATTTGCGCAAAGGCTCAAAAGTCACTTCTTCTGGGGCAGAAAGTCAATATAATGCTTTAGATCGCTATGCAAAAAACTTAAATGATCTTGCGGCGAAAGGCAAACTCGATCCCGTTATTGGTCGTGATGAAGAAATTCGTCGCGTTTTACAGATATTATCTCGTAGAACAAAGAATAACCCAATTTTAATTGGTGAACCTGGCGTAGGAAAAACGGCTATTGCCGAAGGTTTGGCCCACAGAATAATTAATGGTGATGTTCCCGAAAATCTTAAGGATAAAACTATTTATTCCTTGGATATGGGCTCGCTCATTGCCGGAGCGAAATTTCAAGGTGAATTTGAGGAACGATTAAAAAGTGTTATTAAGGAAGTAACTGGCAGTGATGGACAACTCATTCTTTTTATTGATGAAATTCATACTTTGGTAGGAGCTGGTGCCAATCAAAGTGCCATGGATGCTGCGAATATTTTGAAACCTGCATTGGCAAGAGGTGAGCTTAGAGCCATTGGCGCAACAACATTGAAGGAATATCAAAAGTATTTTGAAAAGGATAAGGCCTTAGAGCGTCGTTTTCAAACGGTTTTGGTGGAAGAACCCGATATGGCCGATTCTATCAGTATTTTGCGTGGGTTGAAAGAACGCTATGAAACCCATCACCAAGTGAGGATTAAGGACGAAGCTATCATTTCTGCAGTGGAACTATCAACCAGATATATCACCGATCGATTTTTACCTGATAAAGCTATTGACCTAATTGATGAAGCTGCTTCAAAGCTGCGTTTGGAGATAAATTCTGTTCCAGAGGAACTTGACGAACTAGAGCGTCGGATTCGACAACTTGAAATAGAGCGGGAAGCCATTAAGCGAGAAAACGATGAAGAGAAACTGAGAAATTTGAATGAGCAGATTGCCTTACTTTCGGAAGAAAGAAATATGCTGAAGGCGCAGTGGCAAGAAGAAAAAGAAATAGTCGATAAAATTCAGGAATCGAAGAAAAATATTGAGCAATTTAAATTTGAAGCAGAGCAGGCTGAGCGAAGTGGCGATTACGGGAAGGTTGCTGAATTGCGTTATGGGCGAATTAAAGAAACCGAACGCATGATGCTTGAAATGGAAGAAAAGAAGAAGAATTTTCATAAAGGCAATGCACTCATTAATGAAGAAGTTGATGCGGAGCAGATTGCAGAGGTAGTAAGTCGTTGGACGGGTATTCCGCTTAGCCGTATGCTACAAAGTGAAAAGGAAAAACTGCTGAAACTGGAAGATGAACTGCACAAAAGGGTCGTGGGGCAAAATGCTGCCATTGAAGCGCTGGCTGATGCCATTCGTCGTAGTCGCTCAGGATTGAGTGATGAAAAAAGACCTATTGGATCATTTATATTTCTTGGAACAACTGGAGTAGGGAAAACTGAATTGGCGCGAGCCCTTGCCGAATACATGTTTAACGACGAAAATTCTATGGTTCGCATCGATATGAGTGAATATCAGGAGCGTCATTCAGTTGCACGGCTTATTGGGGCACCTCCGGGATATGTGGGTTATGATGAAAGCGGACAACTTACCGAGTCTGTACGTCGTAAACCATACAGTGTGGTACTTCTCGATGAAATTGAAAAAGCACATCCCGATATTTTTAATATTTTGCTTCAGGTTCTTGACGAAGGTCGATTAACCGATAATAAAGGAAGAACTGCCAATTTTCGTAATACTGTAATTATCATGACCAGCAATATTGGGTCGGAAATTATAAGAGAGAATTACGATAATATGGAAAAAGGTCAGGATGCAGCCACATTTAAAAAGAGTAGGGAAGAGGTTTTTGCTTTATTGCGAAAGAGTATTCGTCCCGAGTTTTTGAATCGTGTAGATGAAATTCTGATGTTTAAGCCACTGGTTTTGAGCGAAATACGAGAAGTGGTAACATTGCAGCTTAAGGACTTAACAGAATTGTTATTGAAAAATAATATTGAACTTTCATGGACCGAAGAAGCTGTTGATGCACTTGCCGAAGAAGGCTATGATCCGCAATTGGGCGCACGACCCATTAAGCGACTTATTCAAAGAAAGCTCATCAACGAATTATCTAAAAAGATGATTGCCGGCGAATTGCCGGAGTCGAAAAAGGTAAAGCTTGATGTATTGGAAGGGCAATATGTTTTTCTGAATGGAAAATAATGGAAATAAAAA
>JAFGWG010000252.1 GCA_016937255.1 Bacteroidales bacterium
ACGATTCCAAGCCGCATAGCTGCATATTCGTGCGACGTTGGAATGCCGGCACAAACCTCGGCTTTCCATCGTCCACATTGCCATATTTCACTGATGAATAATTACAATCTAACCCCAAAACCTGCCCGCTTGATAATCATAGGATTATGGCTGGCAGCAATTATGGTATGCCCCTCATTAAGGAGATAATCGAAAAAGACAAGCATTTTTTGCATGTCTGATGGATGAAGACCTGAGCCAGGTTCATCTAGAAGAATCAACGCATTAGTGCTGTTGAGTTCTGACAAGCGTTTAATCAGCTTTAATCTCTGCATTTCACCGGAACTAAGGGTGTTTAGGTTTTGATTACCAGAAAGATACCCCAAGCCAATCAAATTGAGTATTTGAAAGGTCTTTTTCAGTTTTGCAAAGGTCTTTTTCGCAAAATGTTTTTTCAGAAAAACACCCAGCTCTTTCAGGCTCAGATTCATAAGTTGGGAGATATTGAATCCATCAACTGAAAACTTCAGCACCTCAGCATTATAGCGATCGCCGCCACACATTTCGCAGGCCGAAACTGCATCGCTAATAAAATCGAGGGAAACTTTATGTATTCCACTCCCCTGACATTGCGGGCATTGACCATCGCGGGTGAAGAAGCTAAAATGTGATGCTTTCAATACAATATTTTGTTTTTTAGCTTCTGCAGCAAAGAATTTTCTAATCTCATCAAAAAGATCAAGATAAGTAAGCGGTACTGAAACCGTACTGCCAGCATAAATATCCTGCTCGATAAATATATGCTTGTCAAAAAGATCAAACCCTTGAATATCAGCACAATTCGAAGCTCTTTTTCGTTCAAAAGATTCATGAATAACATACTGTAAAATACTGGTTTTTCCGCTTCCGCTGTCTCCGCTGAGAACACTCAAAGTATTGGCGGGAAATGAGATGTCCAAATTCTTCACATTGTGAATATTTGCAGATTGTATGGAAATTCCTGTGAGATACGGAGATATCAACGGCTGTATTCCATTAATAATTCCACGCATTTTTTGCAAAAAGTCTTTTCCGTTTCCTTTTCCGATTAACTGTCCTCCATTTTCTCCACCACCAGGTCCCAGTTCAATAATCTCATCTGCCATTTCAAGCATGCCTGGATTGTGATCGCTTAATAAAATTGTATTTCCTTTTTTATGCAGTGCTTTTATCAGCTTTTGAATTCCAGCAGAATCTTTCATGCTTAATCCAAAGCCCGGCTCATCCATCACATACAAAACACCGCTCAAAGGCGATTTAAGTACACCGGCCAAGCGTAGGCGCTGAAATTCTCCTCCCGAAAGGGTGGAACTGATTCTGCTCAGAGCTGCATATGAAATTCCTGCCTGAATTAAAGAATCAAGTCGAGACAGAATCTCTGTTATCAAAGTTTCTGTTCCATTTGGAAAATTCTGATTTGAAAACCAATCAAATGCCATCGCAGCATCCATGTCGGTTAATTCACCAATATGATTTTCGGCAATTTTATATTCCAAGCGTTCCGGTTCAAGGCGCCAAGAATGGCAGTGCTCGCAAAGCTTTTCACTCATGAGAGGCATCATTTGCTCCCCTCTTTTATCGGCATGTTTTCGTTGATATTCCTCATCTACATGTCCACAGAAGCCGGGCCATTTTATGCGCATTTTGTGTGTGCCCTCTACTTTTCCACGCTCATAATTCCATTCCACATCAAATTCCTCATCATCGCAACCATGCATGGCAAAACCCTGTGCATCAGATGATAAGTCCTTATAGGGAACTGAATAATCTATTCCCTTTGATTTTCCAACAGCAATAAGTGCCGCTACATATTGACCTTTCGGGTCGCCATAAAATTTTCCCTCTTTGCTACCATCGAGTGCCCCTGCAACCAAAGGCCATTCGGGATTACTCACCAGTTTTTCAGGATCGCAGAGGATTTCAAATCCCAATCCCTTGCAATGCATACAAGCACCCTGCTCATTATTAAATGAAAATGCTGTAGAATAGAGTTGCGAAATTGATCCGTCATCTTTTTTACCAAAGCGACTAAACAGAAGGCGATATAAATCAAAAATGCCGGTATATGTAGCGATAGTTGATCGGGGATTTGAAGGCGCACTTTTCTTATCCAACGCAATTACGGGCATCAACCCCGAATATTCCTCAACAAGAGCATGTCCTTTAACTTTAGAATATTGTTTAAGTCGTGCAGTTTGACCTGAACTCAGTTCTTCATGCGCTAAAACATGAATGGTGTCGAAAAGCAAAGAAGATTTTCCGGCGCCTGAAGGGCCACCAATAGCATAAATTCTGCCTTCTTCAAAGCCCAATTCATCAATTTGAAGATTATTGGTTTGAATGTTTTTCAGAATGAGTTTTTCGGAAATGTGATCGACTTTTTCTGTAGTTTCCTTTAGATGATCTTTCGCAAAAAACTCTTGCAAAGCCATTGCTGTAACTGAGCTTTCTTTAAGAAGACCTGAAACAGATCCTTCAAAAATAATTTCGCCTCCGGCCTCACCACTTCCGGGTCCAATTTCCACAATATGATCGCATTGCGCTAAGAATCGCAAGTCGTGTTCAACAGCAATAAGAGTATGACCTTTATTGGTCAAATCACGTAAAGCTTTAACCAAAACCGAAACATCGTATGCGTGAAGTCCGTTTGCCGGTTCATCGAGTATAAAAATAACCTCGTTTTTTGTGCTTTTTACCAGCTCGCTGGCAAGTTTAACACGTTGAGCTTCTCCTCCCGATAAACTTGTGGAGGGTTGTCCCAACTTCACATATCCAAGTCCGAGTGTGCATATTTGCTCAATATATTTCAGTGCTTTATTCTCCTCTGAAAAGAAAGTCAATGCCTCATCGAAACTGAGTTCCAATACATCGTAAATGCTTTTGCCGCGATATTTTATTTCCAGCACATTGGGCTGAAAGCGTTTGCCATCACAAGTTTCACAAAGAATTTCTACATTCCCAAGAAAATGCATTCCAATTTGCTTCACGCCGGCGCCGCCACAATCCTCACAGCGACCTCCTTTTACTGCAAAAGAAAAATAACTTCGGGTAAGTCCGGCAGATTTGGCTTCGGGTACAGAAGCAAATAAATTCCGAATCACATCAGATAATCCTGTGTATGTCGCTGGATTACTTCGCGGGCTGCGTCCAAAAGCTTTTTGATCGATAAAAATAATTTTGCCAAATGCTTTTTTCTGCTCACTCTGCGAGCGAATGGTTTCAGCCAGAGATGTTTTACCCGCCCCCGACATCCCACAAATGGTGTTGAAAGCTCCTTTTCTGAAACTAACATTAATGTTTTTCAGATTGTTTAGGCAGGCGTTATCAATAGAAAAGAAATCTGTTTCTGTTGCAGATTGATTGACCTCAAGTTTTTGCGAAATGCACTTCTGAGTACGACTTTCAGCTATATTTTTCCCGAAATAATCTTTTGCTGAACCCTGAAATAAAACTTTACCTCCGGCATTGCCTGCTCCGGGACCGATTTCCACAATATAATCAGCCAGCGGAAGCAAATGCTCGTGATGATCGACCAAAAGAACGGTATTCCCATTGTTGACAAGGCGTCGTATCACCTTCATCATTTGTCTTTGTTCTGCAGCATGCAACCCAGTTCCCGGTTCATCAAGAATATAGAAGACATTGCGCATATTTGCAGTGGAATAGGATGCCAGTCGGACGCGATTCATCTCACCTGCCGATAATGAAGATGCTTCTCGATTTAGGGTAAGATATGATGCGCCTAAATCTATAATGGATGTGCATTTCCTAAGTATATTTTCCGAAATATTTCGAAGACCTTCCTCTTCCGGATTCAATTTCGAAAATAAATCGTGCAGTTGTTTCACCGACATACGATGAACATCATCAATATTAAGCCCATTCCATTTCCAAGACAGTGAATTTTCATTGAATCGGGTTCCGTTACATTCAGAGCAGTGATATGATCGGGCAAAACGAAGAATATTAGGATTTCGGTCGCGGCGTAAAATTTCCTCCATTATAGGAAGCAAGCCTTTATAAAATCCTTCTTCGCGAGGTTTTGCTGTAATGCCTTTCCATTTTAAGCGCGATTCAAGAGTATGTTTTCCGAAAAGTACTGTAATTTTCTCGGAGCCATAGTAAATGATGTTTTTATTTTCTTCGGTCAGGTCTTTCCATGGTGTATCCACAGAAAACCCTTCAGCTTCGCAAACCTTTTCGAATTCATACATGGTGATTTGCGAGTAAATAATATAGTTATTAGGCGTCGTCAAAACCAAAGCGCCTTCGCGCAAACTCAGGTTTTCGTCACCAACCAGTAAGTCGGGATCAATTCTGTCTTCAAGACCAAGGCCCTTGCATTTTGGGCATTGACCCAAAACAGTATTGAATGAAAATTGACTACGACTGGCTTTTCCTATTATAATGTCCGATTCAGCAAATCTTGCAAATAACAGGCGAATCAGATCCCAGAGTCCGCCAATAGTTCCAACCGTTGATCGCGGGTTACCCCCCACACTTCGCTGATTCAAAGCCACTACTGCATGCAAAAACTGAATCTCATCGACATCGGGACGTTCCAATTTGAGCAATTGCTTTGCACGTCCAGGCATAAAATAATCGAAAAACAAGCGTTGCCCTTCCTTGCCAATTACATCATAAATTAGAGAAGATTTTCCGCTTCCGCTTACGCCACAAACAATACTCAATGCATGATGCGGAATCTGTACAGAAATATTTTTTAGATTATTGGCTCTGGCGCCTTTTACTTGGATAAATCCACTACTCATGTTCAACTAGTTTTTCAGAAGAAATTCTGCCGCTTCTACCAGTTGGTTCGGGCTAATTTCTTTCATACATTTGAAGTGCTTTTTTGGGCACTCATTATGACCAAGTTTGCTACACGGACGGCACTTTAAGTTCTTTACTTCCAATATTTTATAACTGTTTTGCATTGCTTCAGGATAATAAGGATACATTCCAAAAGCCGGCAACGTATTTCCCCAGATGGAAATCAGAGGCTTTTTCAAAGCTGCAGCAAAATGCATCATACCGGTATCGTTACTAATACAAAGCTTTGATTGTCTGATAATTTCTGCGGATTCCTGCAAAGATAATTTTCCACAAAAGGACACGGTTTTATCCCTGTTTTCAGCTTCCAATTTTTGTCCAAAAGTCTCTTCTGCTTTTCCACCGAGAATGAATACAGGCAGTGGTGATTTTTCAATAAAAGACGACACCTGATCAATTGGATATTGTTTAGTTTTGAATGTGGCTCCAATTGCAATTGTGATAAACTCATCATGAGGAAGCTGCGGCAATGAAACCTTTTCGTTAATGAAAAAATCAAGTCCTTCACCATCATTTTGAACATCAAGATGCTTTACCGCTTCCATATATCTATCAACGATATGCACATCTGGCATTTTGTTGATTTTGAAATTTGTGTAGAGATATTTCTTGAAATTCAATTTCGGGAAAGTGGAGTATTTTGCTTTGAGTTTTCTTTTTAAGGCTTTACTGCGGATATTGCTGTGCAAATCAATCAGATAGTCATAGTTTTCTGCCTTTAGTTCTTGCAATTTTTCCTTTGGAGTGAGCTGAACTGTTATTAATTTATCAATATAGGGATTGAAGCTAAGTACCTCGGTGTATTTTTCTCGCGTCAGAAAATGGATTTCTGCATCAGCATATTTTTTGCGTATGTTTCTGATGACAGGCGTTGTAAGTACGATATCACCAATAGAGCTTAATCTGTATATGAGGATCTTCAAACTTGGTGTTTTATACAAAAGTAAATGTTTTTGATGGAACATGGATAATTTCTCACTAAGGGCGCTAGAAATGGGATGATGATTTATTTCCCACAAAGGGCTCGGAGGACACAAAGAATTAAGAGCACAAAGAGTTGAATTGCTCGCAGAGACGCTAAGAGCGCTAA
>JAFGWG010000253.1 GCA_016937255.1 Bacteroidales bacterium
CCGGTAGCCAAAGATTACAATATTGAGCAGAAAAATTCGGATAATGGAAACAGTATGAAACAAATTCACATCATTATTCATCAGGTAAAAGCTTGGTTAAGAAGCACTTTCTCATGGGTACATGAGGGGCATATTGAGAAGTATCTTGATGAATTTAGCTTCAGATTAAACCGCTCAATCTACAGGCAAAACATCTTTCACTCCCTGATTTTCAGAATGATTAATGCCAAACCCTCTCCTTATCATCAAATTAAAATAAGTACTTAATTGAACACCTCTAAAAACTAATATGGCACATTTTCAATTCTTGGTTAAATTCAGCGACCGTCAGTGCTTCAGGCAGTGTGTTATCAATTTTCTATCTCAACCAGCCCCTCTGCAACCGTAAACGTACTTCCACCCACAAAAATCAGGTCAGCATTGCCTGCACTCTTCAGGGCGTTTTTCAGCGCATTTTTCACTGATTCGTAGTTTTGACCATCCCTTCCCAGTGTTCTGGCTTCCAGCATCAACTTCTGTGCATCAAATCCACGCGGAATATCAGCTTTGCAGAAATAATACGATGCATCTTCAGGAAGTAGATTCAACAATTTGCTGTGATCTTTATCATCGACCATTCCCAATACAATATGAAGTTTTTTGTACTTGACTTTCTTCAGCATCTCGCTCACATAAATGAGACCTTCAAAATTATGTGCAGTATCAAATATTATTGGGCAATTTGCTTTTCGATAAGTCCAACGACCGGTAAAACCAGTAAGTTTTTCTACGTTTTTCAATGCAGTTTGCAGATGAGGTATGCTAAGTTTGTACCCTTTATACTTCAAGATTTGCCACGCAGCAACAGCAGTTTTGATATTTTTTAATTGGTAATCACCTGCAAGCGAAGTGTTTAGGTTAAAATGCTTTTCGTTAATATTTGCCTGAATCTTAAGCAGGGGAGGGATGAGTTTTTGCTCTTCAATATCAATGGTGCAAATATCTTCAGCGAAGAATATTTCAGCATTTTCCTTTTTCGTTTTTTCTGAAAAAATGTGCTGAATTTCTTTTTGCTTTTCACCAATAAGTACAGGAATTTCTTTTTTGATGATCCCGGCTTTTTCTATTGCAATTTTTTCGAGGGTATCGCCCAGAAATGCGGTGTGATCAAATCCAATATTGGAGATGATGCTTAATTCTGGCTTGATAACATTTGTGCTATCTAGTCTCCCGCCCATACCGGTTTCAATAATGGCAATATCTATATTCTCTTTTGCAAAATAGTCGAATGCCAGTCCGGCCGACATCTCAAAAAAGCTTAATTCGTTTTGCCGCAAATACACTTCATGCTGCTGAATAAAAGCCGATACTTTTCTCTTTGGGATCATTTGGCCGTTTATTCGAATTCTTTCTCTGAAATCGGAGAGGTGGGGCGAAGTAAATAGCCCGGTTTTATATCCTGCCGACTGAAAAACAGCTGCGAGTAGGTGCGAAACAGATCCTTTGCCGTTGGTTCCGGCAATGTGTACAGATTTAAAATTCTTTTTGGGGTTTCCCAGATATTTCATCAGGGCAACGGTGCGGGAAAGATCTGCTTTATACGCTGCAGCGCCGCTGCGTTGAAACATGGGCAGCTGCGACATAATAAAATCTATACTTTCTGCATAAGTCAATTCGAGAAGGACTTAGAATTTCAATGAAATATCTATACTGGGCATCATGGGTAATTGGTCAACACGTGCGTTGGTGATTCGGTCGAAGTAAAAAATATTACTGCGATTATATGCATTTGTAACGCCAATATTTGCTTCCAGTATTGTTGTTTCGCTAAAATAGAAGGTTCTTTTTAAGCTGACATCCAGTCGATGATAAGTGGGTAAACGACCAGCATTATAATCATCGTATAAAATGCCTAATTGCTCTGTGGAAGTTGCAATGTCTGTTTCCATACCGTCTTCAAATGTCAGATAGGGAAAAAATCCTGCATTTTGTGTAAAAGGAAATCCACTTCCAAAGTTCCAGCGCGCAGATAATTCCATTTTTTGTTTGTCATCAAGACGTAGCACTCCAACAATATTTACATTGTGGCGGCGATCGTAATGAGGTGGATACTCAATAATGCCATCGTATCGATTAATGAAGCCATACGAATAAGCTCCCCACAGATAAATTCTTTCCAATTCGTATTTTAGAGACAGGTCAATTCCTTCAGCATCACCTGCTTCTATAATGAAATCTTTCTTCAGGTAATCGGGTTTGTCATAGTACTCTGCAATATCGTCATATACTTTATTTCTGTTGAGATTTGTAAGTTGAGAAAATCTCTTGTAGTAGAATTCAAGATTTGCAGTTAAGTGTTTTGCTGGATTAAATTCGAAACCAAATATTAAATGTTGTGCTTTTTGTAGCCGGCTTGATATTTCTCTACCATCAAATTCATCTTGCAAATTTTCGGGTCCGGAAAGGAAACCATAAAATAAGTTCACCACATCTCTGTCTGATGAGGCGGATATTAGATTCTGAGAATATAAGCCACCAGCAGCTTTGATTCTGAATTTGGGAGATACATTGTATTTTATTGCTAGCCTTGGCTCAGGACTAAGTTCAGAAAGGCTGGAATAAAAATGAAAGCGCATAGATGGCTCGAAGAGGAGTTTGCCAATTGTGGCTTTATATTTAAGATATGCCGCAATTTCGGTTGTGTTTTCTTTTTGCTGAACCAAGCGGCCGGCATCATTATATAATTGAAAATTGGTATTGAAGCCCAACATTTCAAGTCCGTATTTGATATCATTTTTACCAACAAAATAGGTAAAATTTAACCCGATATTGAAGCCAGAAATATCTGAACTTTTTGGCAATCCACTAGGGTCTGTTAGTGTAATTTTATAGTCTGAGTAAGCCATAACTCCTTCGAGTAAGGTTGGTGTTGCTCCTGGAATAACAACAAAATTGGCTCCACCTCCTTTTGCTTTCCAATCGAAAGAAGCAATATTGCGGTATAATACATCATCGGTGAAATTGAATCCAAAGAAATTAATTTTAGATCCATTATCAGCATTAAGGCTTATTTTTCCATAAATATCTCTAAAGTCAAACGGCAGTCCTGCTGAGTCAACATAGGTGTAAAACAGTTTTGAGCTATTGCTTAAATATGAGTTTTTCGCGGCAATAATAAAAGAAGAACTGCCACCTGTATCTTTTTGTTTTTTAATTGGTCCTTCAAAAATGAGTCTTGCTCCAAATGGACTTGCTCCAAATAGACCATGGTAAGATTTTTTGTTTCCGTCGCGGGTAGTAATGTCCATCACAGATGAAATTCTTCCGCCATATTCAGCACCAAAACCACCAGTATATACGTCGGCATTTCTTATAATCTCAGTTTCAAAAACACTGAACAGTCCTATTGAATGAAAAGGATTATAAACCACCATTCCGTCGAGCAGAACTTTGTTCTGAATAGGAGATCCCCCACGAATATATAGCTGCCCCCCTTGATCGCCAGTAAAAATAACACCGGGCAATACCTGAAGGTACTGTGCAAGGTCTGGTGCTCCAAAGGAAGGTATTTTGGAAATATCTTTAGGTGTAATTTTGGTTACACTGATTTTAGTTTGTGTGCTATCTTCTCCGGCTGAAGCAGAAATATATACAGTTCTGAGATTCAAGCCGTTGTTTTTTGTCATGAAGATCTTTTTTGTAATAAGCTCGTTGGGCTTAATTGATAGGGCTTCGCTGATGGTATCAAACCCCAAATATGTAATTGTTAGTGTATAATTTCCTGGAGGTACTTGTGTAATTGAAAAATATCCATTCACATCTGTAGAAGCACCAATACTGGTTCCCTTTAGATAAACATTTGTGAAAATAACAGGTTCACCACTGCCTTGCTCATACACAAATCCTCTGATGGTGCCTGTTTGGGCCATTCCGGAAAAAACAATCAGGGAAACTATAGTTAAAAGTATCAGTTTTTTCATGGTGCAAATATAGCATTAACGTATAAGATAAATTACATTTTTGCAATTTTTACGCAATGCCTTGGTTGGTTTGTACAAAAATACATCGCTTTTTCAATAAAAACAACAGAAGCTAGTGTCTCTTTAGTTATCGGCAAGAATAAACAAGTTATCGGCTTGATTTATCTTTATAATTCTATAGCTCCTTAATATAGCAACGGCGGCGTTTATGTTGCTCATGCTTATAATTTTTCCAGGTTTGTATGGCTTTATGATTGCTTTCAAAAATTCCTGTGGTTTCAACGTGATGAACATTGTATTTGATAAGAACTTTTTGCAATTCATAAATTATTACGGCAGCGATACCCTGACCCTGCAAATGAGGTTCAACACCTGTAAGCAATAAATCAATTTCCTCTGGTTTTTTCAGTGCTTTCATGATGTGGCGAAAACCAAATGGAAATAGTTTCCCTTTGCATTTCTGCATAGCTTTTGATAGGGATGGAAGGCCAACAATGAAACCAACCGTTTCCTTTTTTTCGTTCTGTATTACTTTAACAAATTCTGGATTCAGTACTTTGAAATACTTTTCTATATAGAATTTCTTTGTTTCCTCGTCAAATTTTGAAACATAAGGCAATTCGTCGAAAGCCTTATTCAGCAGAGTAAAAACTTCAGCACTGTAAGGGGCAAGTTCTTTGGAATTGGAAAAAGATCGTACCGATAAATTATATCGTTTTTTAATCATTTCGACCAGCCGAACTGCTTTTTCAGGAATTTCATCATCCAACTCAAGGCGAAATTCTACCCAATCGTTTTCTTTTTCATAGCCGCATTTTTCAATAGCATCGGCATAGTATGGCATGTGATACACAGAAGCGATAGATGGCAGGCGATCAAATCCTTCTATTAGTAACCCCTGTAAGTCCAGATTGGTGAATCCCAACGGCCCATGAACTTTTGACATTCCATTTTCTTTTAGCCACTTCTCTGCTGTTTCAATTAATGCTTCTCCTAAATCTGGAATATTTTCAAATTCTATGCGTGAGAAACGACCCATTTTTTCACCAATCTTTTCATTGTAATTGTGGTTGATGATGGCAGCAATTCTCCCTACACAACGTCCGCTCTCTTCAGCAATCCAGTAATTGGCATCGCAAAATTTTAGAGTTGGATTGGTTTCTACATTAAAAAATTTATACTCATCTTTAATGATGGGTGGAATCCAATAAGCATTGTTTTTGTACAAGCTGAAAGGCAGCATGACAAATTTTTTCTTCTGCTCTTTTGTTTTGACTTCAGTTATAGTCATGATAAAACAACAATTTTGTAAATTAATTCTTTAATCAGCTCTCCTTCAGGAAATTGGTTGTTTACTCCTTTGGCTTTCATGTCATACTCTCTGAATAGTTTAATAACATTCAATACCTGAGGAATGGAATATTTTGTTGCGGCATTTTGATATTCACTGATGAAATACGGATTAATTTTTAATTCTTTAGCCACATTGCTTCGGTTATTTTTGTCTTTCAATTGATGATAAATCAGAATTTTACTAAAAAATGAAAACATCATGGGAATCATGGAGAAAATGGAGTGCTCTTTGGTATTGGCTGCAAAATAATGCGCAATTTGAATGGCTTTTACACGGTTTCTAATTGCCAGAGCAGATTGTAATTCAAAAATATTAAAGTTCTTGCTAATACCAATATTGGCTTCCACATCATCCATATTGATGCTTTGCCCTTTTTCCATGTTTATGGTCAGTTTCTGTAATTCATTTTCAATTTTTTCAAGGTCATTGCCTAAATAATCGGCTAAAATTTGCTCAATTTTAGGAGAACATGAATAAGATCTTTTCTGTAGATAACTTTTAATCCATTCTGCAACTTTACTGTCCTTTAATTTCAATGATTCAAAAAACTCTATGTTTTTATCATACGCATCGAGTTTGGTTTTTAATCGCTTGCCAATTTTTTTGTGGAAACTAATAACGAAAATGGTACTACTGAGAGGCTGAGAAAAATATTTTAGAAGCGGTTCAAAGTCTTTTTCCTGAATGTCTTGTGCATTTTTTAATATAACCAATTGATAATTAGACATCATTGGAAAACTTTTCAGTTTGCTGATTAGGGATTGCATATTTACATCCCTGCCATAAATTATTGTGCTGTTGAATTCCTTTTCATCTTCTTCTAGCACATTGTTTTCAATATACGCTGAGATTTTATTGATATAATACGGCTCATCACCAGCTAGAAAATAAACTGGAAAGTAGATTTTCTTCTGTATGTCTTTTATGATATCTGCCGCACTTCTCATTCTTGGTTATCTTCAAAAAGCAGGTGTTTAACTGATCTGCCATTATCGCGCAATTGCTTTAATGCATCAATTCCTATCGAAACATGATCTTCAACAAAGTTTTCACTGACAAATTTATCGCTTTTTTCTGTTTTCACCCCATCACTAATCATAGGCTCATCTGAGACCAGTAATAATGCTCCTGTTGGAATATGATTGTAAAAGCCTACGGAGAATAATGTAGCTGTTTCCATGTCGATAGCTAGTGCACGAATTTTCAAAAGATATTCCTTAAATTCTTTGTCATATTCCCAAACTCTTCGGTTTGTGGTAAAAATCGTTCCAGTCCAATAGTCACGCTGCGCATTACGGATGGTAGATGATACCGCTCTTTGAAGGCTAAAAGCTGGTAAGGCAGGAACTTCCGGTGGAAAATAATCGTTTGATGTTCCCTCTCCGCGAATGGCTGCAATAGGTAAAATAAGGTCTCCTACTTTACTAATATGCTTTAATCCACCACACTTTCCCAGAAATAAAACGGCCTTTGGATTTCTTGCACTCAATAGATCCATTATGGTTGCAGCATTGGCACTTCCCATTCCAAAATTTATCATTGAAATATTGTCGTATGTAGCAATGGGCATACTTTTGTCTTCACCTTTAATTTCTACATTATACATGCCGGCAAATATTTCAACGTACTGGTTAAAATTGGTGAGCAAAATGTAGTCGCCTATCTCTTCAATGGCTACGCCCGTATATCTGGGCAGCCAGTTCTTTACTATCTCTTCTTTTGTTCTCATAATTTCAATCATTTTATCCTGCAAAATGCAATGAAAAACAAATATTATTAGCTTTGCATTATTGCTTGATATTTTACAAAAGTAACATTTTTCGGGCATTTCTTACTCAAATATTTCTGCATGAAGCATTGTCCAAACCTAAACTTACCTCGCTTTGAATGTGCTGTGAAAACAGAAAATACTAAAGATTTGATCTTCGATGTATTCAGAAAAAAATGGCTTCATTTAACACCAGAAGAATGGGTGCGACAGCAATTGCTTATGTATTTGCATCACGCTTTGGGATATCCAATGCAAAATATTGTTCTTGAAAAGCAAATCGAAATTAATGGATTGAAAAAAAGGTTCGATGCTTTGATTACGGGACCAAAAGGCAGGATTTTAATGTTAATCGAGTGCAAAAAGCCTGAAATCGAACTTTCAGAAAAGAGTTTTTTACAGCTGGCACATTATAATTCATTTGTAAAAGCTGAATACTTGCTCATGTCAAACGGAATGCGTCATATTCCCTGTAGAATAGACCTCAAGAATAATAAGCTTGATTTTATTGATCATTTGCCCGAATTTCTAGAACTTGAAAATAATACACGATGATACAACATATTGTTTTTGATTGGGGTAATACTTTGATGAGAGACTTTCCTGAAAAGCCTGGTCCGATGTGCGATTGGGATCATGTGGAGCTTATGCCTGATGTGGCTGAAATATTATCGTATCTGGCTGAAAAATATGTGCTAACCGTTGCAACAAATGCTGGAGAAAGTAATACTGAGCACATGGTCAAAGCTTTGACCCGCGTTAATATTGAAGGATTTTTCATTTTTAAATTCTCTTCCAAAGATTTGGGGTATAATAAGCCAGATCCTCACTTTTTTGAAGAGGTTTGCAAGCAATCAGGATTCAAACCTGAAGAGTCTGTTATGATAGGGAATGATTATAATAAAGATATTCTTGGAGCAGCTTCAATTGGAATGGAAACAATATTGTACAATCATGAAAAATATTCAGGTGATTCAATAAAAGCAAATATGGTGATCGAAAACTTAATGGAACTCGAGAATATTTTATAAAAAAAAGGCTGTATTGCTAATGATACAGCCTCTTAATATTGATAAGATTGGGTGTCCTATTATCGGATCACATTAACCTTAGTATCATAATAGTGTTCCATTCCGCTGAGTTCCATAACAACGATCTTGGCTGTATAAACTCCGTTTGGAACATCCTCTCCCTTCGGGCCTGTTCCATCCCATCCATGATTGATGTCTGTGGTTGCAAAAACCAATTCTCCCCAACGATTATAGATTCGCATTTCATAATTGTCGGTATCCCATCCCATTCCGAATGGTTTGAATACTTCATTTTTTCCGTCGGCATTTGGAGTGAAAGTGTTGGGGATATAGAATGTGAATGTTGGTTTTATAACCACTATTCCTGAAGTAGAATCTGGACATCCAGCATCATTTGAGACCCTTAGTGTAACATGAAACTCGCCTGAACTGGTAAATGTATGTATTGGATTCTGCTGTATTGAAGTAGGATCAGAAGAATTTGGATCACTAAAATTCCAGAACCAGCTTGTGGCACCAATCGATTGATCGATAAATTGTATCGTAGGATTGTCTTCAGAAGCAATATCGGGGTTAGCAATAAATGCTGCTGTAGGAATCGCTGCTGCATTTATGTATGCGGGAATAAGAAGTGTTCCGGTACATCCTTTATCAGTTGTAACGGTAAGTTCAACATCAAATACTCCTGCTGTATTGTATGTGTGACTTGGATTCTGTATGCCACTGTTGTTCCCATCTCCAAAATCCCATGCCCAGAAAGCAATATTTCCAGTGCTTTGATCATTAAATTGAACATTGAGAGGCAAACATCCTTGAGTTGGGTCTGCACTAAATTGTGCAGTTGGAAGAGGATTCACGGTTACAATAGCACTGGTGGTTCCGCTACAACCCTGAGCATCGGTGCCTGTTACTGTGTAAGTGGTAGTATTGGCAGGACTAATAGTTATTGGATTAGTATTCATTCCATTATCCCAGTTGTAAGTAACACCAGTAGCTGGAGAAGAAGCTGTGAGGGTTGAATTATCACCTTCACATATTTCATCCATTGCAGGAGTAATATTAATGGTCAGTCCTGGCATAACAGTTAAGGTAACATCAGCAGTTCCAGTACAACCATTTACGTCTGTTCCTGTAACCTGATAAATTGTTGTTGCCATTGGAGATTCAGAGAATGAAGAACCAGTATTGGAATTGCTCCATATATATGTGTCGCCACCAGCAGCAGAAATTGTTGATGAAAATCCTACACAAATCGCTGACGGAGATGCAGAGGCTGTAATTGTTGGCAGCGGATTCACTGTCACATTCACTGTCGCAGTACCAGTACATCCAGCAGTGCTTGTACCTGTAACAGTATATGTAGTACTAGATGTTGGACTAACATTAATGTTTGCACCACTCGCACCACTACTCCATGAATATGTATTTGCACCAGTTGCGGTAAGAGAAGTGCTTTCACCATTGCAAATTGCCGCAGGGCTTGCACTTGCTCCAACAACAGGTAATGAATTTACAGTAACGTTTACAAGAGCTGTACCTGTACACCCAGCTGTTGTAGTACCTGTAACAGTATAGCTTGTGGTGGTGGTAGGACTAACAGTTGTATTTGATCCTGCAGCACCACTACTCCAGCTATAAGAATTAGCTCCGCTGGCACTTAGGTCTGTGTTCTCTCCTTCACATATCGAAGCTGGACTTGCTGATGCTATAACATTAGGCAATGGATTTACCGTAACACTAACACTGGCTGTATTAGTACATCCTGCTGCACTTGTGCCTGTAACAGTATAGGTAGTAGTTGATCCCGGACTAACATTGATTGGTGAGCCAGTTCCACCTGAACTCCAGTTATAAGTACTTGCACCAGAAGAACTAAGGCTTGAGTTTTCGCCGAAACAGATTGAAGTTGGACTCGCACTTGCAGTAACAGAAGGTATTGGATTTACAGTCACACTTACAGATGCTGTGCCTGTACAACCGGCAGTAGAAGTGCCTGTAACAGTATATGTGGTATTAGATGTTGGACTAACATTAATGTTTGCACCACTAGCACCACTACTCCACGAATAAGTATTTGCTCCCCCACCAGTAAGGTTAGTACTCTGACCATTACAAATTGAAGTTGGACTAGCACTTGCGGTTACTGTTGGTAGTGGATTTACAGTGATGTTAACAGTCGCAGTTCCAGAGCAACCAAAACCGTCAGTTCCAGTTACCGTGTAAGTAGTATTGCTTGTTGGTGAAACATTATATGGATTGGCAGTTGAGCCGGTATTCCATGAGTAGTTTGTTGCACCAGTGCATGACAGACTACTGTTCTCACCATCGCATATTGCTGATGGGCTTGCTGTTGCAGTAACATTAAGGTTAGGACTGATATTTACAGTTACAGAAGCAGTGCCTGTACAGCCTGCCGCACTTGTACCTGTTACAGTATAAGTTGTGGAATTCGTAGGGCTTACAGTTATGCTACCACTTCCACCAGTACTCCATGTATAAGTGCTGGCGCCAGAACCCGTCAATGTTGAGGATGAACCCGGACAAATGGTGGCCGGCGATGCACTAGCACCAACTGTGGGCAATGGATTCACCGTAACCGAAACCGAAGCAGTATTTGTACAACCAGCAGCGGAATTACCTGTTACTGTATAATTTGTTGTAGAAGTAGGACTTACAATGATATTTGCTCCACTTCCACCGGTACTCCATGTATAGGTGTTTGCTCCAGAGCCAGTTAGAGTGGTGTTTTCGCCATTACAAATTGCAGCCGGCGATGCAGATGCACCAACTGTGGGCAATGGATTTACTGTTACAGTAACCTGAGCTGTACCCGTACAGCCGGCAGTGGAAGTTCCAGTAACATTATATGTTGTAGAAGAAGTCGGACCAACAGAAATATTTGTACCACTTCCACCCGTACTCCATATATAGGTGTTTGCTCCAGAGCCAGTTAGAGTGGTGTTTTCGCCATTACAAATTGCAGCCGGCGATGCAGAAGCACCAACTGTAGGGTTAGGATTAACGGTAACAGTAACCGATGTTGTACCCGAACATCCAGCAGTGGTTGTTCCAGTAACATAGTATGTTGTTGAAGAAGTAGGATCAACAGAAATATTTGTGCCGCTTCCACCAGTACTCCATGCGTATGTGTTACCACCTGATCCGGTTAGAGTTGAATTGCTCCCGGAACAAATAGCAGTAGGACTTGCAGTTGCTGTAATAGTTGCATTTGGACTAATAGTAACGGTTACAGAAGCAGTTCCTGTACAGCCAGCAGCACTGGTTCCAGTAACATAATACGTTGTTGTTGAACCAGGAGTTACTGAAATCGAAGAACCTGTTCCGCTTGTGCTCCAGTTATACGTGCTCGCCCCTGAAGCAGTTAGGGTTGAACTTTGTCCAGGACAAATTGAAGCAGGACTTGCAGATGCTGAAACTATAGGAAATGGTTCAACTGTGATATCAATTTCAGCAGTACCTGTGCATCCTGCAGTTGTAGTCCCTGTAACAGTATAAGTTGTAGTTGATCCGGGATTTACCAATAAAGAAGATCCCGTTCCACCAGTGCTCCATGCATAAGTATTGGCACCAGACGCATTAATTGTTGTGTTTTCTCCAACGCAGATAGAGTCGGGAATAGCGCTTACATTTATTGTTGCATTGGGTGCATTATTGATTACTATGGGAACGATATTAGAATAACAGCTTGGATCACTATTATTAATAGATATTCTAACAAATCCATCTCCACTATTATATGAAAGAATGTTGTTTTGGTTGACACCAGCATTATAGGAGCCGCCACCGCCACCTTCAGGATTTCCTGTGGTTGAGCTTGATGCAGCAGAGGCACCTCCTCCACTATAACCACCACCACCGCCACTACGACGGTTATCATAACTACTGGTAGCACCACCGCCACCAAATCCACCGTGACCATAGTTCATGCCGCCAGTGCCTCCGTTTATAAAAGCTAATCCAGCAGCAGTTCCTCCTCCATTTCCAGTTAATCCACCCCCACCATCAGCATAGGAAGCTGTTGCACCTCCAGCACCACCGACGCCACCGGCTCCGTTTGTTGTTCCATTAGCTCCGGTATTTCCATTATTTGTTAGAGAAGCATCGCTTGTTGCAGTAAAACTAGTTGCCCAGTTTCCACCGCCACCTCCTGCCACAAGTAGAGGACTATTTGCCATATTTGTGATAAAACTTCCACCGCCGCCACCGTATTGGTTACTACTACCAATAGGAGGAGCAGCTTGTTGACCAACAATAATTTTAAGAACATCACCAGCATTTAGGTTGAATTCACCACTCATATATGCACCTCGTCCACCATAAGTTCCATAACCCTGGCCTCCGGCTGCTTCAATTAAATAAGTTCCAGTTGTAGGTACTGTCCACTCTTGTATTCCTTGTGTAGTAATATTAACATTTCCCGCGAGATTTGTTCCACTATAACTGGCGTCAACTTGTGCTTGTGTTGGACCTGTACTTCCAGTACTTCCACACGTATTGAATGAATATAATTGTGATGTTGAACCGCTTCCAGAATACGCTTGAACATAATATGTTGTTCCTGCAACAAGTAAAGGAGTTGTATAAGTGCTTCCACTATCAATGAGATTATTGCCCAATGGATCATCGTACCAGTAATAATTACCTGAGCTACCGCTGGCAGTTAAAGTAACAGAATCCGGCATACAAATCTCTACAGGGGATGTTACCGTTGGATCTTGAAGAGGTAGCACGATAATATTGACGGGAATTAGGTTAGAAACACAAAATGCTGAATTAACAGTATATGTTATTCTTGCATATCCATCTCCCTCATGGCCAGTTTGAGTTCCTCCGGCTGGGTTTGGCATAGCAGTAGTTCCATCTAATGTCGATCCACCAGTAACCCCACCAATATATCCTGAACCACCACCACCACCTTGTGTATCGCTGCCTACCGATGCACCAGTAAGAGTTCCGCCACCATAGTAACCACCACCACCACCGCCGCCGTCTCCAAGGTTGGTAGTACCACCAATACCTAGGGCGCCGCCAGTTCCAGCAGCAATTTGAGTTCCGTCGTATCCTGCATATCCTGTTCCTGATAAACCTCCTCCATGACCAAATGAGTCACCAGAGTCTTCACCACCACCGCCACCGCCACCGGCAACTATAACTCTGTTTGCTAAGGCAGTTCCACCATATCTGACATCAGATGCTCCACCACCACCATTTCCAGGTTCGCTCGATGATGATGCATAACCACTTCCTCCTCCGTTCCAACCTCCTGCTGCAAGACCTGAAATACTTGATTGCCCTGCTCCACCAACGTAAATATTGAGAGTTTGACCAGACGATACCGCAAGATTTCCAATGGAATACCCTCCATGTCCTCCATATCCGGAAGAAGTATTTCCACTTAGATCCTGGCCGCCGCCTTCAGCTCCCCAAACTTCAATTTGAACGTCTGAAACGCCTGAAGGAACGGTCCATGTCTGAACTGCACCCGTGTAGGAGAAATCAAACGATTGAACAGTACCGGTTCCCGGAGTTCCGGATGTAGCTGCAACATATATGATTGTATCATTGCTGAGCGGTCCAATAGTGATATTGCTTCCGGTTCCTAATGAGTTATTTCCGCTTGCATCAATAAACCACTCATAATTACCACTACTGCCACTTGCCGATACAGTTGCAGAGTCTCCACAATACACAGTTGTTCCAGTAGCAGTTGGTGCAGAGATGGGAATAACTGTTATGGAAAATGGAATAGGAATTGAAGGACAAACACTGTTTGTAGCAGCAACATAAATTGTTGTATCACCACTTAATCCTCCTGTAGTAAAAGTAGGTCCTGTTCCAATTAAATTATATCCCATGGGATCACTATACCATTCATAATTGCCTGTACTGCCAGATGCAGTTAGCGTTACAGAATCTCCACAGTTTACAACATTATTGCCATTTACCGTAGGAGGACCAGGGCTGGTTAAAACAACAACAGTTACATTGTCGGTTGCAGACCCACCAACACCATCAGATACAGTAACAGTATAAGTTGTTGTTGACATTGGCATTTGAGTTCCACCATCAAAAGTATTCGGGCCATGCGACCAAATAACTGTTTGTCCCGGTGCACTACAATAAATTTCTACATTATCAAGACCCCAGTGGTCGTTCGATTGACTCGAATATGCAATTTGAATCCATCTAAACTGAGTTGCTGCTGTAACTGCAGCTGCCGGAATAGACTGGCAGTAATTTGCCCATGTGGTTAATGGTGTTATCCAAGGGGAAGCGATACAAGTTCCAGTTGTACCAGGATTTGCTATCATTATTGTACCATCAGGTTGATAATATGCAATATCGACCCAAGTTGCGCCACCATTTGTAGAATACTGCAGGCTAATACCTTCATCATATTCATCAGGCCCTTCACAGGGAGATGCGACAGATTGGGTGGCATATTTCATGTCAAAGCAAATATTGCCACCAGAGCATCCCATTGAAATTAAATCGAATGCTACAGTAGTCAGAGTTCTGGGTATTGGAACAGCACTTCCCATCCACATATAAGTAGTTCCATCTGCGGTTGGATTACATGGATTAGTGAAGTCAACCCCTGTTGTGGCAGACCAACCTGTTCCAGCAACACCTAAATTAAAATCATTGTTCAATGCATAATTCGGACAGCCACCAATCGAGTAGATATGCACAGTGTCGCCCTGACATATAGTGTCGTGTGAGGCAGAGGCTGTAATATTACATTGAGAAAATGAATTTGTGCTAATAAAGAGAATAGCAAGTAGTGAAATAATACCTAGATAAAGATTCCTCATACTAATTTGTGAATTTTGGCAAATTTGTAGCAAACGGAAGTTATTGAAAATCCACTGTTACTAATTTGCAAATTGTAATGATTTTTTTGTACTAATTCAACCAATATAAAATGAATATTCAGCCATAATAATGGCCAAAATAGCAAATGAAACCCATACATGTGCTTATTCATAGTGGTGTGGTCAAATAAACAGATTTACATTTATAATGTAAATCATTAAAACTATGATTGATTTAATCAAGAAATGTTTAATGTGAAATAAAATTTAACATATATAGTAGATGTATTTCTTTATAATATTTTATATTCAATGCATAAGAGCAAAATTGAAAACCCATTGATTATCCACAATATAAGCGGAATAGTTCGAGTTTTTCCTACGAAAATTTTAATTAAGCTGTAACTTAGTAACCCATAAACTAAGCCTTGTGTTAAAGAGTAGGTTAATGGAATTAGAATAATGGTTAAAAATGCAGGAATTGCATTTTCTGCATCTTTCCAATTGATGTTTTTTAAAGCAGAACTCATGAAAAATCCAACCATTACAAGTGCAGGGGCCGTTGCCAATGATGGGACTGCTGCTGCAAGGGGGGCAATAAAGAGAAATGGAATAAAAAGTAGCCCTGTAACCACAGCTGTTAATCCCGTTCTTCCACCTTGCTCAATGCCAACAGCGGACTCTACATATGCAGTTCCAGATGATGTGCCAAAAAGAGAAGAGAAAAATGTAGCAAATCCATCCGTAATCATTGCCTTTTTCATGTTCTTGGGATCTCCGTTTTCGTCAACAAGACCAGAGGCTTCAGAAAGTCCTACAAAAGTGGTAATGCTATCAAACATATCCACAAAAAGTAATGAAAATACAATGGGAATAAAACTGTATGATAAGGATTCGACAAGATTTAACTTGAAAAACCATGAGAAATCAGGTGACGCAAAAATATTTCCTATTTCTATCAAAGGTTTTGTTACCGTTTCTGTTGATGCAAAATCACCAAACCATCTTCCAACTGGCCAGGCAATTAACGTAGTGATAACAATGCTGATAATGAGGGCGGCTTTAACTTTGCGGACAATTAAAACAATGGTTAAGAAAAGTCCAATTAAAAAGAGTAGGGTGGAAATGTTAAATTGGCCCACACCAATAAATGGTTCTTTCACCACAATGAAGCCTGCATTGTGAAATCCAATCAATGTAATAAACAGACCAATTCCCACTGCGCCGGCGCTTCTTATAACTTTTGGAATGGCTTTAATAATCAGATTTCGAATATTGAATACTGATAAGAGGATAAAAACTACACCCGACCAAAAAATTGCTCCCAATGCTATATACGGATCGACTTTCATTCCAATCACAATAATATATGTAAAATAAGCATTGATGCCCATTCCGGGTGCCACCAGTATTGGGCTTTTGGCATAGATTCCCATGGCAATGGTCATAAATGCGCAAAGAACTACTGTTGCAGTTAGAGCTGCACTGTATGGGATTCCAGCATCGGCTAGAATTGCGGGATTAACCAAAATAATATACATTCCCGCCAGAAATGTTGAGATTCCGGCAATTATTTCTGTACGAATATTGCTGCCAAGTTTTGTAATATTGAAATACCGATCGATGCTGTTTTTCATGGCACTGAAAATATGGGTGAGCACTGAAATATAAATTAATTTAATCTAGCTTCAAAGATATTATTTAACTTTGAAAGAAAAATCAGAATGATTCAATTTGATAAATTCACCCTCGATAATGGTCTCAGAGTTTTGGTTCATAGCGACCATAGCACACCATTGATGGCCATGAATATTCTTTATGGAGTGGGTGCTAGGGATGAAAATCCTGACAGAACTGGGTTCGCTCATTTGTTCGAGCATCTCATGTTTGGCGGAAGTATAAATATTCCCGAATACGATAAACCGCTTGAATTGGCGGGAGGTGATAATAATGCATTTACCAATAATGATATTACCAATTATTATCTCACAATTCCTTCGATGAATATGGAGTTGGCTTTTTGGCTTGAATCAGATAGAATGCTTGATCTTGCTTTTACACCCCAAAGTTTAGAAGTACAGCGAAAAGTAGTTATTGAAGAATTTAAGCAACGCTACCTCAATCAGCCTTATGGCGATGCTTGGCTTCATTTGCGTCCTATGGCATATAAAGTGCATCCTTATCAGTGGGCTACCATTGGAAAGGAAATTAGCCATATAGAAAATGCAACAATGGAGGATGTGAAAGCTTTTTATAGCAAATGGTATAATCCGGGCAATGCGGTGATGGTGCTTTCAGGTAATATTACTTTGGAAAAAGCCAGAGAAATGTGCGATAAGTGGTTCGCACCCATCCAAAAAAAGCATGAGGCTGTAAGAAATCTTCCAAAAGAACCAAAACAAACTGAATTTCGCGATGTAGTTCTGGAAAGAAATGTGCCTTTTCGTTCCTTCTACAGAGCATATCACATGGTAAATCGTTTGCATCCCGACTATCCTATCTACGATTTGATTTCGGATTTGCTTTCCAATGGGGCTTCATCAAGGCTTTATCAGCGACTTTCCAAAGATCAGGAATTGTTTTCCAATATCAACGCTTATATATCTGGGGATGTAGATGACGGTACTTTTATTATTCATGGAGAATTGAATGATGGTCGTAGTTTTTCCGAAGTCTTCGATGCTCTAGATGTTGAATTGCAGGAAATTATTGATGGCAAAATAGGTGCAGCTGAAATGGAAAAGGTGAAAAATAAATATGAATCTACTTTTGAGTTTTCCAAAACCTCAGTTTTGAATAAAGCCATGAATTTGGCTTATTACGAATGGCTCGGAGATGCATCTATGATGAATGATGAATTGGCAAAATATAAAATGGTCAGCATCGAGGATGTGAAAAGAGTGGCCGCTTCCCTTTTTTGTAGGGAAAATCTATCGGAACTCAAATATGAACCTTCTCAAAATCAGGAATCATGACAAAACAGAATATAATTTTACCCGATAGAACTCATGTGCCCAAAACAGGACAAGTCGATTTTAAAGGTTTTCCCGATTATCAGAAAGGGAATCTTTCAAATGGAATTCCATGGTTTGGTTTTCATCATAATGACTTTTCCGTGCTTCGCCTTGATCTAGTTATTCCAGGAGGAAGCTGGATTCAGAATAAAATCTTTCAGGCCATGGTTACGGCTCGTATGATGATGGAAGGCAGCAATGGGAAATCAGCTTTTGAAATTGCAGAAAGTATTGATTTTATGGGTGCGTATGCAGATTGCTCCTCAGGAAATCACAGCATTACCATTTCGGCGTATGTGCTGAAAGATAAATTTAAGGAAATGCTGCAACTTCTACGTCTGATTCTTAATGAGCCGACGTTTCCAGAACGAGAACTTAAAATTCTGATGATGAATATGAAACAGGATTTTATTGTAGATTCTCAAAAAGTGAGTTCGCTGGCACGGAGAAAATACTCCTCATTAATTTTTGGATCCAATCATCCCTACGGTTGGTCTGCAACTTTGGAAGATCATGATAATTTACTCCATGATGATCTGATTCAATATTATCAAAAGCTCTCGCCGGTAGAAATGAAAATTTATTTGGGCGGATATATTGACGCGAATCTGATTCAAATTCTTGAAGAAGAATTCGGACAGGTGAACTTTTCAAGAAATACGCACGAATCTTTAACCTTTCAAATGCAAAAAAATGCAAATCTTATACACCATGTCGAGAAAAAAGGAGCCGTGCAAAGTGCTATTATTATAGGCAAAGAAGTACTGAATAGAGACAGTGAAGATTATCCTTTACTTACTTTGGCAACAACTGTGCTTGGTGGCTATTTTGGATCCAGATTGATGGGAAAAATACGAGAGGAAAAAGGCTTAACTTATGGAATTTTTAGTACCATTCAGGCTAAACCAAAAGGAGCCATGTTTAGCATTCAAAGTGAAGTGATTGCTGAACGGACACAAGAAGCTATTGATGAAATATTTTCTGAGATTTCTCGTTTATCCGATGAAGTAATGAATCAGGAAGAGTTGGATCTGGTTAGAAATTATAGCATGGGAGGTATTATGCGTAGTTTCGATGGACCTTTTAAATTGATCGACAGGCTGAAGCTAACACATGCCTACGGGTTAGATGCCGATAGCTATTATCAGAAAATTGTTGATGACCTGCTTCGTGCTTCAACAGATGATATTGCTCGCATTGTGAAAGAACAGCTGAACCCTAATCAGATGTATGTCTTAACTGCGGGTGCAAAATAAAAGCAAATGCACAAGGCTATTGCTTTTCTGGTTTTTATTTATTTTGGTTTGAGTTCTGCTTTCGCTCAACTCGATCCACCTGAATTGCGATGCCTTGATGTTCAAGCCAATGGTGATGTTGAACTTTCATGGGTTATCCCTTCTGATCCGGGAGGTGTTTTCGATGCATATCAGATTTATCATTCTATAGCCCCAGGCGGCCCATACAATCTCGTGGGAACGGTTTCGGTATATGCGCAAACTTCCTTTTTGCATTTGGGCGCCAATGCTCAAATCCAGAGTAGCTATTATTACATAGTTACCCGTTCTGATGCCCCAGGCTACTTGTATTCTGCTCCTTCCGATACGCTCGCTAGTATGATGCTTAATGCAGCTAATCCTTTGAACGGAACTGTACCGCTAAGCTGGAATGCACTGCACAATCCCGAACTGGCTACTTCTCAAGATTATGAAGTCTATTTTGAATATCCGGCTACAATCTGGAATTATGCCGGGAGTACCACAAGCATGAGTTTTCTCGATACCGTAGATATTTGCAATAGTTTGCTTAATTTCAGAATAGAACAAGGTGACGCTTCAGGGTGTCGTTCAGTCTCTTCTGTCGATGGCGAAATATATCAAAATCTAATTCCTCCTGATGTGCCCCAACTAGACAGCGTTTCTGTGGATGATATTTCGCAAAATGCTATTATCGGCTGGCAGTCTTCTAAGGCCGGTGACACCGAAGGGTATATTATTTATCAGTTTATTGGTGGTGTTTGGACACCCATTGATACAGTTTGGGGAATCGGAACCACATATTACGAAAATCTGGCTTCTAATGCGGATAATGCCTCAGAATCGTATTGCATTGCTGTTATTGACAGCTGTGGAATTACTAGTCCTTTAACCAATGGTCATAGCAGTATTTATCTGACTGGAAACCTTGATATTTGTGCGGATGAAATTTCATTGAACTGGACTCATTATGCCGGTTTCGCAAGCGGAACAGACCATTATGAACTCATGCTTTCTGAAAATGGTTCCCCATTTGGTTCTGTTGCAGTAATTAATGATACCGTAAATATCACAAACTATATAGGATTGAATGATGCAAGTACATACTGCATCTATATTCGTGGCGTATCGGGAAATGGATTGACTTCTTCTTCAAATACTATTTGTTTTTCTGTAAATAAACCGTCTATACCTGCTTATGCATACATCCGTTATGTAACGGTTAACGATGATGAAGATATTGATATTAGCTGGCTGGTTGATGAAACTGTTCAGGTGCAGGGCTACGAATTACAAAGAAGTACTTCATTTGCAGGGCCATGGACGGCGCGGGATTATCAGCCTTATTCGGGTGCATCTGCATTTACCTATACCGATAATAATGTGGATGTTGATCACCAAGATTATTATTATCAATTGGTGGTAATTGATAGTTGCGGTAATGAAGGCATGTATTCAAATATGGCTCGCAGTATACTGCTTGATGCTGATCCAATAGACAATCTGACCAATGAATTGCTTTGGAATGACTATGAAGGTTGGGCAACCGGCGCAACAGAATATCAGGTTTTTAGATGGGTGGATGGTGTTCCCGACGCTTTACCTGTTGCCATAATTGGGCCATTTAGCGGATGGTACGATGATGATGTAAGCAACCTTATTTATACTGAGGGCAATTTTTCTTACCGTTTAATGGCCCTTGAAAATTTTGGGAATCCTTTTGGCTATGCAGATACTTCATGGTCGAATCGAGTTTCTATGCAACAAATTCCACGATTATTTATTCCCAACGCCTTCGCTCCAGATGGATACAATTCCGTTTTTATTCCATTTGGTGTTTTTATTGATCATGAAAGTTATTCACTTATCATTTTCAATGAATTTGGGGAGGAAATGTTCAATACCACCGACTTTTTCGAAGGTTGGGATGGGCGAAACGATGGCGCACCTGCACTTCCGGGAGTATATAATTATATTCTGAAACTCGTTCTTCCGGGTGGTGTTGTTTTTGAAAAGCGTAGTCACGTGACTTTAATTCGTTAATCGGGTAGTTTATAGTGTTTTGAACAAAATTCATGTGCCGGAATAACTTTGATTCTCCGGTCTCCATCCTTAATAAAATCTCTTTGATTAAGTGTAATAATTTTTCCTTCTTTCATATTAAAGAAATCCATGGCTTCAAGTAGTCCGTATATTTCACGATCTCTGTTTTCATAGTTCAGTTCGTAGCATACCTGAATCAAATCTGTAACCGAGTTTTTATGGCTGACAACAAAATCACATTCGCGGTTATTTTCGCTGAAATAATTCAATTCTCCGGTGTAAAGACGCAGGAAATGGAATATGGAGGTTTCCAGTTTTCTGCCGGCATCACGACTGTGAGATGTTGTTACTGCATTGATTAATCCGTTGTCGATACAATATGCTTTGCGGGGATTTATGGCCTGAACTCTAGCGGAATATGAAAATTTGCTCATAAAACTGATGAGATACGTTTGCTCGAAATAAGAAAAATAGTCAAGCACAGTTACGTTTGATTTCACACCGATTATGGGGGCTAATTTATTTGCAGTAACCAGCTTTCCGGAGTTTGTGATGAGGTACACAATGAGTTTTTTCATGGAATTTACATCCCGTACACCGTATCGCACAGCTATATCTCTGAATAAAATATCATTAAGCAACGCAGGGAGTACATCATGACGCCCCGTTCTCACAAATTCGGGAAAACCACCCTGTTCCAGATATTCTTTGTAGGATTTTTCCCCGGCATCTTTCTTGGAAAATCTCAAAAACTCTATATATGAAAAGGGAAAGAGTTCCTTTGAAATATGTCGGACGGTAAGCTTGGTTCCCAGTTCCTTACTAAGCATACTTGAGTTTGATCCGCTGATCACAACCCTGTATTTTTGATCCAGTTTTTGCCTTACATAAACCTCCCAACCTTCGACAATCTGAATTTCATCAAAATACAGGTTTTTATACTTTCCGGCTTGAATAACCAGATCCAGTACCTCGAAATCTGAAATTGTAAAATTGTATAATATAGGAGTGTCAAAGTTTAAATACAGAGATCTACTCCGGTTTTTTCTGATCAGTTGTCGCAAAACAGTACTTTTCCCTGCCCGGCGAATACCCGAAATGATAAGTGCAAAATTATCTATACCGGCAGAAAGCTTTTTATGAATGTCACGGGTTATCTCAAATCCGGCTTTATCCAATGATTCTTTCTGCTCTGTAATGGTTTGCGTGATGTCATTTACTTTTATCATGATCTTTCTATTGACTACACAAAGATATATTTATTATTAGTAAAAAGCAAATATAAATATTAATAAAGAGTATTAATACATAATAGTAATATGTAAAGATATATATTAGTAATATGTAAAAAAGTAAAATTGTATTCGGTGAATTCTTCCTATATTCGCAATAAAAAATGGAATATCCAATATATCTCGCCGGAAAATGGGTGAAAACCGATGTGGAAGTGCCGGTTTGTAGTTCGTGGGATAGCAATAATTGCGGAAAAACCTGGCTGGCCGGAATTTCTGAGCTTGAAGAGGCAATTTCAGCAGCGAAAACTGTTTTTCCTGAATTGAAAGCAATGCCTTCATGGAAAAAGCACAAACTGCTGATGAAAATGGCTCAATTGCTGCAGGAAAACAGAATAAAAATGGCAGAGATTATTTCTGCTGAAGCATCAAAACCCATGAAATATGCGTTGGGAGAGGTTGATCGGGCTATACAGGTTTTTATCGTAGCAGCAGAAGAAAGCCGCAGGTTGCAGGGTGAATATATTAAAATTGACTGGACACCTGCCGGAGAAGGAAAAGAAGGGCTGGTAAAATGGTTCCCCGCAGGAATTGTAGCCGGAATTTCTCCGTTTAATTTTCCGCTAAATTTAGCGGTGCATAAAATAGCCCCCGCATTGGCTGCCGGCTGCCCGATTATTCTAAAACCATCAAGATCAACACCGCTTTCTACACTTTTTATGGCCGAGTTATTCGATACGCTCGACTGGCCCAAAGGTTCGCTTTCTATACTTCCTATGGATCGCGAAAGTGGCAATCGTTTGGTTACACATCCCGATATTGCAGTTTTGACTTTTACAGGTTCGCCTGAAGTGGGGTGGAAAATGAAATCGGATTGCGGAAAGAAAAAAGTGGTGCTCGAACTTGGTGGAAATGCCGGCGTTATTGTGGACAAGGATGCCAATTTGGATACTGCAGTTTCCAAATGTCTGGCCGGTGCGTTTGCATACAGTGGTCAGGTTTGTATTCATGCTCAGAGGCTCTATGTTCATGAAGATATTTTTAGCGAGTTTTCGAAACGTTTTGTGGAGAAGACTAAAGCTCTGAAAATTGGTCATCCGGCTGAGGAATCCACAGATATTACCGCCATGATCGATGAAACCAATGCTAAAAGGGTAGAGGACTGGGTAAATGAAGCCGTGGAAGGTGGAGCAAAAGTGCTTTGCGGAGCTAAAAGAGAAGGAGCGCTGTATTATCCCACGGTTTTATCAGAAACCCATAAGGAAATGAAGGTGTGTAGCCTTGAAGTTTTTGGTCCGGTGGTTACCCTCGAACCATACTCCGATTTTAATATGGCAGTAGATTGGATAAACGATTCCAGATTTGGTTTACAGGCTGGTGTTTTTACCAATTCCATCGCAAATATGAACCACGCCTTTGAGCATATTCTTGCCGGTGGAGTAATTATCAACGATGTGCCTACTTTTCGGGTCGATCACATGCCCTATGGTGGCATAAAAGACTCCGGTCTTGGACGCGAAGGCATAAAATACGCCATGATGGATTATATGGAGATGAAAGTTTTGGTGAAGCCGTTTTAAAATCTTTTACAATATTGACGTGTTGAATAATAAGCTAGAGATTATCTCTGACATCATTCCGATCCTGAGCCCGTCGAATGAGAGGATCATGTCAGGGTTGTGCGAAGGCTTGGATGTTCCTGTTTCATGACCCTCATTCTTCGGGACGATAAAACAGGGTTTGTCTTTTTTGACGCTGGGATCTTATAGGATTTTATTAAAACAAGAAATCATCACTTGGTTTCAGCTCTTGTAATATAGGATGGTGATATTTTTGTATCTTTGTGTAAACGTGTTTAGTATGGATGTTCTGAAAATTCTTCAGGAGGAAAAACAAGCCGGACTTAAAGGCGGTTTATATCATAAAACGCAAGTTTTTATGGCTTACAATACGAATCGTATTGAGGGGAGTCGTTTATCGGAGGAGCAAACGAGGTATATTTACGAAACCAATACTTTTTACGCGGAAGAAGGTGAAAATTCTGCCAATATTGATGATATCAACGAAACTATTAATCATTTTGCATGTTTTGATTATATGTTGGATACGGTAAATGAACCTTTATCAGAAAAGATTATTAAGGAATTTCATAAGTTCTTAAAAAACAATACTTCTCAGTCAAAATTACCCTGGTTTAAGGTAGGTGATTATAAAACCAAACCCAATATTGTAGGTGGATCTGAAACTACACCGCCTGAAAAAGTGGTTGCAGAGATGAAAAAACTGCTTTCAGTGTATGGGACAAAGTCTGAAATGACTTTTGAAGATATTGTTGAGTTTCATTGGGCTTTTGAACAAATTCATCCTTTTCAGGATGGTAATGGCAGGGTAGGGCGATTGATTCTGTTCAGAGAATGCCTGGTTCATAAAATTGTACCATTTATAATTGAAGACAATCATAAGTTCTTCTATTATAGGGGTTTGCAAGAGTTTAAAAGCCAAAAAGCTTATCTGTTTGATACCTGTTTGTCTGCACAGGATCAATATAAAGAAATGATCAGTTTTTTTTATCCTGAGAATTAGAAAGGCAAATCATCACTAGGTTCAAGCCCTTGTGCCTCAGGAGCTTCCTGTGAAATATCATAATCAGGAATAGGATCGCCACCTTCAGCTACATTGGTTTCAACTTTCCATGCTTTTACATTGGTATACCATTTTCCGTTAAATTCACGGCTTTCGATATCGATTTCAACTTTTGCTTCTTGTCCCACTTGTACATTAAACTGCTCAATGCGATCTCCAAAAATGGTAATACAAACCTTACGTTGATATTGGCCCGGAAGTTCTAAAACAAAATCCTGCTTTTTCCACTGTCCGTTTTTTCCTTCTCCGGTAACCACATCCATTACCTGTACTATTTTTCCTGCGAGTTCCATATTATTGTTTTTATTATTTGCGGAGGAAAATTCTGTCGTACTTCGACAGGCTCAGTATGACAGAATTTTGGAATAACAAAGATGCAAAAAATATTAAAGCAATTTGCGAAATATGATTTCAATATTCAGAAAATTCGGAACTATTCCTTCACAAACCTCCCCCTCAAAACCTTCTCACCCCGCACTTCAACAAAATAAATACTCGGCCGGAGCGCTGAAACATCAATATTACAAACCTCCCCCTCGAATGTCACTTCGAGCGTATTCTATGACAAAAACAAGAAAAAAGTGAAGTTTTTTTCATGATGCAAATTTGTATGTGTTCACATAAGGTGTTTTGC
>JAFGWG010000254.1 GCA_016937255.1 Bacteroidales bacterium
AAATCGGATATCTATTAGTCCTGCTTCGGATTGGCAACTGGCGGAACAAGGGATCATCCAATAGAACTTCGTACTACTCATATTCCTGTTTATTAGCGGCTGTAATTTTTAATCGATAAAAATACTATTCAAGTCTTGTCTTCCAACAATAGACATAATCTCTACGATATCATTATTTACTTTGTAATAAATACTATCTGAACCACATACACAACGTCTATATCCTGCTTTTATATAATCAACAGATTCAAAGAAAAATGGACGCTGAGCTATGATATCAAAATAATTAAAAAACGATTCAAAGTATTTGTCAGCTTGTGCTAATCCAAATGTCTTAACTCCATAATGATGAATTCTGATTAAATCTTCTTTAGCTAGATTGCTCAGTTTATATTTACCCATTAAGTAAAGCCTTTGATTCTAGTAATATTTGCTCTTTACTGTCATTGGTAAATCCACTATTTTCAGCACTTTCTAGTTTAGCCCTTAACCAATCTATTTGACGTTGTTGGTTTCTCGCTTGACGTACTAAATCATTTATAAGTTCACTTTTACTTGAATATTCTTTACTCTCAACTTGAGCCTTTAACCATTCGTCATTTGGTTCGGTAAATGAAATACTTTGTCTAGTCATAATAATTATCTTTTGGTGCAAATATACACCATTATTGCATCATATGCAAGAAAAGTTTTAATGAGCGCTATGTTTTTTATTATTTTACCCAACCTCTTTTCCACCAAACTCAAATATAACCATTACGCGCATCTAAATCTTTTAAAACACTAAAGTACAATATTCGACTAAATTATCATTCAACCTCTTTTAATGGTGCTGGGTATGAAAAGCATATCTGCTTAAATAACCAGTTGTTTTCACTCTTTATTAATGATCCAACCATTCGTATTTCATAAGTTTTCCCATTTCTCCATGGACCACTTTCTCCGACAACTTCAAACCATGCCACCTCATTGGCTATCCTAATATCTATTTTCTCAATTGGAATTTTAAGGTCAAACCATCTTTCCCAGTCCCAGAGAGTTAATTTTCTCACACTTTCTTTTCCCTTAAAGAACTCATGCGATGCAACCCCCATATAAACTATGTCGCTTGTAAACAGTTTAAGAAATTCGTCAATTATTGTTGTATCTCTATTTGTATATCCATCTTGAAATTGCTGTAAAACTCCGATAACTTCTTGTTTATCTGTTTGTTCAATTTCATTTGTTTGCGAAAATGATATTGTGCTAAATATCAGCAAGATAAGTAATGGGAAAATAATATTTACTGGTTTCATATGATAATGATTTTATTGTTGTTTTCTATAATTGTCTATGATCTTAATACTCACCCAATAAATATCAGTTTTACCTCTCTGAGGATAATTGTAAGATTGAATAAAATCATCTTTAATTTTTTTATACGTTAATTTTTCCGAATCATTATTTAATTCAACTGGCTGATTTGAAGTAAAAAAGAAATATTTTCCATCAGGCGAAACAATTGGGCAAAATTCTCTGCCTGTCACATTAATCTCTTCACTCATGCGTTGTGGTAAATTCCAACTCCCATCATTATTAAATGTTATATACAAACCAGAACCGGCCTCTCTTCCATATGATGAGAATATCATATAGTCCTCTTCAGAGGAAATAAAAACATCTCCTTCCCAATGACTGTTTATAGTGTCGTTAAGCCTAACTGGGTTATGGAAACCATTTTCGGCTTTCTCAGCACAAAAAATGTCTTTGTTATTCTTACCTATTCTTCCAGACGAGAAATACAGTTTTCCATTTTTGGTCAGACTTGGGTATGTTTCATCTGCCTCTGAGTTAATGCCATTTTCTAACCTTTCTGGTTCTGACCAATGGTCTCCATCTTTGTGAGTTCTCCAAATATCCCAATCACTTTTTGCTATGTTTTTTGAATCAACCGGTCTTTTAGAAATAAAGTAGAGCCAATTACCATCATGAGAAATAAAAGGATCAGCATCAGAATATTCACCTGAAAATGAAGCTACTTTTGGTTCAGACCATTGTGCACCATCATTTGTAAGAACCATAATCACTAATTGTCCATTTGGTATTCTAATAGAATAATAGAACTCTTTGAAATCTGGTGAAAACACAGCATTAATCTCTGCCATTCCTGTTGAAATAATATTGGGAGCAAAAATTTCAGGTTCCAGTCCAGGTTCTTTTTGCCCTAAGTATTTGCCTGTCAATACAGGAAAATTTTCCTCCACTTCTTTTTCTATTTTATTTACATTGCATCCAAATAATGTGATTGCAATCAAAATTAGAATCCAATTTTTTTTTATGCATATTTTACTCATTCGGTGTTTTTTATATTTATTGCTAACCTCTTTTCCACCCAACACAAAAGAACCATTGCGTGTATGCAAATCTCATTTCTGTTAATCAGATTATAAAAATAGTAAAATATTTCTTATTCGCAGTTGAGAGGGTGGTCTTTCATGAGACTTCTTGATAGCTTCAGCGTAGCCGGATTCTACGCCGAGTGGTGGCAGAAGTACGATACCATGCAATCCTAAAAATCTGCGTACTCAGGCCTTGCGTGACAGGTCTGCGGACAAAAAGATCCGTGCATCAGTGGCTAAAAAAAACCTCTGTGTCCTTAAACTTTGTGTCCTCCGAGGTCTTTGTGGGAAATTCAGCATTCCAAAAACATCCACGCCTTACCAAGAATCAAAAAAACATTTTCTTTGTACCTTTATCAAAAATACCAACATGAGATACATATTTACCATTGCTCTTCTACTCTTTTTAAGCCAATTATACGCACAATCAGTCATCAAACTGAATGAGGCAGGGCAGTATGAAACGAAATCGGTCAATCTTCCAGCAGTCAAAGACTCTTTGAGCCCACAATTGACATCCTTCCCAATTGGAATACCCTGCAATCCTACTTTTAAAAATATGCGCAATGTCGCTTTGGCCGATATCAATAACGATGGAAAAGACGAAATTTTAACAGCCATAGATAGTAAGCTTTATTGTATTTGCGACACTGGCATTATCTGGGAAGCTGCATTAACCGGAACGGCAACTTATCCGCCTTCTGTAGGTGATATTGACGGCGATGGCGATATGGAGATTGTTGTAGCAACTGGTGGAGTTCCAGCCAATGGACGTATTCATGCTTTCGATAATAACGGAGCTCCTCTTACTGGCTGGCCGGTAAATTTCAGCGATCACTGGATTCAATGTTCTCCTGTATTGGCAGACCTTGACCAAAACGATACCCTTGAAATTATTTTTTGTGAACGAACATCCTCTTCTGGAAATATTCAGGTCTTAAAAGCCGACGGTTCTCCATTTGGTGCCAACTGGCCTCAAACCCTCGATGCTTATCCTGCGGTAACGCCTTCGGTTGGTGATGTCAACAACGATGGAAGTCCTGAAATCATTGCATTTTCAACGCAAAGTCGATATATCTTTGATGCCGGAGGCAATGTATTGAGTCCTTTTCCTCAGCTTACCGGACCCAATGTCAAATATTCATATCAATCTCCAATAATATTTAATGCCGATGGAAACGCTGATTATGATATAGCTGGCGCGTCGCATGGTGTTACACCACAGTATTTCTTGATGGGTAATACAGGCGCAAATCTTACTGGCTGGCCGGTTGCGGTTGCTGGAAATAATTGGACTTATTCAACACCCACTGTAGCAGAAATTAATGGCGAAAAAATCATTTTTGAAGGGAAACCTGTGGGTACTCCTGCCGATACACTCTTATTTGCATTTAAAACAGATGGTTCATTGCTATCGGGTTTTCCAATTATAGCTGAAGGTGGCGCCGAAGGCGTTATTTGCATTGCAGATGCCGATAATGATTCCAACGATGATGTTTTCTTCGGATCTAATATGATTGATGTCAATGGTAATGGCTTCATTCATGCATACTCTACCTCTAGCCCAGCAGAACTCAATAGTTTTCCAAAGATGGTCAAAGGTTATACCTATATGAATGGTCCTGCACTCGGCGATGTGAATGGAGATGGAATGCTTGATATTGTTTCATTAAGCTATACTCAAAATTTTGGTGCAGATATCGATTCCGCTTTTATTAATGTTATAGAACTCAATGTTCCTTTTACAAATGCTGCTCTGAAATGGTCAACCTATAAAGGTGATAATAGAAGAACCGGGTATATGCCCGATATTGTGCAGCAAATCCCGGAGCATCACTCTGATTATTTGCACGTTTTTCCCAATCCGTCCAATAGCGTATTTCATTTTGAAGTAGCAGGCAATCATTTTGTGAAAGATGTTTTTGTATACGATCATTTTGGACGAATAGTGTTGGCTGAGAATGATCTGCAGCAGAATCAAATAAACATGAGCAATTATCCTCCCGGAATCTATTTGATGGAAGTTCATCTTGATAATGAAACCACTATTTCTCATTGTATTCTGGTTATGGACTAGATTCAGCTTGACTTCCATTCACCGCAAATACAAAACCGAAAAAAATGGCTCATAAAATCACGTCCACACTGCATAAGCCGAACTCCGAAGGAGTTGAAAAATGGAGCAGTAAAGACAAGGCATGCCTTGTCTCCTATCCCCCCATAAATACAAACCAAGAAACAAATACTTTACATGCCGCAGGTATGAACCCAAAAGACTGCGTAGAAACTCCGAAGGAGTTCAATATGCTAACCCCAAAATCTACGATTCCAAGCCCACCGAATTGTTTATTTGCGTAGCGGTGGACGTTGGAATGCAGATTTTCAAAAGCTTCATTGCGCAAGAATTTAAACCTGTCAGGTTTTTACACGTTTGTGCTAGTATTAAACCTGACAGGTTTTTATAAAATCTACGATTCCAAGCCCACCGTATTGTCTATTGCGTAGCGGTGGACGTTGGAATGCAGATTTTCAAATTTGGCAGAGCTGGAATGTCAGTAAAGAGAACTCTGAAAGAGTTCAATATTATTAACCCGGGACGAAGTCCCAGGAGAGAAAAAATGAGGGAAACAACCCTGAATGGGGTTGAATGTGAACTTTTGCTGCAAAACCATATGCGTCATCAGTACCCTCTAAATATGGTCAAAATAAACTCAAGTTAAACACTAATTGTTGGTAACTTTTAGGTATAGCGTATCGTTGAATACAGCAATCTGAGTTATTTTTGTTTTATGGCAGCTGCGAATACCCTTGGACATATTTTACACTTCACTTCTTTTGGTGAATCTCATGGACCCGCCATTGGGGGAGTTATTGATGGTTTCCCCGCTGGTTTTAAGCCGGATATGAAATTTATCAATTCTGTTTTGCAAATGCGGTCACCTCAAGGTAGCCTCTGGGAAACAGAACGAAAAGAAAAAGATGAAGTCGAAATTCTGAGCGGAATGGCTGATGGAAAAACACTCGGCAGCCCTATTGCCTTTATTTTTAGAAACAGTAATACTCGTTCTGGTGATTATGACGAAATAAATAAGCATTTTCGTCCCGGTCATGCCGACTATACCTATTTTAAGAAGTATGGTATTGATGGTCAGAGTGGTGGCGGAAGAGCTTCAGGACGTGAAACCGTGGCCCGTGTATTTGCCGGAGCTTTGGCAATGGATTTCCTAAGAACCAAAAATATTGAGATATTGAGTTTCGTTTCTGCAATTGGTAGTATTCAAGCCAGTTTCGATGTGAAAAATCTTGCGAAAAACACAATAGAAAGCTCAGTATTACGTTGTCCTGATAGTGTTTCAGAACAGAAAATGCTCGTTCTTTTAGAAAATCTTAAAAAGGAAAGCGATTCCATTGGTGGAGGCATTACCAGTATAGTGAGGAATTTGCCTGCAGGACTTGGTGAACCACTATTTGCCAAGATAAATGCAGTTCTTTCTCAGGCGGTAATGAGTATTCCTGCTGTTAAAGCTGTTGAATTTGGAGCCGGAATGAAAAGTGCCGAAATGAAAGGCAGCGAATTTAACGATTCAATGTCACAAAAAAATGGCGAAATTCATTTTGAATCCAATAACAGCGGCGGAATTCAAGGGGGGATTTCCAATGGAAATGATTTGGTTTTTACGACATGGTTTCGTCCACCATCATCTCACGGACAGAAGCAAAAAACCATCAGTCGTGAAAATGAAAATTCAGAGCTTGAAATCAAAGGACGGCACGATGTATGTTTTGTGCCACGTGCAGTTCCAGTGGTTTTTGCAATGACAGCCTTAAGTGTTTTAGACTTATTATTATTAAATTCTGCATATCAAAATCAGCAATGATATGAAACAACTTTTTACACTAATTATATTTCTTTTCTCTACTCTGATTCTCAGTTCTCAGAACGAATGCGGTGAGTTGAATAAGAAAACAGAAAAAACTTTTGAATCTGCCATGGAGAATTTATCTCAGGCACGCAAATTATCTTATGCCATAGATCGGGCAGAAATTTACTATAAGGAATCATATAAACTTTTGCAGGAAGTAATAGATGACGATCCCGAATATGGTCCTGCATATTATTATCTTGGGTATATCAATATTCATAAAAAACAGAATAATCTGGAACTGGCTACCGAGTATTTTGAGAAAGCACTAAAGTATTGTCCCGATGGTCTTCATATGGCCAATTACTATCTTGGAAAACTTTATTTTGGGATGAATAAAAAAGACCTTGCAGCAAAATACATGAAGAGTTTTTTAGATAAACCCGATTTGATTGAAGAAGACTCATTATTTGTTGAAGCCAGAGTGATTTATGATTGGTCTCATGCGGCAGCAGAATTAATGCAAAACCCTGTTCCATTCGATCCTGAAATTGTTCCCGGTATTTCTGGTCCCAAAGATGAATATCTTGTAAGCATCAGTCCCGATAATGAAATTGCTATGTTTACCCGTAAAACAGAGGTAAATGACGATTATTCTTCATGGTCAAGTGATGTTTCTTATAAAGAGAAATTTTTTATTAGTAAAAGAACCAAGGGTTCGTACTCTTCGCTTCATGAAGCCCCTTTCGATGAAGGAGTGATGATGCCAGAGCCTTTCAATAGGGAACAAAATGAAGGAGGCCCAACGCTAACCATTAATAATAAAGAAATGGTTTATACGGTTTGCAGGTTTGTGGAACCGGGAAATCAAAATTCATACTATAATTGCGATTTATACTATACTCGATATCGTTTTGGTGAGTGGGATGATATTATTCCGCTTAGTGCTGTAAACAACGATGATAGCTGGGAAAGTCAGCCTTCTATTTCTGCAGATGGCAAAACCCTTTATTTTATTAGCAACCGAAAAGGGGGCATTGGCGGATATGATATTTATACCAGTTCAAGAGATGAATCGGGTACATGGGGAACGCCTGTAAATATGGGCAATAAGATTAATTCAAAAGGCAATGAAAAAAGCCCTTTCATTCACTCTGATAGTCAGACATTGTATTTTAGTTCAGAAGGTCGCCCGGGAATGGGTGGTTATGATATTTACTATGCAAAAATGAATGATAATGGCACCTGGCAAGATCCAAAAAATATCGGCTACCCTATAAATTCTGAATACGATGATGTAGGGTTTATTGTTAGCACAGATGGACATTATGGATATTTTGCCTCTAATAATATGGCGCAAAGTGTTGGTGGTTGGGATTTCTATTCCTTTGAGCTATATGAAGGGGCAAGACCTGAAAAAGTGCTTTTTGTGAAAGGAACAGTGATTAGTGAAGCAAATGATGAACCAGTACATGCAAGTGTGGAAATGAAAAATATCGCCACCAAAGAGGTTACTGAAATTCCAGTTGACTATGAAACTGGTGAATATGTGGCAGTTATGCGGTTTGACAACGATTATGTTATGACGGTGAAAAAAACCAACTTTGTATATGAAAGTGAGTACTTTTCAGTTGAAGATACAACATTGGATGAGCCAACTACTGTAGAAGTTGATATCAAACCGGTTGAAATAGGGAAGTCGTATAAAATGAACGATATTTACTATGAGAGTAATTCAGCAGATCTGACCCCATCTTCCAAGAAAGTACTGGATGAATTCATAGAGTTTCTTAACGAAAATCCAAATATTAAAGTTGCTATTGAAGGGCATACCGACGATCTTGGACCCGATCAGGCCAATCTTGTTTTATCGCAAAACAGAGCGAAATCTGTTTATGATTATCTTGTTGCAAATGGTGTAAGTGCTTCTCGATTGGGCTCAAAAGGGTATGGCGAAAGCAGACCCGTTGCATCAAATGATACGCCTGAAGGTCGCGCTAAAAATCGTCGTACTGAGTTTCTGATTACTGGAATGTAGATCTTATACTATTTCTTAGTCATCAAACATCTTACTCATTTGCTCAAATGGCTTGGCTACATTAAAGTACAACTCTTCTACCGGAGGATCATATTTCTGATCTTCACGGCTAATGGTAAGTCTGTCGGTTGGACCTTCTAGTAATGCTTGCTCAGTCATGTCTAATTCCAGATCAGAGAGAATTTCATATTCATCACTTACACGGTTTACAACCCATGCTGTTTCTACACTCATGCCATCGCCACTATTGTATATTGCGCCCAGCAATCCATAATATTGTTTTGCATAAAGTTGAGCCGTATCAAGTTTTTCCAGAGCATAATAGCAAACCAATACCTTGAAAACAATTTTGATATGAACCGGGTTTTCTTTTAATACTTCCAATCCAAATGGAATGGCTTCCTGAAATTCTTCAGCATAGTATAACTCAAGAAATTTATCCTGTGCTTCAGGAGTGCCATAAGGACTGTATTCAGGTCTGAAAGTATATCCGTAATACAGAAACATGTATTCTTCTTCCGTAAAACTAGTATCTAAAGCAAAATATCTTTCCAATAATTTTGGATAATAGTTGTCGGATTTCTTTGTAGTGGTTTCTTCTTTTACATTATCAAAATCGATATTTACGATTTTTTGGGCTTGAGCAAAAGAAAATGCTGATAAAAGACTTAAAACTAAAAATGCTTTTTTCATGTTTTTTGTTTTGGAGAAGTAAATATAGGGTTTTATTTGAAATCTGATGGCGTTTTCCCTGTGAACTTTTTAAAAGCAGAATTAAAAGAACTCCTCGATGTAAATCCACACAAGTTACCTATGCCTTCCATACTATAACTCTTATGCTTGCCATCTTGCAACATTTGAATAGCTTCTTCAATTCTGTATTTGTTAATAAGGTTGTAGAAGTTCATATCAAATACTTCATTGATAACGTGAGAAGTATAACTGCGATTGCTGTCAAGAATATCGGCAAGAGAATCGAGAGTTAATGTGTGTTTTAGAAATATTTTTTCCTCTCTGAGTAAATTCTTAATCTTATTTGCCATTTCTATTTTGCGCTCTTCATCAAAGGCATTATATGCTGATTTATTTTCTTTTTTAGGCTTATTGGTATCAATATTACAGGGTTCGTCAAAAACATTGTATTGCCCTGCTCCATAAATTCCGATTAGCAATAAGAAAAATATTGAAATACTAAAGTATAAAACATCATAAGCACTGTCGCTTATTGAACTAATGAAAAGAATTTCATTGTTACTCATTAGAAATATGAGAAAATAAAATGCCATTCCAATAATGAAGAATCGAACCCATCGTAGTGAAATCCCATCCGAATAACTGAAAAAATGAGGGAGATTCTTTCTGTGCTCACGAAATACAATGACACATAAAATTGTGTATGTAATAAATTGAATGCCAAGTATGTATAGTAAGTTTATGTCTTGTAGTTTTATAAAAATATTCATCCAATATTCCAGCTGAACAGCATTATCGCTTACATAATTCACTGAAATAAAAATATTAATAATAAGGCTAATAAGAAATGCCAGAATCGGAATTATTAAATGAAACAGCTCGTTTTTTCGTACGGTAAAATTTTCTTTTACGAGCGAACTGATGTATAGATAGCTTAAAGGAGCAATGAATAATACCAGCGGAAAATAAGTAAAAAGCAAGTGAATGAAAATATTGCGTAAGCCAAACGACATTAGAAATGAGTTTGAACTCATCAGAAAAAATGTGAGCAATATAAACAGTAGTATTTTTCCGGGATATGTTTTTCGTATCGGTTTATGTATAATCAGCGTGCCTACAAATAGTATCAGCAGAATTATAAAAGGGTTAATTGCCTGCCGAAGGCTAATAGAAAAAATATCGAAAATACTCGGTTGCATTTTGCATGTCTTTATGCAAAGGTAAAACATTCGCGGTATCTAACTACTTTTAATCTACCAAAAATGATTTGCTTTCATGATATTTTCCATTGCTGATTTTGCAAATGTAAAACCCCGACTTAAACATGTTCAAAGTTATTCTAGTTTCAGAATTGGCATTTTGCCTGTAAACCATTTGTCCGGTGAAGTTGAAAATTTCAATGCTGTAATCGTTGTTTGGGTAATGAATGGTCAAAGTGTTATCATCTGTGAAAATATTTGCAAACGATTTTTCTGAGCAAGCAGTTGACGACAAAACAGGGGCTAAAATTTCTGTGCTGCCATCATAATCAACTTGTTTTAATCGGTACAATGCTTGCTCGGCAAAATTATCATGGTCTGTATATTGATATTCCAAAATAGAATTGGAATTTCCATTACCGGCAATAATAGCAATGGGTTCAAAATAATTATCGATATTTCTTTCCACAATGAAGTAATCATTGTTTTGCTCTGAAGCTGTTGTCCATGTAAGTTCACGTGAGCAATCTGTCAGTTCTAAATGAAAATCTAAAAGTTCAACTGGCAGCGGATTATTGTTTATGCTAACATTCCAACTGCATTCGCATCCTGCATATCCGTCTACACTAACATAATAGGTGGTATTTGCAGCAAGTCCGCTTGTACTTACACAAAAATCGTTGGTATTCATAGGCTCTGCGCAAGCGAGATTTGAACCCCAGTTATTGGTTGTGAGACAAACATCTGTATTAAATATAGAAGCCTGAATACCATTTGGTGTATTGCATGAAAGATCGGTAAAACAAACATCGTATGTACCAGCTGTGGTTGTAGTAAAATAGAAAAAGACTGTATTATCTACCGAGCTGTTGCAAGTGGCTTCAAAAATAGAATTTGGGTCATCGGGCTGTATGCCTATATCTGCATTTTCATTCGATGCCGGAATACTGCTTCCCAGAGGAATTTCCCATGCATTGGAACAATCGTCGTTTCCGGGGGCACATCCTGATGGAATATTTCGTACACCTGCCGGATCTGAAAACGAAGGTGTGTATGTGCTAGATGAAACGGTAATACTATTACAAACTGCGTCAACTGAATTACCAACTGTCGCTTGAGGTGTAATATCATAGGCCAGCCAAAAGTAATTTGTGCCAAGGGTTAAATTTTGATTTCCATTAATAGTAAAAGCACCCGAAGGTCCGTTATAAGCGCTACCCACTTGATTTGCGGTGGAAAAACTTCCGCTGGTGCCTGTATAATATAGTTTTGCATTGCTTATGTCGCTGGCTGGATCCGTGCTACCTGTTCCCGTATCAAATGTAAAAGACTCCGCCAATAAGGGGTTGCTTAGCCCATTTGTGGTCTCAATCTGCATATAAATGATTTCATTGTTCATTGTGCCAGGACAAAGATTGGCTGTTGAGGCCTGTGTAGTGGTTGATGAACTGTAAGTCATATTAGCAGCCAGCGATGTTAGCATAATGGAATCTATAGCCGCTGGTGGTTGTGTATTATTGGAAGAAGTGTTTGTCCATGAAAAAACCAACCGATAAGTCGTGCCTGCATACGATGGATTGATGGTAATGCTTTCAGATTGCCATGTAGTCACATGGTCGTAATACAATTCCCCAATCCTGTATGTTGAGCTTAGTGCAACGTCTTCGGTCGGAGTAATGGAAGTTGGAACCAAATAAACACGCATATAATCTTCATCAGTGCTCCAATAGCCTCTGCATTTCCAGTTGAATGTTAATGTAATCAACTCTTCCCCAGCAGGGAAACTTATATCTTTGTAAATGTGGCATTTATCTGCACTGCTATACCCGGAATAATTGTAATTATAAATTGCCGATGTACTGTATGCTCCTGAATGGCCATCTGTAATATATGCACAATATATTCCATCGGTTGGACTTGCATCTGTACCAATAACCCAACGATTATAGTCACTTGTTGACGAGGTTCCGTTTACAACGGTCCAGCCATTTGCGGCAAATGTAGTTCCGTTTTCAAATCCGCCATCACCGGTAGGATCGATAAGAACTGTTTGTGAATATCCAATGATGGTCGTGAAAAGAAATAATACGATAACAGCAGTTTTCATAATCATGTAATATTTCTACAAAAATACCATTGAAACTCCCTGTAAATCAAATATTACTTGTACGAATTGACGTAGATGGTCAATATCTTGTCCGAGTAGATAAAAACGTGCAAAAATGTACTGATAAACAATACTTAGTGCTACTTGTTAAATGCTTGGGGTAGATTGGTGAAAAGGAAAGAAAATGGTCAATTTTTTAGGCTTTTAATCAACCGCAGTTTATGACTGTACTTTTTAGTGTCACTATTATAAATGCCTTGATGATCTATTTTGTCAATTCGAACTCTGCCAGAAGCATGAATTATTTCATTGTTATGTATAATTATCCCAACATGAGTAATGCTGTCTTCGCTATCGCCAAAAAAGGCAAGATCACCACTTTGAGCTTCCTGAATAAATGCAACAGATTGTCCATATGTAGCTTGCTGCGAAGCATCACGAGGAATTTGAATACCACATAATGTAAATACCATTTGCGTTAATCCTGAACAGTCGATTCCAAAAGGAGAACGACCACCCCAGCGATATGGTGCATTTAAGTATTGTTTGGCAAGACTGATGACGAGTTCTGAATCAAAATCAATTGAAGGGTGCACATCGCCTTCTAGGATGTTCTCGCTTCCAAGTATTGAACCTCTTGGTATACTCATTCTGCTGCCAGCACTATCAATTATACCAGTTTCGCTATACAGAAATCGCTTCTCTGCTTTCTCATCTTTGCATGGTTCTATTGCGTCGGCTAAAATCCATCCCCGATATTCGTAGTCTGTACATGAAACTTCTGCCCATTCTTTAATGGTATCCAGCAATTCTACAGTTTCTCCGTAAAGCAATTCATGACTCATTTCAGCTTTATGTGAAGGCGAAATACGCATTGGGGCAAGAGGTATTATGACTTTATGCATGTTGTCTGCTTTAATTTTTTAGAAAAAGACTGCTTTCAGGCCCTAAATTAAACAAAAGATCGATAATGGATAATCCGAGGCGAAACCCGAATTTATCGTCGAAGCACTGTGTGTAGTTTTTTGAGCTCTCTTTATGCCAGCTTTTCTTTGGGTGAAGATCAGTTCGTAAATCGCAAAGATCTTTATAATAATTGTGATAGTCTTGGGTATATTCTATTTCAAAATTTAGATTCAGCCATTTTCGTAAGAGAAGAAACAGGGCTTCGTTCAAATCCCAAAGTTTTATATGTTTTTTATTGAATTCTTCAGCTATATAATCAATATAATATAGGTGAAAAGGGCTCGAATGGTATGCTGTATCCATTGATTTAAGGTGTTGACCAATCCAATCGCTGCTATAATCAATTTCTATTTCACTACTGAGCGTATTATTGCCATTAATTTTTTTTACGGGAATACTTAAATCTTGTATTTTATTTGGTGCGCCAATTTGGTATCGATTGCGAAAACTTTGTTTTAAGTAACTTTCGTGTTTTTCGAATATGCAAGTATCTGATATAGCCAAATGCTGATATAAATACACAGGACCAAAGAGGGTAGTGGGAATTAAAATTTTATGGACAGTGGTATTTTTGCAAGTCATATTTCTAATTGTATTCTATATCATGTTGGTTACAAACTCATAAGTCATGTAAGCACTGGCAATTAGTTTTAGCAATGTGCCAAAAAGAAAACCAATGAATGTGCCGAAAGCTGCTTTGAGAGCTTTTCCTGTTTTTTTGCCAATCATGAGTTCAGCTATAAGTGCACCCACAAAAGGAAGAACAATGATGCCTATTGGGCCCATTATCGGGAAGAAAATTGCTGCAACAAGACCAATGGTGCTACCCCAAATTCCTGCTTTAGATGCCCCAAACTTTTTTGCACCTTTTATGGGGACAATATAGTCTAGAACAGTTACCAAGATGGCAATTCCTGCCATAATTAGTAGGAAGTTTGTGGTAAAAGGCGGCGTTTCTTTTAGCTGTAATAATAACAATCCAACAAAACTTACAGGAGGACCAGGAATTATAGGTACGAAGCATCCGAGCAGGCCAAGGAGTATAGCAGCACCTCCGATAATTATCCAAATCAGGTCGCCCCAAGCAAAATCCAACAATACCATTAATTCCATTAGAAATAATTTAGTGTTATGCAAAAATAAAAAAAAGATGAACAGTATTGCTCATCTTTTCAATAATAAGAATATACCTTGATGCTATAATGCAATACCAATGTTGAATCCAAACCTAACTTTGGTTCCTGTAACTTTAGGTCCGGTTATGCCCAGAAGAAAACCGCCTTTGGATAGATTGGTTTCATAATCTTCATTTTTAATGTATTCCACATAGGCCGGGCCAAGAAATATATCAACAGTGAATCGGTTTTTGAAAAACCATTGGTTACCAACAATCAACGATCCGCCAATGCCATGTGCCCATCCATCAATTGGATCGTCATAACGGTCAAGTGTTCTGTTTCGGTAATCCTCATAGCTGTATTGACCACCAACGTACACTCTGTTTATTTGTCCCTTGCTTTCTGTTTCAGTAAAATAATACCTAAACTCTGGCCCAATCGAATATCCACTCTGTTCAAAAAGTGTTGAACCTGTACCATTGCTTGAGTTTACAATGAAACCATTGGCGCTTATGCTAAACTTTTTACCCAGCATTAGTTCCGCACTAAGTGGAATCATATTGGCTAAAGCACCAAAAGGATTGGTTTTAATTATAAATTTTCTGTCGGCAGTTGAGTTTTCTTCCTGTGCAGAAATATTCAATACAGAAATAGACAGTAATATTATAAACAAAAAATGTTTCATTATCTGATAAATTTAGCGCTGAATATTCCTTTTTCATTTTGAATTCGCAGTATATACAGTCCTGTGTTTAGATCAACAATGCTGACCGAGGTTTCACTTTCATAACTTTGTTTTACAAGTCGACCATCCAATGTGTAAATCTCAATTTGGTTCAATAAACCGTGCATTGATGGGAAATGAATCTCTATACCATTATTAATAATATTAATATTACTCACTTCGTAATCATTAATATCACTGGAATATGAGAGTTGAAGGTCATCTACATACACAACACTGTTAACCTGCGGATTATCCTGATCTGTAGGAAGCAAAATAATGTTTAAATGCGTTGGAATATCTGTGCTGAAATATTCAAATGTAGTATCAAATTTTGTCCAGGTCAGTAATGTCTGACTTGAAAAAAAACCTGCAGAACCAACGGTATCATAATTAGATCCATTCTGTTTTAATAAAATGGCTCCAAAAAAGCACTCATCATTATTCTGAGGTTCGTATTGAAACCATCCGGAGAATCTTTCCGGACGTCCGGTAAATGGTGTTCCTCCATCAATAGTTGCCGACATTGTCAGTAAACTAAAACTGAAATCTCCAAGGGTTAATACTCCGGGCAAAGCCCCGGCAATAGAGCTCTTTACACTGATTTTGGCGGAATATGAGCCATCATATACAATTGAACTTTCGGCCTCTACGACTTCAATTCCAAGTGATGAACTAACATCATTGGGGCTATCCCATGGATCTGGATTCTCATAAGAACCTTGTGATGTCCAAGTTTCAAAACCCGCATTAGGAATAGTTGTTTGTGCAAATGAAGATACACATGCAATTACCAAAACCAATGTAAAGAATTGTTTCATAACTCTATTTTTTTACACTTAATACTTCTTCAATAGCTTGTTCAAAACTTTGCTTTGGAAGTGCACCCATTGCCATTTGAGGCTTATCCTCTTTTGGACAGAAAAGTATGCTAGGGATGCTCTGAATACCAAATGCCATAGCAAGTTCTTGTTCTTTTTCAGTATCAACTTTATAAATGTTGATTTTACCTTCATATTCTTTTTGGAGCTCTTCCAATACGGGAGCAACCATTTTACAAGGCTGACACCAATCAGCGTAAAAATCTATAATACAAGGAAGTTCACCTTCGAATTTCCATTCCTGATTTGTCTCGTAATTGAAGACTTTTTCTTTAAAAGTCGCTGCTGTTAAATGTTCCATTTTATTCTTCGTTTTGTGTTTCTTTATTTTGATTGTCTCCGTAAAATACTTCATTTATAATACGAATATACTCAGCTTTTGGAAAAGCACCAACATACATATGTGGCTGTCCCTCCATAGGAATGAACATTATGCTTGGAATACTCTGAATACCAAATGAATAAGCTAATTCCTCTTCTTTGTCAGTGTCCACTTTGTAAATGTTAATCTCTCCTTTATATTCCTTTGCAAGTTCCTCCATAATTGGCGCAACACGTTTACATGGTCCACACCAGTCGGCATAAAAATCAATAATTGCGGGTTTCTCGCCTTTATAATTCCAATCGGTTTCATTTCTGAAATCGAAGATTTTATCCACAAAATTCTGTGTGTTCAAGTACTCAACTTTTGCGCTTTGATCTACCTGATCTACCGGCGGAGTTTGATTGTCATTGTCTTTTTTCTCTGAACCACTTCCACAGGCAACTGCAATTATGCCAAGGGCCAGAATTACATACATGAATTTTTTCATCTCTCTGTTATTTTTTGCAAAGATAAAAAATAAATCGTTATAGTATCACTTATTTTTATTAATTTTGTGAAAGATTATGCTGAAAGATCTTGAGAAAATAAATATCATGCAGTTTGAGAGCTCTTTTCCCGATGAGGAAACTTGCTTTCAATTTCTAGCTGAACACAAATGGAAAAACGGTTTTGTTTGTCGTAAGTGCGGAAACACACATTATTGTGCCGGGAAATCTCCGTATTCAAGACGCTGTACAAGATGTAAATCAGAGGAATCTGCACGCAGCCATACCTTTTTTCATAATTGTCGTATCAATATTAAAGAGGCTTTTCATATTGTGCATAAGGTTTTGCATAATCCAAATATTTCCACCTATGTTTTGGCCGATGAATCGGGCCACCGTCAAATGACTTGCTGGAGGATGAAGAAATTGGTGGAGAAGGAGATGCAATCTAAAGACTTGAAATAAGCATTTTAATGATATAAATCAACTTTGTAAATTATTGCATTTATTATTGTAATTTTGTTTAATAAAAACAAGACAAAAATGAACAAAATATTAAATGAAATATCGTCGCGCTTCAGCCCTATGGCTTTTTCTAATGTAAAACCAACAGAGGAAAGTATGCAGCGGATGCTTGAAGCCGCTCGCTGGGCACCATCATCGTACAACGAACAACCTTGGCTATTTGTTTTAACCTTAAAAGGTAGTGAACAATATGATATGATTTATCAAAGTCTTATAGAATATAATCAGACTTGGGCAGAGTCAGCTCCTGTTTTAGGTGTGGTTTTTGGTAAAACTCATTTACAAGAAAACGGAAAGCTGAACAGTCATTTTATGTATGATGCAGGTGCAGCAATGTCAAATTTTTACACTCAGGCTACCTTCGAGGGATATCAGCTTCATCAGATGGGAGGTTATGATATTGAAAAACTTGAAAAATCGCTCCAAATAGGCGAGGGATTAAAGAGTATAGTTGTTTTTGCATTGGGCGTTCCTGGCGATGTAAAGCATTTACCTCAAGATATGCAGGCAAGGGCGAAAGCCGAAAGAGTAAGAAAACCGCTGGAAGAAATTTCGAAAATTTATTTGGGTTAACCAATCTAAACCTGACAGGTTTTACCGCAATTATATCTGAATAAATCTGCCAGGTTTTTCAGCAACTGCTAAATAGCCTAAGACTCCATGCATTTTTGTCACGCTTTTCGTGAACAACTTAGTACCTCGTTGACGATAGAGTGATGGCTAGGCTCAACATTCATCATTGGCAGCGTGGTAAAACCTTGGAGGTGGGGTGTTAAAAATCAAGATAATTACATTTTTTTTCTTCATCCCATATTCATGGCATTGCGTCTCT
>JAFGWG010000040.1 GCA_016937255.1 Bacteroidales bacterium
AGGTCACCTTGAAAATCTTAAAGCAATATTGGTTGGGCATATGACCGACATGAATGACAATGAAGTGCCTTTCGGAAAAACTGCGGAGGAAATTATCGCAGACCACTGTTCCAAATATGATTTTCCATTATTTTTCAATGCTCCGGTTGGGCACGAAAGAGTAAATCGCCCCTTGATTATTGGTGAAAAGATTGAGATTTCTACGGTCGGAAATCAAACAATGCTTAAACAGTGATACACTATTGTTCGGCGCTAAGCTGTTCAATAATTTTATAGAGGTAAGCCGATTTTATAGGTTTGTTCAGATAAAAAGTAAATCCTGCATTAAGCAGTAAGTCAATATCTTCTTGAGTTAGATACGCCGAAACAGCAACTACTGGAGGTAAATTTTCTTTTATTTTGATCTTAGCTGCAGAACGTGCCCATTCTTCAATATCCTCAGAAGGAATATCAAGGAATATCATATCAAGATTATTGTTGTTCTTCAGGTTTTCTGTATTCGAATATGTAATGTCACTAAGAATCTCACAAGAGCCTTTTTCTTCAAGTTTTTTCTGAAGTAAAAGGGTTGAGATTTTATCATAGCTTTCCACAATGGCAAAACGTCGATCTTTTTCAATAATATCTTGTGATTTCTCTTCTACTTTCAAGTGTAGCGGAATGAAGTAGGAAAATTTTACGATATTTTCTTCGATCGTGAAATCGATTTCAAAATCGAACGCTTTGATTAAGGATTTAATATAGAAGAGAGACGAGTAAAGGTATGCGTCTTCTTTTGAGAGGGTTTTTAGATCAATTGCGCCCTCTAAAGAAAGTAGTTTGCTTATAGTTTTTACATATGAATCAGTTCCTTTTGAGTAGAATGCAAGATTCATGAATTGGCCTTTGAGATTTACATCAACACTAATTTGTTTTTCGTCTGTAATATTATGCAGAAACTTAATGCTATCATTTATAAGCTTCAATAATAGATCCCTGTCTGTAACAACAAAGGTGTTAAGGTCGGCATTAATGGTTTCATTTAAGTATAGATCTGGAATAAGTTTATTCAAATAATTAGTGCTCTGCTCGCGGAAAGCGTTTAGATCGAACTCGGTTTTATTCAGTCGAACATTTTGGTTTTCAATCATTTCAAAGGCAAGCATGCTTTGTAAGGCCATGTATAAATGCTCGGCATTATTGCTGATATATGAAGAATATGCTTTTGTTTCTTTATCTTCAGCTTTTTCTAATAACTTGCTGAAACCAATAATAATATTGAGGGAGGAACGAATTTCTCCATTAAGGTTGACAATAAACTGGTTTTTTAGTTCCTGAAGGTTTTTAAGTTCGTGATGTATTTTCTGTAGGTTTTTTTCTGCTTCATGTCTTTTCTCTCTTTCCGAATCGAGTTGCATGGTTCGGTGAGTCATGTTTTGGGATAGTTTTTCATGCAGTTCATTCAGCCGCACATTTAACCCTTCAATTTCACTGTTCTTTTCTTCCAATGCTTTTTTCTGTCGCCTAAGGTTTACCACTCTGGCATTGATGAGTAAAAGTAAAAGTAGAATGATAATGGATGAAATTACTGCGATCATTCCACTGGTTTTCCATTGCCGAATTTTTATTTCATTTACTGCATTTTCTTTTTCGAGTTTTATATTCTCGGCATTTTGTTCTGCCATCTGAACCCTTATATTCGCGTTGGCAATTTGGCTACTTATTTCCTTTGTGTAAATACTGTCTTTTAAAGCAGCAAGCATGAAAAGATATTCATTGGCTTCTGCATGTCTTTTGTTCAGACTGAGAAATATGGAATAATCGGTATAAATATTTTCCAGCTGAGGTTTTAGATTTTTGGATGTGGCATAGTTAAGAGCTTTAAGAAAATACTCCTCAGCTAAAATAGGCTTGTTTGTTTTATTGTATATTTGAGCAAGGTTTAGCAGATTGTTGGCGTTTCTTGTAGAATTGAATTCAGGGGTTTGGTTTAGTTCCGCAAGGCTAAGATAATTAAGAGCTGCATCATATTCCTCTCTTTCCATATACACATCGGCAATATTAGAATATGCTGTTGCAATGCCGGCATCATCATCAATGGCTTTGCTCATTTCGAGTGCCATTAAAAATAGGGCTAGGGCTTGTTCTTGTTTTTGCAGACGCATTGAAAGCAGCCCGAGATTATTATATGTGCAGGAAAGCGAAAGTGTGTCGTGCAGAATCGTGGCATATTTTAAGCTTTTTGTAAACGATTCCTGTGCTTTATCGTTGGCTTCGGTTTTGAAATAAAGTATGCCCAAATTATTATATGCATATGTAACCCCCTCTAAATCCTCAAGCTGCATATAATAATCTAGAGAAAGATGAAAGTATTTCGAAGCGAGCTCGTAGTCGCCAGTAAACTTATAAATAGTACCAATATATGAAGCCAGAGAGGCCATTCCGTTTTTGTCGTCAAGAAATTTATATATGGCAAATGACTTATTGTAGGCATCCAAAGCATGCAAAAGATCCTCACTAAGTTCATTATAATAGCCAATATTAAACCAGGCCATTGCCTCTTCTTTGCTTTGATGATAGTTTTGCGATAGTTTAAGTGCTTTATTGGAATAGATTATTGATGAATCAAGGTCGTAGAAAAGCCATTCAAAGGCAAGCATGTTATAAATGCGGCTTTTGTCTTTTTCTTGGCAATCGCTTAAATTTTGAGATAGGCTGTCAATTCTCGGCGATTGTGCTGCCAGCGAAATTGTGATAAAAAGAAGTAATATTGTTAGTATATTTGTTTTCAAATCCTTGAATATTTATAATTTATGAATGATTCCCGTGCAAAATTAGGAATTTTCGGCGAGCAGGAGGCATCAAATTATCTTATTCACAAAGGGTATGAAATTATTACCCGCAACTGGCGTCATAAGCAGGATGAAATAGATATTGTTGCCAGACATAAAATGTGGGTCATTTTTGTCGAAGTAAAAACTCGTAGCGGAACAGCATATGGAAAACCGTATGAAGCTGTTGATGCAAGAAAACGAAATGCGATGATTCGGGCTGCAGATGCATATATTAAAGAAAATAATATTGAAGAAAATGTTCGCTTTGATATTATTTCTGTTTTAGTTTCTGAGAAGAATGATGTTTTAATTGAACATATTGAGTTCGCCATTACTCATTAATCAGTTTGAATCATAGGAATTTTGTATTTTTATCCAAATAAAGATAAAAAATGAAAAAACTTCTTGTTTTACTCATCATAATGCTGCCGTTTTTTGCTAGCGCTCAAAGTTTTTATGGCGGTATGCGTCTGGGAATGACTGGAACGCAAGTGCAAGGCGATAATTTGTCGGGGTTCGATAAAGCAGGAATTACCGGTGGTTTTCTTGTAGGTATTCCTATTGGAAATTATTCCGATTTTCAAACAGAAATTCTCTTTGTGCAAAAAGGAAGTCGTAAGAATCCCACAAAAAATGACCCCAGCAAATACATATTGCGTCTGAATTATATTGAAATGCCTTTTTTATATCGCAGGCAACTTAAGGAAAATTATGGCTTTGAAACAGGGTTGTCTTTTGGCGTTTTGTTGGAAAACATCGATGTGGAATACGATCTATATGGGGTTCTTCCTTCTCGCGAACCTTTTGAAAAGTTTGAAGTTGCTGCTCATGTGGGTATTTGGTATAAGCTTAGAGAAAACACACGGGTGAATCTGCGGTATTCCCATTCTGTTTTACCCGTTCGACCACATCAAGGTGGAGCAACGTACTATTTTAATAAAGGACAGTACAACTTAGTTCTTGGACTTACGCTCGAACAGCGGTTTTAATTTTTATGAAAAGAAAGATAATCATAGGTATTACTGGAGCTAGCGGACATGTTTATGCCCGAAATTTGATTGATTTGCTTCTAAACATATCTGAAATTGAAGAAATTGCCATTGTTTTTTCTGAAAATGGCCAAAAGGTTTGGGATTATGAGAAAACAGAATCTCTGCCCAAATCGAAAAAGATTAAGATTTTTGAAAATGATAACCTGTTTGCAGCTCCAAGCTCTGGTTCTGCCATGTATTCCGACATGATCGTTATACCTTGCTCCATGGGTTCTTTAGCTCGTATTGCATCTGGCTCTGCTGATAATCTGATTGCCAGGGCTGCCGATGTGATGTTGAAAGAGCGCAGAAAACTTATTCTTGCTGTTCGTGAAGCACCTTTTAGCCTTATTCATTTAAGAAATATGACAGGGGTAACCGAAGCTGGAGCAATTATTTTTTCGCTTTCTCCATTTTTTTATCATCACCCCAAGGAAATAATTGACATAGTTCAGCCGTTAAATAGCCGGATATTGAGTCTATTAGGCTTGGATGATCCGCAAATAAAATGGAAATAAAATGGCAAAATTACTGTACGAATATGATCCTAAAATACTACTTGCTCTCGAAAAAGCAATAGAAGGACAATCGAAATTCTTTAATTATTTGCTGGAAAATGGGTTTCCTGAACTGGCCGCTTTTGCCAATGCCGTACGGGCAGATAAGAAGGCTTTTCAGTGGCTTTTCGATAATGGCTCTCCCGAACTTGGTGTTTTGAGCAACGCTATTGATTCAGAAGAATTAGCCATAGCCTGGCTTAAGAAAAATAAACTTACTTTTTATGTGATTTTTACAGATGCCTGCCGTGGTGTCACTCCGGCGCGGGAATGGTTAAAAAAGAATAATCAAGATTTATTTCTGCGTCTTGCACTTACTATTCACGAATTGCTTATCAGTCAGCAGAATGATAATTGGGATTATCATAAGTATGGTCGAAGATAATCCTTAAAGCTAAAAATTTTCACTCAAAACTTGTAATTTCTTAGCTTAATTACATACATTTGTATTCTGCTAATGGAAAAAAAGGGTCTAAAAAGAAATAAATTAGGGTTGCCACTTATTATATTTATAGTGGGGCTTATGGTGTTTACGTATATTAAGCTTTCGTATCACCGTTATAGTTATGATGAATATGTCGATCAAAGACTTCGGTCTGCAGCCAATGCTATTGGTTTGATTACCCCCGAATCATTGATTGATAGCGCGTTTATAAATAAGGATGTTGAAATATTGATGTACGATAGTATTCAGAAGCTTTCCAACAATATAGCGGAAGATAATAATGTGATTTATGTTTATGTGATGGTGAAAAGAGGCGATTCTGCTTTTTTCGTTTTGTCCAGTTTTGTGGAACAAGACATAAGTAATGATCTCGTAACCAGATATATGGATCCATACGAGGATGCCACTGAAAAAATGTTATCGGCTTTTGGTTCGGACAAAAAAGAAATATTTGATGTCACCATTGATGTTTGGGGACATTTTCGTAGTATTTATTTACCCCGAACTACAGAAAAGGGAACAGAATATATTCTTTGTGCTGATGTGCGAAGCAATGAGATTGTTAAACAACAATGGAACTATTTATTAGAAATGGTTCTTTCTGGATTATTCCTCTTAATTATTGCCCTTCCTCTAATTATTAGCATTCGGAAAATAATCGTTGTGTCTCATTCAGAAGAGCTTACTTAAACGCTGTTTCACTAAGACCGGAACCACTCAAAGCCAATTTATCGAAGTATTCTGGAACATTTTTGCCAGCAAGTTTGTTTACATACAATTTTGCAAGATACTGGCTTAACATGAGGCCATGCCCTCGAAGTCCAACAAATAATCCGAGTGAAGGATCTATAATATACCTTGGTTCAACATAATATCCGCTCCAAACAGCTTGAAAGCCTACAGCGTTTAAGTCGGGTATCCAATCGCAGAAAACTTCACTCACAATCTCCATAAATTCTTTTGAATTTATTTTCAGGTTTTTGTCTGTTTCCTGTGGGTCGTATGCAGGAGAAGCGCAGCCAATAATCTGTCCTGTTTCTTTTAATTGCTGCCCATATACTGCACTGAAGCCTTTATATTTTCTCCGGTCAATCATCATGTCAAGTGCATCTCCGTCTTTTCCAAGCAAAGGAAGGCGCCTTGTAATAAATGCCTGGTGGCGAACAGGAAACAAGCCTGTATCTATATCAAGCTTTTTGGCAAAACGATCTGCCGCAGGTCCCAATGCATTTATGAAAACTTCGGTTTCAATTTCTATATAACGATGATCGTGTGTTTTTACTAAAGCAGTGTATTGGGTTCCATTTTTATGCAAATCAATTAGCTTGCAGTCTTCAAGGATGGTTCCGCCATTTTCTTCTCCAATAGAGCGAATGAGATCGATAACTCGCCCGGGAGTAGCTTGCCAGCAGTCTTGTGTGATGAGAGCAGATTGATATGTTTTTAAGTTTGGATTGAAAAAGGGGCTGATTTCTTTTTGAAAATCTTTAGGGTCGATCATTTCTGCATTCGACCACGCCCGGCTTGCATCCAACGACTGGAATGTGGCATCATCGTGGGCAAAGCTAATATATCTAATGTC
>JAFGWG010000041.1 GCA_016937255.1 Bacteroidales bacterium
GGGCGTAAAAATTACTTTTGAGCAATTGAAAGAAGAAGCACCGTTGCCTGCAATTGTGCATTGGAAGCAAAATCACTTTGTGGTTGTATATGCTGTTTCTGATAAGGTTGTTAGTGTGGCAGACCCCGCAATGGGGCTAATAAAATTCACAAGAGAAGAATTTGAAAAAGGTTGGATCAGCACAAAAAGCAATAATGATAATAAAGGAATTGCGCTGTTGCTTGAAACAACACCGGAGTATTTTGAACATAAAGGAGAAAAAACAGATAGAACGAAATTTGCATTTCTTTTCAAATATTTAAAGCCACACAGAAAATACATTGCTCAACTTTTTCTGGGCATGTTTCTCGGCAGTGTTCTGCAACTTATTTTCCCATTTCTAACCCAAAGCGTAGTAGATGTTGGTATAGGAAACCAAAATCTGGGGTTTATTACTCTTATTTTGATTGCCCAGCTTGTGTTGGCTGCCGCCCGCATGTCGGTAGATTTTATCCGAAACTGGATATTGCTGCACATTTCTACACGTATAGATATTTCACTTATTTCTGATTTTTTGATCAAGCTAATGAAATTGCCAATAGGGTTTTTCGATAGTAAACTTATTGGTGATATTATGCAGAGAATAGGAGATCATACCCGTATTCAGAATTTTCTTACCGGCTCCTCACTTTCCACTTTATTTAGCATGTTTAACCTTATAGTATTTGCAGCTGTATTAGGCTGGTATAATCTGGGAATACTGGGAATCTTTATGTTCGGAAATCTTTTATATGTTGCCTGGATATTGCTTTTTATGAAAAGACGCCGCGAACTTGATTACAAGCGCTTTGCTTTGGCTGCAAGTAACCAAAGTACATTATTTCAGATTATTACCGGAATGCAGGAAATTAAACTGAATAATTGCGAGCGACAAAAACGGTGGGAATGGGAGCGTTTGCAAGCAGCACAGTTTAAAGTGTCAATTAAAGGTCTTGCTTTGGGGCAATACCAGCAACTGGGGTCTGTGTTTCTGGCACAGTCTACTTCAATTTTTATCACCTTTTTGGCAGCAAGAGCGGTAATCAATGGCGAAATGACTATTGGTATGATGATGGCCGTTACTTATATTGTCGGGCAGATAAGCTCTCCCATAAATCAGCTTATTGGTTTCATACAATCATTGCAGGATGCAAAAATCAGTCTTGAACGACTTGGAGAAATTCACAATAAACCCAATGAAGAATCGGAAGAAATGAACAGGGTTACGTTTTTACCGGAGAATAGGAGTTTGAAAATCAGTAATCTTACATTCAGATATGAAGGACCGAGTAGTCCTGCGGTTTTAAAAGATGTTAATTTAGATATTCCTGAAGGTAAAGTAACAGCCATTGTGGGCACAAGCGGAAGTGGCAAAACAACATTGATTAAGCTTTTGCTTGGGATTTATAAACCTGAAAATGGAGAAATTCATGTAAGTGATCTTGCATTAGAGCATATTAAAGGTTCTTTCTGGAGAGAGAAATGTGGTGTGGTTATGCAGGACGGGTATATTTTTAGTGATACTATTGCTGCGAATATTGCTCCCGGAGACGAAAATATTGATCGCAAAAAACTTCTGCATGCTGTAAAAGTAGCCAATATCAGGGAGTTTATAGAATCTTTGCCATTAGGCTATAATACCAAAATTGGTCAGGAAGGAAGTGGAATTAGCCAGGGACAAAAGCAAAGAATATTAATTGCCCGGGCGGTTTACAAAGACCCTGAATTCATTTTCCTTGATGAAGCCACGAACTCTTTAGATGCAAATAATGAAAAAGAGATCATGGAGAATCTGGATGAATTTTTTAAAGGTAGAACTGTAGTTGTAGTGGCTCACCGATTAAGCACTGTAAAAAATGCTGATCAAATTATAGTTTTGGAAAAAGGTGAAATTATTGAACAGGGAACACATACAGAACTGGCTGCTAAAAAAGGAGCCTATTACAAACTGGTGAAAAACCAGCTGGAACTGGGGAACTAATAGACACGGATTGACACGGATAATGTACTCTTTAGACACGGATTTGCGCGGATTGACACGGATAATGTACTCTTTAGACACGGATTTGCGCGGATTGACACGGATAATGTACTCTTTAGACGCGGATTTACGCGGATTTACGCTGATTAAATATTGAAAATAGTCGTAATTTCGTAAAAACTTGAAAACATGAAAAATAATTTGTTGCACTCGGATATAACGGACATAATTATTAAGGCGTTTTATAACGTGTATAATGAATTGGGATACGGGTTTCTGGAAAAGGTTTATGAAAATGCAATGATGATTGAGCTGTCCGAACTTGGCCTAATCAGCATAAATCAACAAAGTACAAAAGTGTTTTACAAGGGCAATGAAGTGGGCTTTTATGTAGCCGATATTAATGTTGAAAACAAAGTGATTGTTGAATTAAAGGCTGTTGAGACTATTGCTCCGGTTCATGAGGTTGTATTGGTAAATTACCTAAAAGCTACCGGCGTTGAAGTAGGTTTGTTGCTGAATTTCGGTCCTAAACCAAAAATAATTCGTAAAATTCTAACCAATGATTATTTCGATGAAAAATAGATTATCCGCGTCAATCCGTGTCAATCTGTGTCAAAAAATATATTGCATCCGCGTCAATAAATAGCAGTTTATGTTAGAAAAAGAAGAGAAATTACCCGAGATTTATTCTGAAGAAGTTCAAGAGATAATGAGTCGCCCTCCAAAAGGTTTGATAAGGTCGGGAATGATCTTATTGTCAGGAGTTGTCTTTTTATTATTACTTGCTTCATGGTTTATAAAATATCCGGATATTATATCTGCTCAAATTAAGCTGGTGAGTTCAGAATATCCCGCTTCCCTTGTTGCAAAAAGTACAGGAAAAGTTGTTTTTCTTCCTTTTAATGATGGAGCAACGGTTCAAAGTGGAGATATTCTTGCAATGATTGAGAATACTGCTGTTCTGGATGATGTATTGTTTCTTGAAAAAGCTCTTCGTGATTTTAATTCTGATAGTGATAGTTCATTAATTGAAATAGGATATTTAGACAATATTGTTTTAGGTGAAATTCAGGCATCTTTTAATAGCTTTCAGCAAGCATGTAGTAATTATGAGAAATTTTTAAGCATCAATCTACTGGCTCGTAAAATTTCATCCTTGCAAAGCCAACTTGCAACAACTATCCAGTATTATAAAAGGTATGAAGACCAATGCGAGCTACAGTTTCAGGATTTGCAAATTGCGTCACGTGAGTTTTCAAGAGATTCAACATTGTTTTCTTCAAACGTTATTAGTGCAGCAGAGTATGATCAATCAAAAACTGCATATATCCAAAGAAAGCAATCATATCTTACTTCAAAATCAACTTTGAGTAATATTCGAATTCAGCAGTCTCAACTTGAGCAACAAATTATTGAAAACCAATTGGCAATAGAAGATGAAACCAAATCATATTTACTTGCCATTGATCAGACCTTATCCACACTTCAACAATCAATATTGACATGGAAACAACAGTATTTGCTAATTTCACCCATTGCAGGAAAGTTGACATACACAAATATCAGAAAAATCAACCAAAATGTAAATGCCGGAGATGTTGTGCTTACTGTCGTCCCGGAAAATGAATCGGAAATGTTTGGTCTGATTAGTATTCCAATGCAAGGAGCAGGAAAAGTTAAAGTTGGTCAACTGGTAAATATCAAGTTCGATAACTATCCTTATATGGAGTTTGGAATGGTGAAGGGTATAGTAGGAACTATATCGCTCATTCCAAGTGAGTCAAATTATATTGTCGAAATCTCATTGCCGGATGGTTTAATGACCAATTATCATAAAGAGCTATATTTTGTTCAAGAAATGAGTGGTACTGCTGAGATTATTACTGAGGATTTACGTTTAATAGAAAGGTTTATTAACCCGATTAAATCATTGATTAAAAGGAATTCAAATTGAATTTAGAAATTTTTTCTTCTTTCATTATTCTTGAATTTCCCCACACACTCCTTAGATTGAATTATCAGCGATCATTAGTTTATTCTGCGCTCTCCGCATTAAAGCTTGGCGTTCTCCGCGGTTAAATCCAAGAATCAGAGAAGTATAAGCCAATCTGCTGACACGTTGAGCATTAGACGTAATCATCAATAGCCTACGATTCAATACAATAACAATTTGCACATCTTTCTAATAATGCACCGTCACATGTCCAATCATTTTCTGCTCCTTGTTATCCATGTCTTTGTAGCGGATAATCCAAACGTAAACACCGGTAGGAACAGTTTCATCACCGCCCATTACAGTGCCATCCCATGGTTTATTAATGTCGCTGGTAACAAATAGTAAATTACCCCAACGATCGTAAATGCGCATTTCAAAATCATCGATAGACCAGCCGTAGCCAAATGGCATAAACTCATCATTAACGCCGTCGCCGTTGGGAGTCATGGCATTGGGAATATAGAACAGCTGATCATTGGTCACCGTAATACTATTGTATGCTGTATCGCTACAACCAAAATCGTTGCTCACAATCTGCATGATGTCGTAATCTCCATGGCTTGAGTATACATGCATTGGATTTTGCTCGGTTGAGGTTGTATTGTCTCCGAAATCGTACCACCAATGCGAGCCACCCACGCTGATATCGTAGAAAGTAACGCCCGGGTTAGACATCGTTGGATTATTGGGCAGGTAGTAGAATGATGCTATTGGATTAGGCCAAACTTGAATATAATTATTGAAAGTCTGAGTACCCACACATCCATGATTGGAGGTGACAGTAAGTACCACATCAAAAAGCCCGGCTGCAGTGTACTGATGATAAGCTCCACCGGCAGAAACCGAAGTAAATCCATCGCCAAATTGCCACATCCAGGTAATGATGGTTCCATCGCTAACTGCTGTTAAATCTGTAAATTGAACATCGAGCGGAACACAGCCTTCCTGAGGATCAGCGGAAATAATCACATTTGGAATTTCCCAGACATTAACATTGTGAGTTACCGTATCTGAACAGCCAAAGCTATTAGTAACAATCAGTTGAACGGGATATGTGCCTGCTGAATCATATAAGTGGGCAAAGCTGGGTTGTGTACTGGTATTTCCATCTGCAAGAGTCCAGTTCCAGGCGAGTATCGGACTTGTGACAAAACTACTTTGATCGAGTAGAGAAGTATTATTGCCTTCGCAAATAGAACTGGCAGTAAATTCAGCATTAGGAACTTCCAGCGCCAGTACTTGATGCATGACCGTGTCACTCACACCGGTGGATGATGTAACAGTAAGCGTTACAATATACACGCCATCGTTAAAATATACATGGTCTGGATTCTGAGCTGTAGAACTATACCCATCGCCGAAATCCCAATACCAGTTTGTGATTGTGCCTAAACCAACCGTAGATAAATCGGTGAAATGCATGGCCGTATTTGCACACACGGTATCATAAGTAAACTCTGCAGTAACCAATGGAAGAACTTCTACCGGCATGGTAACTGTATCTGAACATCCCCAGCTATTGAATACAATTAATGTAACATTATACCAGCCTGCACTACCATAAACGTGTTGCGGGTTTTGTTGGTTTGATATGTTGCCGTCTCCGAAATCCCAGTCCCATGCAGCAATAAATCCTGTACTGGTTATAGATTGATCGGTAAATACAGTTGGATTACCCACCTGAACTACAGTGGCGGTAAAATCGGCAATAGGCAGCGGATGCACGGTGATATTATGAGTTATAGAATATGTACATCCGGCAGCATCGCTCACAGTGAGCAATACATTGTATGTACCCGGAGCAATATATGTGTGTGATGGATCTTCCAGCGTTGATGTATTTCCATCTCCAAAATTCCATAACCATGTAACTGCCGGAACAGCCGGGTTTAGAGCAAAATCGTTGAATTGTGTCACTTCATTTAAACAAACATCTGCTGCAGTAAAATCCCATTCCAGCCCGGGGCTGATTGTAACAGGATAAGAAATGCTGTCGCTACAGCCACGATTATTGTACACATAAAGTGTAACATCGTATGTTCCATTTGGTGTGAAATAATGACTTGGGTCGGTTTGAGCTGACATATTCAGATCATCAAAATCCCATAGATATCCGGTAATGAGACTTCCGTTTCCATTTGATTGATTGGTGAAATTCACAATGCCTTGCGTACAGCTAATATCAAAAGTGAAATCGGGAATGGGTAGAGAATCCACAAACACACTTTGAGTGACATCAGAAACGCATAGATTTTGATCGGTAACCGTAAGATCTACTTGGTAAAATCCCGGGCTTCCGTATGTATATCCCGGATTCTCTTGCGTAGAGGTGCCGCTTCCGTCTCCGAAATCCCAATCCCAGTTTTGTAGCGAGTTTCCATTGGAATAAGATTGATCTAAGAAATTTGTTGGATTTCCAAAACAGGCCGTATCTGCAAAGAATGATACCACGGGATTTGGATAAATAAGTGCATTCCACGTAATGGTATCAAAACAGCCATTGATATTTTCCACAATCAATGTTACAGGATATGGTGTGGTATTATAAACAGTATCGTAAGTATAAGACGGACTTTGTAGGTTTGAATTTCCTGTCCCATCTCCGAAATCCCAAGTCCATCCTGTTAAAGCACCACCAATTGAGCTTGAAGTATCGGTAAACTGAACCAAAGAATTGCTACAAACCGTATCGGTAATAAATCCTGCAACCGGCGATGGGTAGATGGTGGCCGGTAGAACAACCGTGTCTATACAGCCGTTGGCATCCATTACTTCGAGAATAACATCGTAAGTGATAACTCCCGATGTAGTCGGATACAAATAAGATGGGTTGGTGTCATTAGAAAATCCAGTTCCATCGCCGAAATCCCAATCCCAGGTGATAATATTGCCTCCAGTGCTTGTAGAAGCATCGAAAAACTGACTTGGGAAACCACTACATGCAGAAATAGGGTTAAACATCGCAATGGGTAATGGATTTATTGAAATACTGATCGTAGTATCATGTACACATCCATTAATATCTGTAGCTTGAAGATTGACATTATAATTGGTAGGATTCAGAATGGTATCATAAGTATAATTTGGATTTTGCTGATTTGAGGTTCCACTTCCATCACCGAAATCCCAGTTCCATTGATTAATAGCTCCGCCATTGCTCCATGTAGAATCACTGAATATAGTGGTAGAACCCGTACACGCTGAATTGGCACCGAAATTCACCATTGGCAGTGGATTTACCTGAACAGGAACAAGAATGGAGTCGATACAGCCGTTTGCATCTTCAACAGTTAGCTGAGTATTGTATATCTCGACATTTCCCGATGGAGGATATATATAATTTGGATTTTGCTGAGTGCTTGTTCCGCTTCCATCGCCAAAATCCCAATTCCAATTACTTAAAGCTGCTGCAACTGAGCCAGATCCATCTACAAATGTCGTTGCTTGCCCGTTACAAACGGTGTCTGCACTGAAATCGGCAATGGGTATTGGATTTACAGTTGCAATATGCGTTATGGTATCCGGACAGCCGTTATTGTCGTAGGCAATCAATGTTACATTATAGGTTTGAACCACCAAAGTATTAGCATAGGTATAATCAGGGTTTTGCTGAGTTGAGGTTCCAGAACCATCGCCAAAATCCCAATCCCATGAAGATATTGTTCCTGCAGCAGGAACGGAAATATCGGTAAACTGATTTGGAAGACCCGAACATGCCGCGGTGTACGTAAAATCTGCACTTGGCTGCGGATGGAGAGAGATATCGTGATCTACGGTGTCAGTGCATCCGTATTGATCGGTAACAATAAGTGTAACCGTGTATAAAGTGTCACCAGACATATAGGTATATGTTGGGTCTTGTGTTGATGAACCTGCTGCTCCCTCTCCAAAACTCCACTCCCACGTATTGATGGTTCCACTTCCATTTGCTGATGTATCAATGAAGTTGGTCGGGTAACCGATACATGCCACACTGGCCATAAATCCTGCATCAGGGAGCTCATACACCTGCACACTTTGCGTGATGGTATCCGTACACATCCAAGAGTTAGTCACAACTTGTTGCACATTATATATTCCTGGATTTGCATATATATGATCGGGGTCTGAAAGTCCGGAGTTTTGCGCATCTCCAAAATCATATTCCCAGGTTAGCATCGACGATGAGTTTGGTGATGATAAATCGGCGAATGACATTGAATCACCAAAACAGACGTTTGTAAAATTGAAACCTGCAGTCGGGTTTGGTTTCACATAAGCAATTTGCTGAATGGTATCAAAGCATCCACTGGCATTACCAGTAATTAGTTGAACGAAAAACTGTCCTGTGTCTCCATAATTGTTTTGTGGATTTTGAATATTGGAACTGTTTCCATCGCCAAAATCCCATTCCCAGCTTACAATAGAATACCCAAAATCAATGCTTGTATCTCCAAAGCTTGTTAGATTTCCAAAACAAACCGAATCGCTTAGGAAGCCAGCTTGAGGCAGTGGTGCCACAATAATACTATCGCTAATGGTATCGGTACATCCGTACTGATCCATTATTGCAAAAACGATCAGGAATGTATCAACCATAGAATACTGATAAGCAGGATTCTGAGCATTGGAATTTCCACCATCACCAAAATCCCAGTCCCATTGGTTTATGGCTCCATCTCCCGGAATACTCAAATCGTTGAAGAAAATATCGCGATTCAAACAGGTTCCCGTCGAGGAGAAATTTGCCTGTGGTAGCTGGTAAACAATAATATCCTGTCGCAGTGAATCAGAACACCCATTTACATTTTCAACAATAAGTAATACCGAATATGTGCCCGGTACAGCATAATAATGAACAGGGTTTTGCAGGTTTGAAGTATTTCCATCTCCGAAATCCCACGTCCATGTTGAAATTGCTCCGCCTTGAGCTATACTCATATCAGTGAAATGTGTAGAATCGCCATAGCAGACCGAATCTGCAATAAATAATGGCAAAGGCAAAGAATCTGCAATTGCTAAATGCTGAATGGTGTCCGAGCAACCAGAAGTATTGGTAACAATAAGTGTAACGGTATAATTGCCAGATCCTGCATAAATATGACTTGGGTTTTGCAGGTTAGACGTATTCCCATCGCCAAAATCCCATTCCCATGTACTTAAAATGCTTCCGTTGGGATCAGTTAGATCTGTAAAGTTAACCGGTGATCCTGCGCAGCTTGTATCGGAAATAAAATCTGCAATGGGGCGGGGAAGATAGGAGACGGGTTGCATGACTGTGTCGGTACAGCCGTTTGAATTGATTACAATTAGTGTTACCCAATATGTTCCGGTATCACCATATACATAAGCAGGGTTCTGTTGATTTGAAGATCCCATGCCATCACCAAAATCCCATTCCCAGCTAATTATGACTCCGCCATTGGCGACTGATGTATCAGTAAAAATAACAGGATCGCCTTCGCAGGCCGATAAAACTGTAAATCCGGCATCGGGTAGCGGATATATCTCATAAGGAATTGTAATGGTGTCTGTGCAACCATTAATAGATGTAACAATCAGTGTGACATTATAAATTCCGTCGGAGCCATAAACATATGTAGGGTTTTGAAGATTCGAGGTGTTTCCATCACCGAAATCCCATTCCCAGAAAACAATGGGTCCACCATGTGGAATACTTGCGTCAGTAAACCATGTGGTGTCATTTAAACAAACAGGAATGGCATTAAAATTTGCTTCAGGTATGGAATCGACATTTACATTATGTTGAATAGTATCGTTGCATCCAAATTGATTATACACAATTAAAGTTACAGTATACTGCCCCGGATTTATGTAGATATAGCTTTGGTTTTGACCTGTAGCCGTTCCACCGTCGCCAAAATCCCATTCCCATGCCGTAAGTGGCCAACCATTTCCTGAACTTGCATCCCAAAATGTAGTAAAATCTCCGGCACAAACGGTATCATAAGTAAATTCTGCTGTCGGATTTGGGCTGACATAAACAGGAAGTATTATCGTATCTGTACAGCCGATATTGGTTTCTATAATTAATGTAACGTAATAAGTACCTGAATCCCCATATATATAGGATGGATTTTGCAGATTCGAATTTCCACTTCCATCGCCAAAATCCCAATCCCAATAAACAATTGTTCCAAATGGTGCCGTAGATAGATCAGTAAATGCTGTTGGGTAGCCAAAGCAAGCCGTATCTGCCGAAAAATTAGGGATAGGTGGCGGACTCACAATTATAGTATGGGTTATAGAGTCAATACAACCATGGGCATCAATAGCAATAAGGGTAACATTATATGCTCCCGGAGCGCCATAAATATGTGTAGGATCGATGGCGGTTGATCCGTTCCCATCACCAAAATCCCAGGTATAACCTATGATGGGTTGCCCACGACCATAAGATAAATTGGTGAAATGCGTACTATCGCCAAAACAGATGGTATCGTAAGCAAATTCCACATAAGGTAGCGTATCAACATGTACCACATGCAGTATTGTATCCGTGCACCCGGCATCATTGGTTACTGCAAGCCATACATTAAAATCTCCCCATGTTGGGAAAATATGATTCGGATTTTGCTGATTACTGGTCGTGCCATCGCCAAAATTCCATTCCCAGTCAATAATAGTAGAATTTATACCATAACTGGAATCGGTAAAATGAGTAGGGTCACCAAAACAAACTGTATCCCAGCCAAATTCTGCTACTGCATCACTAACATAAACCAGTGCCGTAAATTGAGTAGCACCGCAACCATTTGTAGAATTATTTTCAGCGGAAAGAGTCACAACATACACTCCAGTGTCACCATAAACATGCGTCACTGTTTGTTGTGGATTTGTGCCTGCTGGAACCAAAGTTGGACCAAAAGTGGTGCCATCGCCAAAATCCCAAGTGTACCATGTAACAGAACTAGCTGCGCAGAGATTTGGTTCTGAAATATTGACAAAAGTGGCGGCTTCATTCACACAAATGGAATCATCCACTACATAAAACTCAGCATCGGGTGGCTCATAAACTCGAACGGGCGACCATGAGCTCTCAGAATAGTCGCATGCATTTTGTGCTACTAGTGTAATGGTATAATTGGTCATTACACCACCTATACAACCAGAAATAATATAGTTATGACAAATGGTATCGCCCGCGGAGGATGGAGGGAGTGGTTGGATAATTCCATCACCCCAATCGAGACTCATATTTGTGCTGGGAGAAATATTTTGACTTTGGTTTACAATGCAAACTTGAAGTGGTGCGCAACCTACGTTTGAACCAACAGGCGGACCAATAAGTGAAGCAACAGGATTGCTCTCAACCGTTACAATTTGATTAAAAACGGTTTGGCATCCATTTGTGCCTAAGGCGGTTATAGATAAATTATAATATCCAACTGCAGTGTAAATGTGATTCATTGAGTTGGTATTATCGAAAAGTGCCGGTGGACTAGTTTCTATCGGTGACCCATCTCCCCAATCGACAGTGTATGAACTGATACAGGCTATATCAGGTGAGAAATTAAAAACTTGTAAGGTGTCTGAAATATTGCTGGTATCGGTGTGGCAAAACACATAACCATGGGCTTCAAAGAAAAAAAGATCAGGCTGTTGTAAGATGCTCACTGTTTGATTTGCGTTTGCCGAACAACCATTGCTATCGGTTACAGTTACTGTGGCATTAAAATTCTGCGTTCCGCAGCCGTATGCAGTATAAATATTTGATGGATTTTGTGCGGTTGAAGTATTGCCATCTCCAAAATTCCAATTATAGCTTAACCCTCCTCCTGTTCCTGAATAAGTGAAATTTATTGTGGAACCTGAGCATGCAAAATTTGGATTGAAGGTGAATGCCGCAATTGGTAAAGGATCTACAAAGACCGGTATTATCGTTGTGTCGCAACACCCGCTGCTGTCGCAAACCACCAGCTGTACATTGTAAGATGCACCAGGAATATAATTATGATTTGGATTAGGTGTATTGTTGGTAGGCGACCCGTCTCCAAAATCCCATTCCCATGAAACTATTTGACCGGGGCCTGTGAGATATGATGCATCGTTAAAACTTACCAAACCATTAATGCACATCCGATTGAATGTAAAATCTGCTTCAACAGGACATTGTGCCTTTAGCAGTCCGCTTAAAGACAAAATTAACAGTAAAAGAATTCCCTTTAATCGTATCATAAAATCACTATATGCAAAGATATAACAATGTATAGTCTAAGTCAATAATATTCGTGCTGATTCATGAATTTAACCGTATCATTTGGTTAACAAAAATGATATTCTTGTGCAGAAATCAACTCTTTAGATATCTATGTGTCTAAATAATAGCACTTTACTATTGGTTCTTAATAATTTTGTAAAACGAAGGTGGGGAATCTGAAGTTTGCATTTGTATGAAGTAAATGCCCTGAATTATGGGTAGATAAATCTGAATTGAACTGCAGTTGTAATAGGTTTCAGAGCTTAGTAGTTGTCCCAAATGATTTCTGATTTCCAATTTAGCTTCTTCTTGCACCGTATTGAATTTAATGGTGCTATAATCTTGTGTGGGATTGGGGAAAATTTGAATATCATTTGCAGTGAGCGCATTTGAGTGTGTATAAACCACTGAAATACAAGCAGAAGTATCATAACATCCATTCTTCTCAAGCACAAGGGCATAATCTCCGGAGCTAGTAAAAGAAAAATATGAATTGGTTTCTCCTGCAAGAGCGGTAAAATTACTGACGCAATTATACCATTGATAAGAATCGGCTGTGTCTACTGCAAAAAGAGTGTCGCCATTTTGTACTACTGTACTGTCGATTTCGGTTATGGTTAGGTTTATAGTAATGATGCTATCGCACCCTTCGTTATTGGCAATAGTATCTGCGTAGGTTCCGCTACTGTACCAAGTAGAAAGACCACTTGGTGATGTATAGAAATCGCAAGCTGTAGTATTGATAATGCTGCTACTCCCATTTTGACCCACTGATAAATAGAGTGACAAAGTATCAGGAAAAGATTGAACACCAACAAATGGAACTGTTGCATAATAAGTGCAATAGAGCTTAATTTCTGTGGTTGCTTGTGGCGAAATTGGAATGCCTACGAACTCAATACATTGCATTGCAGGAATTGTTGGTCCACTTGGGTATGCAGCGCCAGGACTACTCTGGGTTGTGGTTATCCCTACAGGTACGCCAGTAATGCTATCGATAATTACAGAATCCGCAGGAATTACAAATGTTCCAAATGGTGGCATAGTTAAAGTCGTGTCAAGCAAGAAAACCACCACTGTTGTATCGTAATAGAGATAATTGATACATGCATGAGATAAAGTGTCGGGGTATATACCTTCGTTCATTGAAGGGGGGATAGGTAGGCATTGTGACTGAGAACTAAGACTTATAAAGATAGTTGCAATTGCAAAAAGAAATATCTTTTTCATTTTTTTACTTTTTTATTGATAATCAATGCTAAAATAGCGATATTTTTATTTCGGGATAATAATTGTTCATTGGAGTTATACTTTTTCTGTAAGGTTGGGCACTAATAATTGAAAATTCTATTACACATGCTGGTCAATAAGAATCATATTCCCATCTGGATCTTGCAGCATGAGGCTTGCAGGTCCTTCCGAATTTTCATCGGCTTCACTTATTAGTTTTAGGCCACCAGCTTTCAGACTTTTCTGTATTGCTCTCACATCGTCGAAGTTTTGTAATGGTTGAGCATTCTCATTCCAGCCGGGATTAAAGGTGAGAATATTGCCTTCGAACATTCCCTCAAAGAGCCCGATAATGGTTTTTTCGTTCTTCATAATCAGATAATTCTGATTTATATCGCCGCCGAAAGCTTCAAAACCTAGTTTCTCATAGAATTCTTTACTGGTTTGAAGGTTTTTAACGCTAAGACTGATTGAAAATGTGCCTGGGTTCATATTTTTTATTGTGAAGATACAAATTTAGGTTTAGTAATACAGGTATTCGAATAAACAAACAGAGGCATTGTAAATAAAATGGGCCAAAATACCATACCAAAGCGTTTTATATTTTGCCCTCCAATGACCAAAAAGAAGCCCGATGGGAAATATCCACAAAAAGGAAATAATAGATAGGTGTAAAATGGTAAACATTATTGCTGAAACAATTATTGCAATTTTTGTGCTGCTCACCTGTTGTAGCTGATTGAAAGCGAAAGCACGGAATGCAATTTCTTCGAAAATGGCAGGAACAATAGCAAATGAAACCAATGTAAGCAATAATGGATATGGTGAATCTATGAATAGCTCATAGTACGAAGGGGGGCTGATTCCAAATAAAGATTGATTGATAAAATCGGTAAAATTTACAATCACGAAGGCAAAAACGGGCATTCCGAGTATAATGCTTAGCCATAATTTAAAGTTTTTTTCTGGCCATCGAAACAGAGCAGTAATTTGCTTAAAATCAACGATATAAAAACTAAGGACGAATATTATAAAAATGGCATCAAAAAGGAGTATGGTTTGGTATTCTTCTGCAGAATCAGTGAAATTAATTATAGCAATATAAATCAGATTTAAAATGAAGAAAAAAATAAGTCTGTTTAAAGGAATATTGAAGTCATTTTTTTGCTTCTCTTCGGTATCCAAAGAAGTTCCGCATTTACTGCAGAATCTGGCTTTTGGGTGATTGCTATGTTGACAATTGCTGCAAATCATTGTTTTCTTCTAAGTCAACTGCATTATTTAATTCGTTCAGTTCTTTTTCAAGATTTTCGGCTTCTTTAGCCCCCTTAAATCCATATACAAAGCCAAGAATTATAACAATTTTTATGATGAGGCCCTGATAAAGAGTATTCGGATCAATTATAGCATTGATGAGCATGAAAACGATATACACGAAAAATCCTATAAGTATTGCTGGAAAAGGCTTTTTCTTGCTCCATTCTGCCAGGGCAAAATATATGCCTGCGCCAATTATTGAACCTATTAAAATGGAGATATCGTCTGTAATAAGCCACATGATGATTCCAACTAAAAGGTTAAAACCCGCCAGAAGATAAAGTACTATTCTTCCTCTTTTAACTGCAGATTTTTTTTCGGCATGCTTCATTTTTTTTATTCTCATGCGATTCATGAAAATTTTCATCTCTTGCTGAGTTCCTCGTTGTGGGAAACGACAATTGGGACAGAAATAATCTTCTTCTTTTAAGCCGGTGCTTTTGCAATGATAGCAAATGCTTAAGTCTGCAATGTGAATTTCTTGTGCTTTTGCACGACGTAGGTTTTCTATTTGCCCTGTTGTGAGTGTCATGTCTTTTTAATTCTTAACAATAAATAAATAATATTGGAATTTATTTGGTAAAAGTATTAAATCAGTTAATATTTGCCAAATTATTTGTGCAATGGTTTTCTTTCAAAGGGGAATTTAATAATAGGCCTTGGTGGTTTCAGATAAATCAGTTTTGTCTTAATGAGCTCAATTACTTCAGAGTGATCATCAAATTCATCAAGAGAGAATGGAAAAGATGCTGAAAAGTTTTTCCCTGCCATAATGAAAATATATCCTTTATAAATGGAGTAATATTTCAATGAAGGCCAAGTGTATTTCATGCTCTTTTCATGATCTGTATAAAGTATTTCTTCTTTGGTAAACTCCCAAATGATATCAATATCATTATTTTCATTTTTCATGATGAATTCCTTTACATGATTAAAATACTGTCTTTTATACAGGAGAAGAATAATTAGATACACAATAGGAAACATCAGTATGAGAACGCCCATAAATATTACAGCATTATACAGCTTCCCGTCAAGAGCGATCCTGATACCGAAAGCGGTAAGAATTGAGCCATAAAATAGATATGTGTAGATAGGCTTAATATATGCAGCCGAATGTAAATGCCATTTTGTTTTATAAATGGCTAAAAACGTGTTTTTATTGAATTTGTCTTTAAGTGTGAATGATTTATCCATGATAGAATCGCATATATTTATTCGTAGTAAATGTATACATTATTTTGCTTCTGCTAATCTGTTTTAATATCGCAAAAAAAATGTACTGACATTATTAAAATGCTTAGGTGTAATAGGGTTGTTAATGCATTTCATTATAAATAGAAAATAAATTAAGTAATTAATTTTCAGATAAATGGCTTTGTTCCAATATAGCGACTACCTTTGTCTAAATCCCTAAAAATCTGTCAATGCCTATTATCATAGAACGTAAGAGAATAAAATTTAGTCCGGATGCTTCACGGGTTATTGCCAGGTTTTTATTTACTACTGAAAAAAGAGCGAAGCTTACTATTAAATCAGTAATGGGAATGTCGGAAAATGAGGTGTTGCAGATTTTGAGCCCTATTTTAAGAGACTTTTCACTTCGCCATAGAAATATTTCAAAGATATTTGAGAAGCATTTTAATGAGGTTGCTTATTTGTTAACCAAGGCTAAAGGTAAACCCAAGACCATTAGTTTATCACGTAAAATACTCATTGGCTCATATTTCACTATGGAATATTCTATTGAGTCAGCAGCATTTTTCAATCCTTCTATTGTTGAACACCCCGATCAGTCGGAAATTGCTTATACAGAAAGAAGGGTAATTCTTAGTTTCCGTGCAACAGGCGAAGGGCATATTTCTTCCATAGTTTTTCGCACGGGTATTATTGATAAGGATAATAACTTAACGCTTGAGCCAGTGGGTAATCTGCTCGGAGAAGCAGAACTCATCCGTAGGCATATTTATAATAAGAAATCATTTAAAAGCAAACTGGAGGAAATGAATTTTTATCCAGCAATTCCAGTGGAAATGATTTTGAGTAAATTAAAAGATCGTTTTACTTATAGAGAGCTGAAAGAGTGTTTGGATGATGCAAAATCTTCACTTCAACTTACAGCAGATAAGGAGCCATTATTTAATGAAATTATGTGGTTGGCCTCTTCGCATTATGAATTGGAATTCTCGCTGGATACGAATATTTCAGAGCGTGTTATTTTTCCGGTATCGACCAATGAAAAGAATGGTATTGAGGATGCTAGGTTTGTAAAGTTTATTGATGAAAATAACAAAGTAACATATTATGCCACTTATACGGCATACGATGGCACAAGTATATTGCCTAAAATGCTTGATACTAAAGATTTTTATCATTTTAAAATAATTCCGGTTCATGGCGAAATTGCGCAAAATAAAGGGATGGCTCTTTTTCCAAGAAAAGTAAACGGTAAATATGCGATGCTTTGCCGTTTAGACGGGTTCAATAACTATATCGCTTTCTCCGATAAAATCAGTGTGTGGCGTGAGGCTAAATTGCTAATGAAACCCAAGTATCCATGGGAGTTTATTCAGGTTGGCAATAGTGGCTCACCTATTGAAACCCCGGAGGGTTGGTTGGTTATTACTCATGGTGTTGGTCCTATGCGTGAATATGCGCTAGGGGCAATATTACTTGATTTGGACGATCCAACCAAAATAATAGGGCGCTTAAAAACTCCATTATTAATGCCCAATGCTGAAGAAAGAGAAGGTTATGTGCCCAATGTTGTGTATTCGTGCGGATCAATGGTTCATAATGACGACCTGATTATCCCATATGCTATGTCTGATAGTGTTTCGACCTATGCAACAGTTAATTTGAAAGAATTGTTGGATGAGCTGAAAGCCAGTGTGTAATCATTCTTGAACCTTTGCTGTATAAATTTGGCTTTAAGGAGATGTGTGTGGATAATGAGTAGGGTTATCTTATTCTTTGCAATTAAACCTCTAATTGTTATTTAACCATTTAAATGAGAAAGAAACCGCTAATTACCGAATTGAAACTCGCATTAATAGTGACTCATTTGCTGTATTTAGCATAGTATAATTCGGCTTAGAATTTGTAAATTCGTGGTTATAATACCAAGTACTACCGTTGGAAAAACAAATATTCAACATTACCTAATCTATCCATCAAATAGCCATAAATATTTTCGTGTCAATTGTCATGTTGATGATTCATTTTTGGATGTGTGAATCATGTAAGTTATTTCTAGACTTATGTAATGATAAGCCTATTAAAGGGGTGTATTTTTACATTCAATTAAAAAAGCAAAAATGAATTACTTGTATTTAATCATTGTACCCGTTGTCATATTTTTACTGGCAGGAATAAAAATTATTAGACCCACACAGCGTGGGTTAATTGAACGTTTGGGTAAGTATAAAAGTCTTGCTAATCCTGGTTTTCATTGGATTATTCCACTTATCGACCGTCTTTTTAAGGTTAATGTAACTGAACAGATGGTTGATGCTGAGCCGCAGGAAATTATTACCAACGATAACCTCAATGCCAGTGTTGATGCTCAGGTTTATTTTAGGGTTAAATCTGATGAGGAAAGCGTGAAGGGCGCCATTTATAATGTAAATGATTATACATGGCAGATTGTAAATCTGGCACGCACTACGCTTCGTAATATTATTGGCACACTCACATTGAAATCGGCCAATAGCGAACGAGGTAAAATTAACGCCGGGCTATATGAAACTTTGCATAATGAAACGCAAAACTGGGGTATTGAAATAGTTCGTACCGAGTTGAAGGAAATTGATCCGCCTAAAGATGTGCAAGAAACCATGAATAAGGTGGTGAAAGCCGAGAATGAAAAAATAGCGGCTGTTGACTCGGCTACAGCGGCAGAAACAGTAGCCGACGGAGTAAAACGTGCCAAGATTAAAGAAGCGGAAGGCTATAAGCAGTCGAAAATACTACATGCTGAAGGGGAAGCTGAAGCCATAAAACTTGTAAACGAGGCTGCTGATAAGTATTTTATTGGAAATGCTCAGCTTTTGCGAAAACTGGAAGCTGTTGAAGCATCGCTTGAGAAGAATGCCAAAATTGTTGTTCCAACTGGAACTGAATTGGTGAATATCATTGGTGAAATGGCAGGCGTTGTTCCTATTGAAAGAAAGAGGAAAGAACCTATTAATGTGGAGAAATAAGGAGTTAACAACAACGGATCTATGACGAATAGTATGGGTATAAAATACAACACAGATTTCCAAAGATTACACAGATTATTTTCCTTATTTACATTTTGGCTTTGACCTAAAGTTAAATGATGTCTGTGACATCATTTAAAGCATTACTCAATTACACCGCGTGACGCTATGCGTCACCGGTGAGGATTTACACAGATAAGAAATTCAGCACCAGTGAGCATAGCGAACGAGGTGCATCTGTGGAAATTGAAAGGTTAATTAAAGTATAATTTTGTAATCTGCTTAATCTGTGTTCCAAAAAAATACTCGAGACCAAAAGTTATTATGATTATTTAGTAAGTTTGATTAGATATGTAAAAAGTCTACATTGATTCTCCGCAATTATGCCACTAGGCAAGTTTTTTGTTTTATAGACCAAGTCCCGATTGCAATCGGGATACACATATTTACACGAATAGTTTTCATTCCTTAATTACATCGAATGATAACGCCAAGGCGTTATTCA
>JAFGWG010000042.1 GCA_016937255.1 Bacteroidales bacterium
AGAAGCTGTACAACCTGTGCCATTACCCGTTTCAACATAATAATTTCCGGTACTCGTAACTGTAATACTCTGTGTAGTTTGTCCACCTGGCAACCAATTATAGGAACCCGCAGCTGAAGCTGTCAAAATCACACTATCGCCAGCACAGAAAGTGAGAGGTCCGGATGCTGAAATGGTTGGTGTAGATGGAGATGCACTTGTAGTTACCGCCACAGAAGCAGAAACCGATGGACAATTATTGCCGTTATCGGCCTGAACATAATAAGTACCTGAGTTTAAGACCGTAATAGATTGTGAGACTTGACCACCTGGCGACCAGCTATAGCTAGCAGCAGGCGAAGATGTAAGAACAACACTATCGCCAGAACAGAATGAGAGAGCTCCCGAGGCTGAAATCGTTGGAGTTGCCGTATTGGCAAGTACATTTACCGAAACAGGAACCGAAATTGCTGTGCAACCTGTGCCATTACCCGTTTCAACGTAATAAGTTCCACTATTCTTCACCGTTATTGTTTGCCCAGTAGCAGAACCAGGCGACCACAAATAACTTGAAGCCAGACTTGAAGTAAGAATAACACTATCGCCATTGCAAAATGTGAGGGGTCCGGATGCTGATATCAGTGGGGTTGCAGGACTTGTTCCAAAAACTGCATTTAGAGGTGCAGAGATATTGGTACAACCATTTGCATAACTAACCTCTACATAATAAGTTCCACTTGCAGTAACCTCAATAGCCTGAGATGATTCACTTCCCGGAAGCCAGTTATAAGATAGTCCAGGTGAAGAGGTAAGTATCAATGTATCGGCATTGCACAATGTAGTTGGGCCACTTGTTGAAATAAGAGGCACAGGATTACTTAGTACAGAAACTGCAATAGTGTCGGTATTTACTTTACAACCATTGGCTGCAGTAACTACTGCAAAATAATTACCAGAAATTGTTTCAAAAACCGACTGCGTTGTTGCTCCATTACTCCATGCATAGGAAGAAAAAGATGGATTGACAGAAAGTTGCACTGAATCGCCACTACAAAATGTTGTGGGTCCACTTGCAATAAGACTAGCCGATGGTTTTGCACCAACAACAATATAAGTCGTTTTAGTAATTGAATTTCCACCGGATCCTGTTGTAATAGAAAGCTGAACATCGTAGGAACCAGCTGTATTGTATATCACAAATGGATTTTGAGCTGAGGAAGTCAAAGGTGTACCGCCATTAAATGTCCACGACCAAGTGAGAGGAGTACCAAGGCTCATGTCGGTAAAATTCACTGTATCACCTTCGCAAACAAACTGCGTATCTGCATCAAAATCAGCGAATGGTGCACAAGCGGTAAGATAAGTAACCCCAACGTTCATACTACTGTTGCCACCAATATAAATTCCAGGGTCGGCAGATGCAACGCATGAAGTCTGCAATAAAGCAGTTCCAGAATAACCATCATCGATTCCTCCTGCAAACATAGAAGGATAAACTAGAGGTGTACACGAAGATTGTTCAAGATCATAAGAGTTCAATGCACTGTCACTACCACCAGTGAAAATATTCGGATACACATAAGCAGCACAAGATGCTTGAGATAGCAATATTGAATTTTCAGAACTTTCATTCCCACCCAAAAATATAGCTGGATTTGCAGAAGTAGAACAAGAAACCTGCGACAACAAAATAGAAGCAAGTGAATTTTCGTCACCACCACTAAAAATAGATGGATTCACAATTGGTGTACACGATGTTTGCGACAAGAGAGTATTTGTGCAACCACAACCATCTCCTCCGGCATATTGAGCATCTACCCTCAATACCAAGAGGGTAATTAGCAGAAATAAAATTGGAGAACGTATTCTTTTCATAGCAATAATTTTTGTATTGCTATAAACTAGCGAACCCCACGTCCACCAACATCGCTTTGACGTTGATCGCCGGTATTTCCAAATCCAAAATCGGGTCCACCACCGCAAGTAGAAGTTGCATTCTTGCTTCTATCCGAAATTCGCAATGTTGTTGCAGCACTGCTGAAAGAACCGCCACGCATTTCCATATGCCATTTAATATACGAAGAGCAGCATCCGCAACCTAAAGTTGAATAACTGATTGAATTATACATTTGCCAATTTGGAGTATTATATGCTCCTGCTGATGTAATTTCACCATCGCCCAGGCTGGAATAAGTAAGTTGATAGCCTGTATTTGCCGAATTGGATCCCCCAGCAACCATTTCCCAAACATTTCCACCTAAATTCATCACGCCATAATAAGATGAGCCACTTGTTTCACGAGTAGTTGCTGCAGTAGCACTAAATCCAACACGTAGAGGACCATTGGCCGCCAAAGAGCCATACGCAGAAAGACCATCGCCAATAACTGTAGATGTTTCGGAAGCTGTTCCCGGATTATTTAGTGAAGTGCTTTGAGCTTGAGTAATGTTCAGATTCCCCCAAATATATTCATTTCCTAAACGAGCAAGTGGACCACGGCTAATCTTCTCAAATTCAAAATTTGTCATTGGCCGCAATGCCGCCCAATCGAGATATGCCAATAAATCACCATAACTCATATAATTAGAAGCAATGGGTTGACCATCGTTTACACTATTAAACGGATCTCCTGGAGCAGGCTGAAAATCGCAGGCAAAAACTCCAGCACGACTATTATTAACACCTTCTTGAATCAGTTTAATACTATTGCGATTGAGGCATCCAGAAATCATAGCACAAAGACCTCCAGCGCCAGGATCTGTAGCAATTTGAGTTGAAGTTAAAATAGTTCTCGTCACTTGTTGATCGAATGTTAGAGTATTTAAAAAATCGACATATTGTTGTTGAGTCACTTCATATTTCATTGAATAAAAAGCAGAATATCCTTTTGGAAAAGCAGAAGGAATAGTTTGATGAATTCCTCCTCCTACAGTTGCTGATGAAAGCGTTGTAGTAGTATTTGTGATACTGATACTATTAAAAGTATTGGTACTAATTCCGTCGCCCAATTCAAAATCACCCTGGGGAACATAAACCATTTCTATTCCAAATATCTTAAAATTAAATTCCGGGTCAAAAGGAGCGACAGGAACATCGAGATTGAGGCGAATAGTAACACTCGTAGTTGAAACATTACCCACCCCATCTGCTGAGCGCTGAACATAAATGCCCATACTATCGCCAACATAAACAATCTCAAGAGGAGCTCCGACGCTAAAATCGCCAGGGACATTTGTCATCTTTGAATGATGCCACTCTTGATACGATTCGCAATTTGGCGAACCTGTTGGAACTTGCTGGTATTTAACAAAAATCCATACCGCATCGTAATTATTTGGGCCCGTAGAAACACGCCAGCTATTATCCCAAGCTATATCGAAAGTAATAATCGGGTCGGCTGCCCCCGGATTTGTGTTGGTCACATTAGTAATATGAACATTATTGGCTTCAGCACCAATACATGTTGCAAACAAAACAAAAAATACAATCATCCGTACAAATCCGGAAGATGCTACCAGAAAATTCTTTTTCATGTTCTTCAAAATTTATTTTTATAAGCAAATATATAACTAATGAATACTGAAAGCAAATAAATGTAATACCTTATATAGAATACATTTGGTTATCATTAAAAATAAAAAAACCCCCAATGAATAACAAAGGAGGTTTTGGATATGCAAAAATATTTTTATTTCATCATTTTCATGGCTGCATTTTCGGCAGCTTTTACCAACGGATATCCCGCCGGACTTGCAGTCAGCAGTGGATGAGTTCCTATTTGAAGCAGAAGCAATGAATTTACAGTCATTCTGTTTTCGATAATCATTCCAATGGTATTGGTTAATTCTCCTGCAGAAAGTCCACCGGCTACTTCACCACCAAGAATTACACCTGATTCGCGACCTACAATAAGTTTCACAAATTGCTTATGAGCATCAGGTAAACAACCCGGGTGACGATCCACTCCTTCAAACTCTCCGGTAACATAATCGAAATTCTCCAACTGTGCAATGGTTTCAGTAAGTCCGGCTACACCAAAACCATGATCTCCAATGGCTGTGGCAAAGATGGAAATGGTTCCGCTAAATGTTTTAATGGCTGATAATTTGTACAGATTCATTGCAGCTACCCGCGCTTCTGCACAAGCCGTAGAAGCCAACATTATACAACTGGGCTTACGGGTCACAAAATCGCGTTTTTCAGCGCAATCGCCAATAGCAAAAATATGGGGCTCATCTGTGCGCATATATTCATCAACCATAATGCAACCACGGTCTGAAATCTGCAAACCTGCTTCTTTGGCCAAATCAACATTAGGAATATATCCGAGCGAAAGAATAATGGCATCTGCCTCAACCCTTTCTCCATTTTCAAGCAATACACCTTTCACAGAGTCTTCACCAATAATTTCCTTTACAGAAACCCCTGTCATAATTTTTACACCGCGTTCACTTAGCACATTCTGACAGCGAACCGCAACATCTTCATCAAATGCAAGACCCAGAATATTAGGTAAGCGCTCAATCAATGTCACTTCTTTCCCCACTTTATTCAATTCATCCGACATTTCAACACCAATAAACCCTGCGCCAATGGTAACAATGCGTTTCAATCCCTGCAATTTCGCTTTCATTTCATCGATATAGACTTTGTCTTTAGGGACACTAAAAACGTTTTTCTTGTCAATACCTGGCAACCATTTTGGAGAAATAGGTTGAGATCCGGTTGCTATTACAAGCTTTTCATACGTAATTTCTTCTCCGCCAGATAAAACTACTTTACGATTGTCTTTATCAATTTTTAAAACTTCAGCAATCATTTCTGTAATTCCATTAGCCTCAAACATCGTACTGCTAGGTAAAATATTCTTATCACTCGATTCTAGTGAACCGAAAATGTAAGGAATTCCACAAGGAATCATAGTTTTAGCCTGTTTTGTAATTACAGTGACTTCCTTTTCTGGATTCATCCTTTTTCCGTTTAGTGCAGCAACTAATCCAGCAGCACTGCTTCCAATGACCAATATATCTGTCTTTTTCATTTTAAAAAGTTTTTTGTTTGAATTGCGATTAAATCGCCACTAAGTTATGAACATATTCTCATAATGGCAAATAATAATCTGATTATCAACTTATTTAAATATATATTTTATTGCTTATGCACTATATATTAACAAGTTGTGAATTGATTAACAGAAAAAATAAACCATTTAACCCAAATAGTTAACCATTCACCCTAATTTGATGATGTAGTAAAAAAAGAAACCGACCTTTTCCCAAACGACAGGAATAACTCTAAAGGAATTTTGAAGCACAATTCAGGGACGTAAGCCCAGTGTTAGAACGACTCTGAAGGTGTTAAAAATTAAAATCAACGTTTTCGTTTACCGGTAATATCATACTTAAACACATTGTACTCGCCACCAAATCCGCTCCAGCTTTCCATGGTTCCCGTAAAAGTATCTTTACCCGTAAACTCAATCACATATTCCGACCCACCGATTCTACTTTTATCATTAAAAGTGGGGCTGGTAATGGTATAAGTTTTCCCACTTCGAGAAATTTTCCAAATATTGGCTATCATATCAAAATCGACATCGGGCAGAGGGTATTTCTTACCAATCATTGCATTTGCGGTTTCCTTTTTGGCAGCATCCATTTCCGATTGATCAACGCCATAGATATCAGCGCCGTTGTCGAAATACTGCAGCGATGCACTTAAATCTGCAAAAGTACATTTACCCTCGACCGACCAAACGCCTTCGAGAGCTGGAGAACCAATGGTAATTTCTACAATGGTAGTTTTTCCGGCCTCAGCCAGCTTCAGTTCCCCACTAAAAACCTCTTCTTTTCCGGCCGGGCCTTCCACGGTAACTTCAACTGTTTTTGGAGCGCCGGCATCCATATAACCAAGAAGAGTGCATGAAAAATCCATTTCGCCGTCTTTATTGCTTTTGCCTTTCCATTGCTCGCCATGAGCATTATTGGAAATTATAAATTCAATTGGCAGCCCACTCAGACCAACATCATCATATTCTTCGGAATCATCGTCTTTTTTAAGCACGACCTTAATCTGGTGCACCTGATTCATTTTCTTTTGAATAGCACAAAGTTTATCGTACAATTTACCCTGCATATCAAGTCGCAGTTCTTTCACAATTCGCTCAAAAACATTTGTTTCATTCAGAGTTTTTATAATAGAAGCAAAATGAACGTCGGAAATATCTTTTTTCAGCTGCTCGCTTAAATAACCACCACCTGTAAAACCCGATCCGGTAGTAACTTTATCCATATAAGCAGCCACTACAGTTTCATCGCTCCAAAATTCCCAAACATAATCGTGAATAAGTTTCTGAATATCTGCTGAGGCATCGGCAGGATTTTTAACCGATTTCATTGTTTTTTTCAGCTTTTTATACCACCATGGATTATTTATTTTTTCATTTTTACGTTTATCTTTATAATACAGATCGTAAGCTTTTTGATAAATATCGACCCTACCGCTAATGGCTTCCTGAATAAACTTATTGAGCGACCAGTCGATCACAAAAACACCCACAAATGCAAGGTTTATGGCCGAAGTATTGATAAATTTAATGGCGTAATAGTTATATACATTTTTCGACAATTCGAGTGTGGCTTTACCGGTTTTTCCCTGAGAAATATCGATGGCACACTGAATCATTGCGAAGCCAAGTCCCACTTCCATTGCAATTTCGTTTACTCCCTGCAATGCACCCATTTCAAGACCATGTTCGGCGAAAGTTCCAACCGCAGCGGTAATGCCAAACCATTCGCTTACTTTAGACCAACCTTCCTGATATGCTGACGCTGAGCCAGGTGTTGTCTCAGCATAGGTCTCCATGGTTTTTTTCACTTCCTCATCGCTCATAAATTTTCCACCCGGAAATTTTACGTGAGCCACTTTCATCATCGGGCCGGGTTCAACTTGCTCAGAAACGGCCCAAGGTGCAAAAGTTGTAAGATGATTGGTATAAACGGTAATTTGATTTTTTGAAGCATCAACATCATAAGGAAGTGCTTTCCATTCGTTGTCTTTTTCGTCTAAGTACATGCAAAAAAGATCTTTCTCAGCATCAGCACCATTGGGCAAATCAGCAGGATCGTAGGTTATGGTAATTTCCAAAAAGCCATCAAATTCGTTGGTACTGCTCATGGTTACATCGTATGCGCCAAGCATTGATAATCCCTCAATTTCTTCGAGTCCACGCACCGAATAAATGCTCATGGTTTGCTCCTGCTCAATAAGCCCATACGGCACTTTTACCGAAATTTCATCTTCATAGGCAATGGTTTGATCTTCGTCAGAAACAGTCACTTTTTGTTCAAGCAGCAGACTCTTTTTTACCCCGGTCATGTACTGCTGATAGCCGAAATAAGCTGCAGTTCCCACTACTGCTACAATGATAAAAATGGCTGCGTATTTGAAAAACGACTTTTTCTTTTTTGGCTGAACGGGAGCAGATGTAGTCAATGGTTTCACCGGAGCATCTTGTTTCTTCACAAGAATTTCTTCTTTCACAGGAGTTTTAGCTACAAGTATTTCTTTGACCGAAACTTTTTCTTCGGGCTTTATATTTTGTTTACCGCATTTGGTACAAAACTTTGCATTGGGCATGAGTTCGGCACCACAGGTACAAATATTCTCTTTCGGAGTTTCCTCTCCCAGCTTCTTTCCACATTTTGTACAAAACTTCGCATTTGGAACAAGTTCCGCACCACAAACACAAGTGTTTTCAGATATAGCTGCAGCATCTTGTTCCACTTTCGCACCACATTTGGTGCAAAACTTCGAGCCAGGCAACAGTTCATTACCGCACTGACATTTTGAAACGGGGATTTCTTCCTCAAACTGTGTAATAATTTCCTGCTTTGCTCCGCATACTGTACAGAACTTGGCAGCACCGGCAATCTCGGCACCACAGACAACACATGACTTCATTTCAACACTCATAATAAAAAACTTGGTTATTTATTTAGAACCTTGTAAAAATAAGAAAAAAACCATATGAATTCATTATACACATATTGAAATATTCAATTATTTTTGACCTATAATTTTATTTCAATGAAAATACGCAATAAATACAAGATTTGGGCTACCCGCTGGGGGTTGGGATTAAGTGCAGTTGGACTGTTTATGATTCTACTTCCCGGCATGGCCGATATTGATGGCATGGAAGGAGGTTTCGCACTGCAATTTGGCGGAGGCTTTGTACTTATAATGGCCATAATAACTGTTTTGGTGCTGATGAAATATGTGAGGATGTTTAATCGCCTGTCAAAATTTCAAAACATCATTGCCCGATGGACAGTACCTGCACATATGCACAAAGAATATGCAGAATACGATCGCAAAGAAGATATTGAACGTTTCAGAGCCATTTTCTGGATCATTTCAGTCATTTCTTTACTGGTAGGAATTATTCTGATCATTCTCGGGCTCGATTTCTCCATTATTTCCCTGATAATTCTTGGACTTATTGCACTGATGTATATCGTAAGTCGCATTGCCATAATTTCTGCCAGAAACAGAGGAAATACCATAAAAGGAGATGTGATTATTGCCAAAGAAGGCGGAATCATTAACGAAAACCTGCACAACTGGTCGCAAATGGGTTCATATATAAAAAAATCAAAAATTAAAAAAGTCTCAAAAACACTTCAGGTGCTCGAAGTCACCTATTCCACACTGCAAAGAACCGGCGAAGTGGAATACACAGCCCGTTTCCCATTTCCTGCTGAAATGACTGAGGAAATAAAACGGGTGGAAGAGGTATTGATGGCATAAACATACAAAGTAGAAGGTGAAATGTTGTCCGATGTCCGATCCTAAAATAGGTTGACCAATTTTCTAAAACTATTGTGCTTCAAGTATCTCTTTAACAAAAGTCGTCCAACTGTAAAACGGGATGCTTCTATCCAGAAAATAATCTGGTTGTATTCCTTTACCGTCTATTGTGAAGCCAGGTATCCTCATACTTCTTGAAAGGCTGTACCCTAATTCAAATTCCCCGCACGGAGAAGTCACAAAATACATATTGGAAATATCCAAAACGCCATATGTGGTTGTTCCGAAAAGTTTTACTTTTTTACTTTGTTTTGCAGCAAGCAGGAACTGCTCATCGGTGCTGCCATTTTGTTGATTAATAATAATTCCTATATTTCTGGGATAAGGATATACTGTATCAAAAGTAATAATGCCAACAACATTTGAATCCAGATTTACAAACTCTCCCAAATGCTTACTTAATGTATCATAACCTGCCTGCGCCCATATTTTATCTTCCTCATCAAAGCCATATTCCACGTTATTAATGAAATCGAGCATACGTTGATTGTTGAGAGGTGTTGACAAATACTCTACCCCTACCTCACGAATTGGATTGGTGTATAAAATCGGGAGCAATTCAGAATAACTCATGTCACTGCCTCCTGTTCCGCTTCGAATATCTATAATGAGGTTCTCGGTTTGCAGAATTTTACCCCTGTTTACTTCTATTACACTGTCAATCGCATGTTTCTGTGAAGCATAAAATGATGGTATTCTGAAATACAATGTTGTTGAATCAAGCTGCTCAACATAAGGCAAGCTAGCATCCAGCATCCTGAAATATTGATCATAAATGGGCTCATTTTCAAGTTCAGGGTATAGTCTTTTAAAATAGAAATTCCCAATTTGTAAATAATTCATTCCCAACAATGAAACGTTTTTCGACTCAACTGCCAAATGATTTCTCATATAGAATACGGCATTGGTATTATTTCCGTCAATGGTAAATCTGAGTTTAATCTGCCCTTGTGGCCATATATCCAAACCCGATTCAATGATAAATCCGATATATTCATCCTTCACCTTTTTTATTCCGATAGTATAAGGTTCTGAAAGCCATATTCCTTCGTAATCACTGGCTTCTTTACCGTCTAAGTACTTTTGAAAGCTTTCTGTGTCAATATTATATGTTTCCCAGTCAGGAAATTGATCAAATGTTTGCGGGCTATTATTCACCAGCTGATATTCTTCACTGATCCTGACCGCAATATGACCTGAACGAAAAAAGGTCAGCCATTCATATAATACCGGAGTACACTCATACAGTGTTTCAGCCTTTTTTACTTTCTCAAGAATTCTTTCATTATGGTCAATATAGGCTTGTTCGCCTTTTATTCTAATTGCATACTCAAAACCTGCATCATTTTCTTCGAAAGTTTTCTTAACCCATTCAAAGTTGCTCAAACAATCGCAATCCTGTGCAATGGACAGGATTGACGCAAAAAATAATGAAAACAAGGTGAAATAAATTTTTAACATATCAATAATTATTTCCACAAAAGTATAAAACGATTTCTATAACTCTCTGAATTGTGTTCTTATTTATTAACCCCATCCAACTGACTATTGAATATCGATCAGAAACCAAATTTTTCGTAAGTTTGCAATAGAAACTCTTGTTATGAAAAACCTCCTGAGGCCTTACATAGAAAAAATCAATTCAGCATGGGATAATCGTGATCTGCTAAAGGAAGCCGAATACAAAGATGCGGTACTCTTTGCTCTGGAAGAAATTGATGCCGGTCGCCTGCGTGTTGCAGAACCAGTCGGCAATGACTGGAAAGTAAACGAATGGCTAAAAAAAGCGGTGCTTCTCTATTTTCCCATCAGCGAAATGGAAGTGATCAAGGCAGGCCCGCTCGAATTTCACGATAAAATTCCGCTGAAATCGGGGTACAAGGAAAAAGGCGTTCGGGTAATACCTCATGCGGTTGCGCGCTATGGTTCTTACATAGCTCCCGGCGTGGTGCTTATGCCATCGTATGTAAATATTGGCGCCTATGTTGATAGTGGAACCATGGTCGATACATGGGCAACGGTTGGGTCTTGTGCACAAATTGGCAAAAACGTACATCTCAGCGGTGGCGTTGGCATTGGCGGCGTTCTGGAACCTTTGCAAGCTGCTCCTGTAATTATTGAAGACGGCTGTTTCATTGGCTCACGCAGCATAGTGGTGGAAGGTGCACGAATATGCACAGAAGCTGTTTTGGGAGCCAATACCGTAATTACCGGCAGCACAAAGATTATCGATGTAAGCACAAAAGATAAAAAAGAGTATAAAGGCTATGTTCCTCCACGCTCTGTTGTGATACCCGGAAGCTATACTAAAGAATTTCCCGGTGGCAGCTATAATGTAAATTGTGCCCTCATTATAGGACAGCGAAAAGAAAGCACCGACAAGAAAACTTCGCTGAATGAGGTTTTAAGAGATTTTCAGGTAGAAGTATAGGTCGTTGAACGTAAAACGGGGAACGGAGAACGTAAAACGTAGAACGGAGAACGTAAAACGGGGAACGGAGAACGGGGAACGTAAAACGAACTTTTCACTTTTCTGCTTTTTACTTTTCTACTTTTCTACTTTTCTACTTTTCTACTTTTCTACTTTTCTACTTTTCTACTTTTCTACTTTTCTACTTTTCTACTTTTTCAATCTTACTTCCTTCCGGTATCAACACCAATATGTGAACATCCTGTGAATTTATACATTTAAGTCTGGCATTATTTTATATACTTTTGTTCGGTAAAGCAAAGAATGCTATGAACAGACTATATATTTTACTTGTCGGCATACTGCTGATACTTTTTCAAACGTTGAATTCAACTGCGCAAGAAACAACTATTATTGATAAAGAGTTTTCTTATTCTCAGCAGTTCAACTATATTGCATCTCCAGGTGCAAGAGATTTCTATAGCAATTTTATTATTCAGGAAATTGCCAAATCCATTCCCAAACGTACCGATTACACAAGCTTCAAAGTCACTTATAAACTACAACAAAAGCTTACTAAACTCGATTCAAATCACTACAAAATCTATCTGGAAATTAAAGACTTCGACGCCAATGGAGACATTTTGTATCGCGGAATTAATGTAGCCAATATGCTAATTCCCAACGAAATAGACTACCAAGTGTATGTATATAGAAACGAAGGGAATAATCTCAGACCTGTTGAAATTGAAATTTTGCATAAAGCCTACCGATCAACCAGCTTGACTGGAAATCTTGGGTATTATCCCATTCTTGAATTAGCTTTTAGCGACACTGTAAGTGATGCTCAGTATATTCTTAAAATTACTGAGCAAAAAATGTTTTATAATGAGCAAGGCAAGTCGCAGTTTCAACAACATATGGCTTATATAAACGACTATTTCCTAAGTGATGCTATTATTGGAAACGGGTTTGCAGTAGTTCAGCAAATAAACATTGATAATATCGACAAATTACCTTTTCACGATATAGAATTAAAAGAAATCGAAGCAGATATCATCAGCATTGAAAGTGCTCATTTTCCTGAGAATCTGAATCTTCATAGCAATGATCCTATTGATTTTCTGAATAAAATGACAAGCTTAAAACAGCAAGCTAATCAAAAAAGATTTCAGTTGAATCAACAATTATCTGTTCTCGACATGTTATATTATCAGCGAGGAAACGATTTCATGTCAGAGGGTAATCTTAGCGAAGCAGAGCGATATTACAATAAATCGCTACAAATTAATCCTTTTTACGCACCGGCAGAGTATCAACTTGCACGAATGCTATTCAATAACGGACTGGTTGATACTGCCGCACAAATGATTAATCTGGCATTGCTCAAAATGAATCCAGATCCTTCTACTCAGCAGTTGCTAATACAGCTTGGAAACGATGTGTACAATGAGCTATTAAGCATGGGTGAGAGACAAACAAGCGAACAAAAATTTAACGAATCCATTGATTTATTTGAATCTGCCAAATGGTTTTGCACTACAACGCCGGGAATGACATGTAATGATCGCCTTTATAAAGGTTTGTCGCAAGCCAGATACGGAATATATCATAGTTATTTACAGGTGGCAGAAAAAGCCATGCAGAATAAGCGCCTTGATATTGCCGGAAATTATATCAATCAGAGTCTGGAATACCAGAAACAATACCAAGATCAAATCATAGCCCCTACCGAAAGCATGAATTTGATGGACAAGCTAAGCCGCGCATATATCGATCGTGGCCACCAGCTCAATCGTGAGAATAAATTCGAACTTGCTCTTTATAATTTTGGGAAAGCCGATAGTCTGATAGCAACTTATCCTTCGCTTACTAAGCAAGATGATATTGCTTCAGGAATTAAATTTTCAAGGAATGGAATTTACCGTCAAAAAACCGATGCCGCAAGAATTGCTCTTGAAGCTGGCAAATTAGACGATGCAGAAAACTTATGTAATGATGCGCTGAATTATCAAGAGCAATATACACGAGATGTTTCAGACCGCAGCACAGCCATGTCGGTCATGACAAAAATCAAAAAACAGAGATACGATATTGCTATTTCTGATGGTGAGAACTCACTAAATTCGTCTGACAACCAAAAAGCATTAACCAATTTTCTACTAGCCAGAAATCTTGAAAACGATTATAATTTTAGCAAAAACGATAGTCTCGATATTTTCATTCGCATTGCAGCCAAACCTTTAACCATGCAAAAAGTCAAAGATGGGCAGGTTAAAGCTTGGGGCAATAAACTTACAGAGGCTCGTGCTTTGTATGCTGAGGCTAGCACAGACGTTAAGGTTTACGGCTTAGAAAAAGACAAAGAAATTGAAACAGAGTTGTTGGCATTGAAAGAAAAGATATTTTCGCAAGAATGTGCTAATGCAGAAGCAGAATACAAAGCCAAACTCGATCAAGCCAGCAAACAAATCAGTCGTGGAGATTACAGTTCAGCTGCTCAAAGTTATCAGCAGGCCATTGATGTTAGCAATGCCAGTTTGCTTTGCAATATTGACAATTCATTTGCTCGAAATGAAAAGCAAAGAATAAAGCCAGCCATGGAATATCAGAATCAAATGAACAGTGTCATGGATCTCGCTGCCAGAAGTAACTATACCGAGTGTATTAACAAATTGAAGATTACAGGTGTTTTTTACGAAACCAACAGAATAGATACTTTTGGACTAAATCACGCCACCACATTGAGTTTTATTCAAAACAGTTCAGATGTTAACTTTGTGTTTTACGGCGTTGATTATTTCATTAGGGAAAAGGATTACGATTCATCTTTAATTCTTCTCAAAGAGCTCATGAAACGTAATTATCCTGTAAAATACACAAAAAACATTCAAAACCAGCTGGCCTCAAAAATGGCCATTAGAGATAAAATTGCAAATCCGGGAACTGATTATAATATCAATATATTGAAATACACTGAGGGCGAAAAATATCTCAAGTATTTCAAAAAGATGTATAAGAAAACCTGGAAGAAGAATTAACTTCCATGGAAAATACAGAAAACCCAAAAGCGCCGGTTCTGAATATTAAAATTGAAGAAGAACATTCAGGTATTTCTTTAATTGACTTTCTCGGAACACATAACGATCATTTTCCCAGCAGGAAAAGTGCAAAGAAGTCTATTGAGAAAGGGCTGGTTCACATCAACCGCAGTCGCGCCAAAACCAATCATATTCTTAAAACCAGAGATGTGCTTGAGATTTATCCGGATGAGCAAAAAAATCGCCCTGAAATTGAACTGAAGATAAATATTCTTTTTGAGGATAATTTTCTTGCAGTAGTCAACAAACCCTCTGGAATTCAGGTAAGTGGCAACACAAAAAGAACATTAGAAAATGCATTATCGGGCAATTTGACGCTTAGCACCGAAAAAGATGCATTGAAGTTCCCGGAAGCCATACACCGCCTCGACTTTCAAACCACGGGAATAATACTGATTGGCAAAACTGCCGAAGCCGTGCGTCTCTTAAATAAGTTGTTTGAAGACCGCAAAGTAGAAAAAGAATATTCGGCCATTTGCATTGGAGAAATGCCAGAATCGGGAAGAATTGACAAAGCGATTGACGGAAAAAATGCCATTACAGAATTCAAAAGAATCAATCAATGGGAATCAAAAAAATACAAGTTTCTTAATCTGGTTGAACTGAAGATAGAAACCGGGCGTCGACATCAGATCAGAAAGCACATGTTTTCGTTAGGTTTTCCTGTACTTGGCGATCCCGACTACGGCTTTCCTGGTATGATGCCCAAAGGACGTGGTATGTTTTTGCACGCATCGAAAATTAGTTTTGAGCATCCGTTTACCAAAGAAATGCTGGACATAAAAAGCGACCTCCCTAGTAAATTCAGAAAAGTTTTTACTCAGAGATAAAAGTAATAAGAACTCATGAAAAAGACGCTTCTAATCGGCATTCTACTTTTCACATTCACCTTGATTTCAGCTCAAGAGAAAGTCATATTGACATTTCCAGAAAATGAAAACTGGGAAATTTTGTCAGAAAGTAACAACAATGAGATGTTTTTCCAAGAATATATTCTAGCTGGTGAGGATGGAGAAAATTGGTCGAAACTGGTCAATATTACATCCTTTGGATCAAGAGATAGAGCGGTCGACACCTTAATGAATATTATGTTTCTGCAAGTTCTCAAGACCGCACCTGAATCCAAATTAACCTTTATTGATAAAAAGGAAAGTTCATGGATTTTATTCACAATAGAGAGTCCGGGTTATATTGATGACGAAAACTACTCTGAATCACAACTCTGGTATATTAGTATCAGAGAAAAATACATCCATATTTGCTTCATTGCAGTCAAAAAAGACAAAATAAGCAAGAAGATCATCAAGCGTTGGACCCCTATTTTCAAATCGGCAGAATACCAATCTGAAGGGGAGTAAATATATTGAGAAATATATTTTGTAGTAAAAATTAGAAACAAATCAGTATCTTTATCTCATGATACTACGCATTCTACTTTTCTTGGCTCTCAATTTTGCAGCATTAGGGCTGGGTGGTCTTTTCACATCGAAAGGTGTGCCTTCAGACTGGTATGTCAATCTTATTAAAGCACCGTGGACACCTCCCGGTTGGGTATTTGGCGCTGCATGGACCACCATAATGATTTGCTTGGCATTTTATATGCCTTTGGCTTTGAAATCAGCTGAAAACAAAAATATTCTGATTGGAATTTTCATCTTGCAATGGATATTAAATGTGGCTTGGAGTCCTGTATTTTTCAAATATCATTCTGTTTTACCGGGCTTAATTATCATTACCCTACTAACTGCCGTAGTGATTTATATGCTTTTTGCATGGCTGCCTCAAACTAAATGGGCTGCGCTGCTCTTAGCTCCCTATATCATTTGGCTATTAATTGCCACTTCACTAAATGGGTATATTTTATTGAAAAACTGATAAATATCTGTCTTCTTTCTCCGATTAAAAAATCCATAGTATTTTTACAAAAAGATAAAATATGGACGGCAAAATCATTGTAAATTTCTTAACAGAGCTGCATGAAAATAATAATCGCGATTGGTTTAAAGCCAACGACAGCAAATATAGAAAGGCTTTAGCTGAATTTACAGATCTTTCAGAAAAGATAATATCGCTGTTGAGCAAAATAGATGAAAGCATTATAGGCTTAGAACCCAAAAACTGTATTTTTAGAATTTACCGCGATGCAAGATTCTCCAAGAATAAAGAGCCTTATAAAAATCATTTTGGAGCCTACTTTGCGCAAGGTGGCCGAAAAAGCAAACTTGCAGGATTTTATGTACATATTGAACCGGGCGGGAACTCTTTTATTGGTGGTGGAATTTACAGACCGGAAAAAGAAGAGCTTGAAGCCATTAGACAAGAAATTTCCTATAATTTCGACGATTATTTGGCTATTATCAACAAAAAAGAATTTAAAAGCATATTCCCTGAAATATATGGCGAAAAACTTAAAACTGCACCCAAGGGATACGACAAAGAAGACCCCGCCATTTCGTATATCAGAAATAAAGACTATGCAGTGACTCACAGAGTAGAAGACTCTTTTTGGACCGATCCTGACCTTCTTCAAAACATGATGAAGATTTTCAAAACACAAAAACCCTTTAATGACTTTTTGAATGAGGCGGTTGAGAATTCTGATTTATGAGCTATGATTTATGAACTGCTAATTATGCACAAAACTTCTTAAATCTAAAATCATAAATCTTACATCATAAATCTTCTTGCTATATTTGTTCAGAATAAACCGGAATTTGATTCCTAAAAAGATATTTCTATGAAAAAGATGTTACTAATCAGCAATTCCACAATGGCTGGAAAACCTTATCTGGAATGGTGCCGAGAGCATATCAAAGATTTTTACAATAAGCATAATGTGAGCAAAATTCTGTTCATTCCTTATGCAGGTGTAAACCTAAGTGATGATGGGCTGCAAGCCTCTTACGATGCGTATGAAAAACGTGTAGCCGGTGTTTTTGCAGAACTTGGTCTGAGCTTATACAGCATCCACAATGAAGCTGATCCTGTTGCAGCTGTGAAAAATGCTGAAGCCATTGCTGTAGGTGGTGGAAATACTTTCCATTTGGTATATAGCCTACACAAAAACAAAATCATGGATGCCATCAAACAACGGGTTATGGGTGGAATGCCTTATTCAGGCTGGAGTGCCGGATCTAATATTGCCTGCCCTTCCCTGCGCACAACCAACGATATGCCTATCATTGAGCCGGAAAGCTTTAATTGTCTTAATTTAATTCCTTTCCAAATCAATCCTCATTATCTGGATGCTAATCCTGAAGGACATGGTGGCGAAACCCGTGAGCAAAGAATTCTGGAATTCCTAACAGTGAATCAAGATATGTATGTGGCTGGCTTACGAGAAGGCTGTTACTTTGAAGTGGAAGATGAAAAAATATCATTGCATGGGACTCGTCCATTGCGTATATTCCGCCATGGAAAACCAGCCAGTGAAATTGGGCCTGGATTAAGCATTGATTTCCTCATGAAAGGAGAATTACTATGAGCAACCGCTGGGATGAAAGATACGGCGAAGAAGAATATTTTTACGGAACAGAGCCCAACCAATTTCTGAAACAGTTTATTGATGGTCAAGGCTTTAAAGGTCGAATGCTTTTACCTGCAGAAGGTGAAGGTCGCAATGCCGTATATGCCAGCATTAGTGGGTGGCAAGTCGATGCTTTTGATTCCAGCGAGAAAGCCAAAGAAAAAGCAATCAAACTTGCAAAAAAGTATAATACGCGCATTAATTACAATATCGGAAGCATAGAGTATTTTCAGGTTAAGCCTGAGTATTATAATGCAGCCGTTTTGATTTATACCCATATGCCCCAAAAAATTCGTGGTGAATTTTCTCTTAAACTTTGGGAGTCCATGCATATTGGCGGCAAACTGATTATGGAAGTTTTTTCTTTAAAACAACTCGATCGAAATACGTTTGAACCTAAAGACCCCGATTTTCTTTTCACCAAAGAAGGACTTCTAAAAGAATTCAGTTGTTTTCGTACTGAACTTATTAGTGAAGAAACCATTCAGCTTAAAGAAGGACCCGGGCATGCAGGTGAAGCCGATGTAATTCGTTTTATTGGACGAAAATGATAGTAAATAAGGAATATCAAATACTTGACGGACCGGTAAAGGTCGAGCAGTATAAAATTCTGCATGGCGCCAATTATTTTTCTGGTGGGCCTGTGGCGCTTTTTAGTATTAATCTTGGCGAATACGATGAAGTATTTACCAATGATATTCCCGGTTTTTTTGAATACTTACAGGAAAAACTACCCAGTTTAATTGAACATCATTGTTCTGAAGGAGTTCGAGGCGGCTTTTACACGAGACTTCAAAAAGGCACTCTTTTGGGTCATGTAATGGAACATTTGGCCATTGAGTTGCAAAATCTTGCCGGTATGTCGGTCAATTATGGCAAAACCCGCAGCACACTGAAAGAGGCGGTTTACAACGTAATATTCAGATTTAGAGATGAAGAAGCAGGTATTTTAGCCGGGAAAGCAGCCCTGAATATCATCAATTCATTCCTGAATAAAACTGATATTGATATTGAAAAAATATTGCAGTCGCTGATTGAACTTCGCGAAGATCGGCTGCCTGGGCCAACCACGCAAAGCATCATCGATGAAGCAGAGTTCAGAAATATTCCCTGGCAACGCCTCGACGATAATAACCTGATTCAGCTGGGCAGTGGAAAATACAGTAAAAAAGTCAGAGCCAGTTTAACGCAGAATACATCTGCAATGGCTTCAGATACTGCGCTCGATCGTGCATTATGTCTCAAATTCTTAAAAGAAGCTGAGATTCCTATTCTTCCATATAGCATTTTTGAAGAAAATATTCCTACCCTTACCGCCAATGGCGTTTATATGCCAAGATATCGGGGAGGCACAAACGATATTTCATTATTTCTCGACAGTTCAGCACTGAACCGAGCAAAACCCAAAGCCTATCAAAATCGGGAGCTTATTTGCTTTGATCAAAAAGAAATTCCCGTATGGCGTTTTCTAATGATCAATCATAAAATTGCCGGGGTCTGCCAATTGAATCCTGCCAGGCCGGAAGCTGACGGGAAAATGAATATCAGGGAGCTCATTGCCAAAGAAAACAAAAATCCCCTGCGCGAACCCGGAGACAAAGGGGCTTTATCATATATTAGCGAAGACCTTGAACTGTTGGAGCAAATTGCCAGATGGAATTTTTCAGTGTATAGCATTCCAAAAGAAGGAAGCACAATTTTAACCGGTGCTTCATTAAATCCATCTTCTGGTTCATCTACTAAAACTTTCTCAGGGAAAATTCACCCAAAAATCAAAGAAAAGCTTGAAAAAAGCAGTAGAATTTTGAATATTGATATTGCCGGAATCGATATTTGTATGGAAAATCCTGCAAACGATTTCAAAGATGGAGAAGGCATACGCGAAGTTTTCATTTCTCCCGATTTCAGAATGCATCTAAACCCTGCTGAAGGAGAAGTTCAGAATGTCACTCAAAAATTCTTACAACACCTCTTCCCTGCTACTCAAGAAAATCGTATTCCTTTAATTGCCGTAAGTGGCAGCAAAGGGAAAACCAGTTTTATTCGCATATTAGAGCATCTATTTACAGATCAATATCCGGAAAAGGGCATCATGTCTTCTCACAATTTTTCAATTGGGCAATATTCTTTTGAGAAAGAAGAAAAAGTGAGTGCCGGAAACTTAAAGATTTTACTTCGCGATCCGGGAATTGACATAGCTATTGCAGAAATCAGCAATGAAATTCTGACTGAATATGGGCTTCCATACGACATGGCCAATTGCGCAGTTTTTCTGAACTCAAATCCCGATGATGCTGAAAAATTCGGCTTTCATTGTCCTGAAGATCTTGCGTATTGCCAGCATGTTGTAGCCGAGCAGGTGATAAAAAACGGTTTTAGCATTCTAAATGCCGACGATGAATTGGTGGCTGAAAATGCCGACATGACTGATGTGCCCGTCATTTGGATCAGCAGCAGAAATGCACCTGAAATTGAAAAAAGAAAACCGGAAGACATGCTTCTGTATTGTACGCCGGAATTCATTGTTTTTGAAAAAAATAAACAACAAGAAAATATAGTACGAATTAGCGAAATACCTGAATACTGGAGAAGTGAAGAAGGAGTAATATATGAATCCGTACTCGCTGCCATCGCCATTAGTATTCTCTATCCCAACGAAGAGAAATCTGGCCTAAGTCGTATTCTGGATTTCATCAAACAGAGCAAAGCATGGATAATATAAGTGTTTTTGAACTTAAAGAACTTCTCGACAAAAAAACTGATTTTCAGTTTCTTGACATCAGAGAATCCCATATGTATGAGCACTCTCATATTCCGGGAGCCCAGAGTCACCCAAGGTTTCTTATTCGCAGAGGAAATTTTGGAGAACTTGATAAAGAAAAGCAAACCGTTATTTATTGTTTGAGCAATATCAATTGTCCTGAGATTCGTGATTTAATGCGAGAAAACGGCTTTAAAAATATTCGGTGTTTAGACAAAGGCATAGCCGGATGGGTTGATGAGATTGACCCGGATATGGATTTGTATTTGTAGTGACGACAGACTTTCTCAAACACCTTCTATACAAACCAGCTAAAAAGATAAATCTATGTTCCATCGTCCCGAAGTATGAGGATCATGGAACATGTACAAGCTTGCGTATCTCCTTTCCATGACCCTCCTTTGTCGGGACGATGAAAAGCTCCGCTGCGCAAGGGCCTAAACCTGTCTGGTTTTGTCGCAATTTCAAACGTATTAAACCTGGCAGGTTTTGCTACGCCTGCGAAATAGCCAACGACTCCATGACAACTTCGTTCCTCGTTGACGATGGAGTGATGGCT
>JAFGWG010000043.1 GCA_016937255.1 Bacteroidales bacterium
AGCTATAACTCGTGATAATCCTGTTGACACTTTGCATTTTGGAAAAGAAGTAAGCCTAAAAATATACGACCGCAGAGAGATAGCTGCCGGGCAAAGCCGATATCAAATTGCTCAACAACCAACATTTAAAAGCAAGTCAAAAATATTGAACGACCGCCGGGGCGATTTAATGCTCCTAATAAATGGTATGCCTGTTATTCATGTGGAGTTGAAAAAACAAGGAGTATCAGTTAGCCAGGCGTACCATCAAATAGAGAAATACTCACACGAAGGCATTTTTACGGGTATATTTTCATTGGTTCAGATTTTTGTTGCAATGGAACCGGACGAAACGGTTTACTTTGCCAACCCCGGCCCCGATGGTAAGTTCAATAAGGATTTCTATTTTCATTGGGCTGACTTTAACAATGAACCTATCAATAACTGGAAAGATATATCTTCTTCCTTGCTTTCCATTCCAATGGCACATCAGTTAATCGGATTTTATACGGTAGCTGATAATACCGATGGCGTTCTTAAAGTAATGCGTAGCTACCAGTATTATGCTGCCAATGCCATTTCAGATAAAGTTTCAAAAACCGATTGGAAAGGTAAAAACCTGCTTGGTGGTTTTATCTGGCATACCACAGGTTCGGGAAAAACAATGACCAGTTTCAAATCTGCACAGCTCATTGCCAATTCAAAAGATGCTGATAAGGTTATATTCTTAATGGACAGGATAGAGTTGGGAACACAATCATTATTGGAATATCGCGGTTTTGCTAATGAAAACGAAGACGTACAAGCAACCGAAAATACCAGTGTATTGGTTACAAAACTTAAAAGCGCCGACCCTGCAAATACCCTTATTGTTACATCTATACAGAAAATGAGCAACATAAAGGATGAAGATGATGGGCTTAATGCACATGATATTCAACTAATGAACTCAAAAAGGATTGTATTTATAGTTGATGAAGCACATAGGTCAACTTTTGGTGAAAATATGCTTCCAACAATAAAAGACACTTTTTCAAACGCCATTTTTTTCGGTTTTACAGGTACTCCAATTCACGAGGAGAACCAAAAGAAAATGAACACTACTTCAACCATTTTTGGTGATGAATTGCACAGGTACAGCATTGCAGATGGCATTCGGGATAGAAACGTTTTGGGTTTCGACCCATATAAGGTCTTAACATACAAAGACAAGGATTTAAGAAGAGCTGTTGCACTTGAAAAAGCAAGGGCAAAAGATGAAAAAGAAGCATTGGCCGACCCGAAGAAGAAAAAAATCTTCAATGACTACATGAACTCAGCCAAGGTAAAAATGGCGGGATTTATAGACCCGTCAGGAATGTATGTCAGGGGAATTGAGGATTATTTACCTAAGTCGCAATACGAACGAATTGAACATCGAGAGAAAGTTGTTGAAGATATTTTAGACAATTGGATAACACTTAGTCAGGATGGTAAATTCCATGCCATTTTTGCAACAAGCAGCATACCTGAAGCAATAGAATATTTCAGGTTGATAAAAGATAAAAATCCGGGATTAAAAATCACGGCACTATTCGACCCCAATATTGACAACGGTGGCAGTGTGAAATTCAAAGAAGACGGTCTGGTTGAGATATTGGAAGATTATAACGAGCGGTACGAACAGGATTTCACAATGGCAACCCATTCAAAATTTAAGAAAGATATTGCCGCACGGCTTGCCCATAAAGCACCTTATATCAGGATAGACAGAACACCCGAAAAGCAGATTGATTTACTTATTGTGGTTGACCAAATGTTAACCGGATTCGATTCCAAATGGATTAACACCTTGTATATGGATAAGGTGCTTCATTACGAAAACATCATACAGGCATTTTCTCGTACCAATCGTTTGTTCGGCCCCGATAAACCATTCGGAACAATTCGCTATTACAGATTACCTCACACTATGGAGCAGAACATTGAAAGGGCTGTAAAACTATATTCCGGTGATAAACCAATCGGCTTGTTCGCTCAAAAGCTAGAAAGTAACTTAACCAAGCTAAATTCTATCTACAATGAGATTTTCGAGCTGTTCAAAAATGCAGGTGTTACCGACTTTTTAAAGCTCCCTGATGACCTAACTGAACGAGGCAGGTTTGCAAAACTATTTAAGGAGTTTAATGCCTATTTAGAAGCTGCAAAAATACAAGGCTTTAAATGGAGCCAATTACAATATGAGTTTGGCAAAGGAAAGGAAAAAAGAGAGGTTGAATTGAAGTTAGATGAGAAAACCTACTTGATTCTGGCACTTCGTTATAAAGAGTTGTTAAGCGGTGGCGGTGGTATTGGCTCTGGAGATGTTCCATTTGAGATTGATGGCTATTTAACTGAAATTGATACAGGAGTAATTGATGCTGATTACATGAACTCTCGTTTTGAAAAGTATCTTAAAACACTTAGAAACGAGGATGATGATAGCGAACAAATTCAGCATACATTAGATGAATTGCATAAATCTTTTGCCTCTTTAACTCAGGAAGAACAAAAGTATGCTAACATTTTTCTCCATGATGTACAAAGCGGAAATGCTACATTAGAAAGTGGTAAAACATTTAGAGATTATATTTTAGAATATCAGTTCAAAGCAAAGAATGCAGAAATCCGTCAGATTTCACAACTGTTTGGATTAGATGAAAACAAACTTAGAAATATGATGAATTCTGGTGTAACAGAACTGAATATCAACGAATATGGTCGATTCGATGAACTAAAAAGAACCGTTGATAAAGCAAAAGCAAAGGAGTATTTTGAGAAATTTGAGGGTGTATCAATCCCGGCTTTTAAAGTAAATATCCGAGTACATAATTTGCTCCAAGATTTTATTATTCGTGGAGGGTTTGAATTATAGTGATTATAATTTAACACATACACCTTTATTTGATAACAGCTTTGGAACTCTTGAAGCATTGGTAGATACTTTTACCCTTTGCTTCGAGATTTTAAGAAGCAATCATTAGTGTGATATGGTGGCTAATATGTGTGAATAAAAAACCTATTTTCTGTTAAAATTCCTATCTTAGCAACGCTAGTCGCCAAGGGTATAATTGTTGAATTATGCCCAATATTTTTATTTATACTCTGTATTTAAGCCCATTTCGGTGGCGTAATCTTGTTTTATTACCGTTTTTAAATTCAATATTGGTTGCCATTTCAGGCAAACGGTATTGCTATACTCATGCTTTTCCTCAAAGCATATTAAACCCCTCCGATTATTGTCTCCAAAATCAGCCATTTTCCCAAAAGCAGGTTCGATATACCCTGAATAATCTCAAAAGCAAGCCATATATAAACAAAAGCCATAAAAAGACTGAAAAAGCAATATTAAAGCTCTTGATGCACCTGCTTTTCTCCATGTTTTCATGGCTTTTTTTTGTGCTTTCCTATTTGCTAACCCAACTTTTCAGCTTATGAAGTTTCGCAGAACCATACTCAAACAGGAATTGGCTGTCAAGCTTTTTCCCGACTGTCAATCGGTAGTTGCAGCCATGCAGATGCTACGCAAAGAAATCAGGCGTACACCAATACTGAAAGAACGACTTTTCGATAAAGACTGTAACCCACGCTTGCATTATTTCAATCATCGGCAATTGGAGATACTGCTGGAACATTTCAGCATTACTGAAGAAGAATTTCAAAAACTATAATATCATTACAATGACTTATTTTCAAAACATTACGGATTTTGAACAGGCAAAGCTCCGATACAGAGAGCT
>JAFGWG010000044.1 GCA_016937255.1 Bacteroidales bacterium
AAACCTGCTTAATTTTTTTTGTTCTTCATCTCCACAAAAAACAGTGTATGCGAGTAAAAATCAAGAATCACTTAGCTTGTTTATAACTCGTTATACCCCAAACTCATTAACCATAAAACTTGGGTTATACAAACAGAATTGAATGAATAACACAAATTTTTTGTCATTTTTAGGTGTCTATTATTTCTTCAAATATAAAAGATTTTCTTGAAAAACACAATAGATTTTGAAAGAGGTAAAACAAATATCTGCCAAATCGAAGATAATTAGCTACAGAAATTTAGCGATATTCACTACCTTTACTTCATGAAACTCTCGCAAAGGCTTATACTTTTCTTCATACTGGTCAGCCTCATTCCACTGATTGCTGTTGGTGTATTTGCTTTTATCAACTTCAAAGAGGCAATGCTGCAGCGAACATTCGATCAGCTTACGTCTGTTCGTGTAGTGAAAACAAGGCAGCTGGAGAGTTTTTTTAATGACAGATATACTGATATTGAGAAATTTGCCCGATCGAAAGAGATTATTCATTTGCTGGAATTATTGCAAACCAATGAGTACTTGGGACATGAAGAAGAACTGAATGAATTCAAAAATGCTTATCTATATCAGTATTTTAAAAATTCCGGATATTATTCTGAACTGCTGTTGCTGACGAAAAATACAAGCATGGCCTGGTCGAATGGTACAAATGAAAATAATCTTCCCGACACCTTAAATAAAATACTTCTATCCAAACCAATAGAACCGGGAATTGTGGATTTTCACCATCTCTCGGATAAGAAAATCTATAAACGACTTCTATTCTATACTCCGGTATATAATCAAAATAACAAGTATCTTGGATTGTGTGTAATGACCGTTCCACTCGATGCTATCAACAAAATCATGCTGGAAAAAACACCGGAATCCGGCCTGGGGGAAAGTGGTGAATCGTATTTAGTGGGCAGTGATTTTCTAATGCGAAGTACATCTCGTTTCAGCGATGAAAGCGTTTTAAGTACAGAAGTAAAAACCGAAGGAAGCATTGAAGTTTTGCAAGGCAAAATCGGAACAGGAATTTTTCCCGACTATCGTGGAATTAAAGTACTCAGTTCATACGAAAAACTTAAAATTAAAGGACTCGATTGGGCAATTTTGGTAGAAATGGATTATAGCGAAGCTACTATTCCTATTAGTCGCACATTGAATGATATTATTTTTGTAAGTACCCTATTAATCATTCTCATTATTGGATTATCAATTCTGATTAGCCGTAGCATTACCAACCCAATAACGAAACTTAAAAATGCCAGTATTTTAATTGGCCAGGGCGATTTTAGTCAAAAAGTAGAGAAAAAAAGCAATGATGAAATTGGCGCATTGACTGAATCGTTTAATAATATGGCAGATCAGTTGCAAAAAAAAACCAGCGATTTGCGCGAACGCGAAGAAAGACTCAGTCATTTCTACGAAGCCACCAAAGATGGCATTATGCTACACAAAGACGGAGTTCCTGTTTTGGTAAATCAGGCATTATGTGAACTGACCGGATACAGTGATTCTGCTTTAATGTTGCTTCACATGGAAGACATTATTCATTGTGGAACTAAGTTCTATGAGAAAAAAGAAGAATCTTTTGAAGCCATTGCAGTAAAATCAGATAAAAGTACTTTTCCTGTTGAAATTCAACAATCAGATATTGATTTCAAAGGTGAGAAAATTTCGGCCTGTGTCATTCGCGATATCAGCCCCAGGAAAGAAATGGAAGAAGAATTGCGGTCGGAGCGCGAGCAAAGACTTTCGGCACTTTTTGATGGACAGGAGCTGGAACGCAAGCGACTTTCGCGCGACCTTCACGATGGTCTTGGACAGCGCCTCATAGCACTAAAACTACACTTCGAAAGCCTAAGTAATGCCATCCCAAATAGTTTGGATGAACAAAAAATAATGCTCAACAGCGAAATTGACATCACCATTGATGAAGTCAGACAAATTTCAGGAGCTCTGAACCCTCCAGTTTTAGAAGAATTTGGGTTGGATACAGCTACAAAAAACCTCTGTAATAGTTTTTCCAAAAACACAGGACTGCGTATTTATTTTGATGCAGACGGAGATTTATCTCAAATTAACGATAAGCAAAAAACCTATCTTTACCGCATAGTTCAGGAAGCATTAAACAATGTTGCGAAACATGCAGAAGCATCAGACATTAATATTCAAATTCTGAAAAAATCGCAAAGTTTGCTTCTCATGATTGAAGACAATGGGAAAGGCTTCAATACGGAAGACAAACATCCGCCCGGAAACGGATTATTCAATATGCGACAAAGAGTTATACTTTTGCAAGGGAAGTTTAATATAGAATCTCAAGCCGGGAAAGGAACTCTTATAAGCATTCACATACCATTAAAAGCAAAATCATGAAGAAGATTAGAATTGCTTTAGTTGACGATCACAGCATAGTTAGGGATGGAATCAAAGCTTTGATTTCAGACGAAAAAGACATTGAAATTTGCGGAGAATATCCATCTGCAAAAGAGTTTCTGAATTCCCTCGACACGCAAAAACCGGAAATACTTTTGGTCGATATTGCCATGCCGGGAATGTCGGGGCTTGAACTTTGTGAAAACCTGCATAAAGGCCACCCGGAAATTAAAATCATGATTTTATCCATGTATACCGAAGATGATTTCATTAATAAAGCTATCAAATTTGGAGTAAAATCCTATCTCCCCAAAAACACCAGTAAAGTAGAATTGCTTACTGCCATTCACAATGTATATGAAGGCAAAGATTATTTCAACGAAGAGATTTCGGCCATTATGCTAAGCAGTTATGTTAAGCAAATACAATCTGATGAATCGCCAGACAAAGTGAGTCTGCTTACCAAAAGAGAAAAAGAGGTTTTGGTTCATTTTGCCGAAGGCTTAAGCAATCAGGAAATTGCGGACAAGCTTTATATCAGCATTCGCACCGTTGAAACCCACAAAACCAATATGATGAATAAGCTGGAACTGAAAAGCAGCATTGATTTGGTGAAATTTGCCATTAAGAATAATTTGGCTGAGCTATAGTAATTGGGGAAATGGGAATTGGGAATTGGAGAAATGGGAATTGGGGAAATGGTTTTAGAATACTATAAATAGAATAAATATAAATGAGAACACATCCTTTATGGATCTTGAAGTATGGCAAAAATGTAGAGAATTGAGAAAAAAGATTTGGACATTTTGTAAAACTCTACCATCCATTGAAAAATTACGTCTTTCGGATCAGATGATTAGAGCCTCCAGAAGTGCTACCGCCAATATAGCTGAAGGATACGGTCGCTATAATTATCAGGAAAACATTCAATATTGCAGACTATCACGTGGTTCATTACAAGAAACCCGTGACCATTTATCTACTGCTTTAGATTGTGACTACATCTCAAATAAAGAATATCAAACACTTGATTCACTTACTATTACGTGTTTAAAACTAATTAATGGGTATATAAACTATCTAATCCGACAGAAAAAGACAATATAACAATAATCCCTTTAGGAATTATATACCAGATCTAAAAAACCAATCAACCATTTTACCAATCAACCATTTTCCTAATCACCTACGTAAATCACGTAGTCCCCTCTTCGCATTTTACTGAAAAAAAATCCGTAATCCATTGGATTGTACAAAGCCATCTGCTGTTATAGATTTGCTGCGTACAAAAAACCAAACGATTATGAAAAGATTTTTACTTCTGAGTATGATTTGTGCCTTGTTTATGCCAATGGCAATGCAGGCACAAGACGGTGAATTCACCGTGAGCAGTGACATGGTAAGCCGCTACGTATGGCGTGGAACAGCATTCTCAACTGCTCCTTCCATTCAACCAACCCTTGAGTTTTCAAAAGGCGGATTTGCCATTGGAACCTGGGGCTCTTATTCCTTTTTGGGATTTGATGGTGCCGAAGCAGACATTTATCTTTCTTATACCCTTCTGGAAGATAAATTGACTATGACAGTTACCGATTATTTCTTCCCGGATGAAACTGGTGTCTTCAACAATTATTTTGAATACGATGGTGATATCACGGGCCATGTATTTGAAGGATCTATTTCATGGAACGGAACTGAAAGTCTTCCTTTGACTTTTCTTGCAGCAGCAAATTTCTATGGTGCCGATGCAAAACTAATTAATGATGACACTACCAGCACACTCTTCAATCAGGTAGATGGAAATCAACTTTCTATGTATTTCGAGCTTGGTTATACTGTAACCTGCAAAGATGAAACTGAACTGCAATTTTTTGCCGGATTCACTCCAAACAAACCCAAAGCAGCAGATCCTCTAACCGGATACATTGGTGAAACAGGATTTTACGGAAACACAATGGGCTTTGTAAACATGGGTGTTACCGCCACCAAAGAAATCAAGATTACAGATAATTTCTCATTACCTGTTTTCTCATCATTAATTGTTAATCCAATGTCAGAGGATATCTTCCTCGTATTTGGATTTAGTCTGTAAACCCTAAAAGAATAATATTATGGATTTAAACACTGGTTCAACCACGTTTATGATTTTGTGTACCAGCCTTGTAATGCTGATGACACCGGGTCTGGCTTTCTTCTACGGAGGACTTGCCAGCAAGCGTAACATTCTCGGCATTATGGTACAAACCTTTGTATCACTTGGTATTACCACTATTTTGTGGGTTACCATTGGATACTCACTCTGCTTTAGCGGTGGCGAAGGCGGAATTATCGGAAACTTCGATTGGGTTTTCCTTAACGGAATAAACTTTAACGACGCTTTCAACCCGGGCTCAGGGCAGGAATACCCTACTTACATCTTCATCGCCTATCAGATGATGTTTGCCATTATTACACCTGCGCTAATTACCGGAGCTTTTGTAAACCGTATTACCTTTAAATCATATTTGCTTTTCCTCGTTGTTTGGCAAATATTCGTGTATTATCCATTTGTACACATGATTTGGGGTGGTGGTATTCTTGCCGATTGGGGCGTAAAAGACTTTGCCGGTGGTATTGTAGTTCACGCCACTGCAGGTTTTGCTGCTCTTGCTTCTGTTATTTATGTTGGAAAGCGTCGCGATACAGCTTCTCCTCCTAACTCTATTCCTTTGGTTGCCATTGGTACAGGTTTACTTTGGTTTGGTTGGTACGGTTTTAATGCCGGATCTGAACTCGCTGTTGATGAAATTACCACACTCGCATTCTTAAACACCGACGTTGCAGCATCATTTGCCGCTATTACTTGGTTGGTTATTGAGTGGAGCCGTGAGAAAAAACCAAAATTTGTTGGACTGCTTACTGGAGCTGTTGCCGGACTTGCAACCATTACTCCTGCTGCCGGATTTGTGCCACTTTGGGCTGCGATGCTTATTGGTATTGCCGCCGGCGCCGTTTGTTATCTCGCTGTACAACTTAAAAATAAACTTGGCTGGGACGATGCACTCGATGTTTGGGGTGTTCACGGTATCGGAGGTGTGCTGGGAACCATCCTTCTTGGAGTTTTTGCTGTGGAAGCCGTTGGTGGAACCGCAGGACTTATCGATGGCGACAGCAGTTTCTTCGTGAAACAGGTAATTTCAGTTGCCGCCGCCGCCGCTTATGCGTTCATTTTTACCTATATAATGCTTATGATCATTAATTTGATCACCCCTGTTAAAGTATCTGATACAGATGAAGATGCAGGCCTCGATGCCTCTCTTCATGGTGAGAAAGCTTACGATGAAGGATCATTGTAACGTTTGGTTCTCCTGAGAACGAAAGCCGCTGAAAAGCGGCTTTTTTTTTGCTTTTCGTATCTTCGCATCACATAATTCAGGCAGGTTTTTTGCGTTATAAAAATAAAAAGTATGAAATACTTCCCCATATACATCACTATACTCTTTCTATTAATCAGTCCTTCAGCAAAAGCTACAACTTGGGATGAACCCTGGCAGGATGAAATTATTAAAAATTCTGAGTATTTTGTTTATGCAGAAGTCATTAAAAATGATCATATAAAAGGAACAACAATAAATATTCTGAAAAGCATCTGCGGAAAAGAATTAAGTGGTGAAATCCTAATTAGCGATTTCTATTTACTACACCTCTGTAGCTATTCAGACGGACACGGGCCTGAATTTCAATTCGACAAAGAAGAAAACTATTATTTTTTTCTAGCTATAAATGAAGATGGAAATTACTGCATTTCTACACCTAGCTCTGGATTTGCATATCTTGATCAGGAGGAAAACAAAGTCTTCGCTACCTATCGTCACAGCTATCATCAAGCACTAGTTGACCCGGAATTATATGAAAAAACCATGACCACTCTTTTCCAATTCTACCATAATGAACCTTATGAAACACAATATATCATTGAATTTGCAACAGAATACCTAAATAAAAGTCCTGCTGGTGTAGAGGAATTCGAACTTGAGAATTTCTTTAATTAACATGTGGCTATGGAAATGCTTTATCACCTAAAATTGGGTGGCTTTTATGAAGAACTTAAGTATTTTCTCCAAGATAACTCAAATTTTCACAACCAAATATCCGCTGCCAGAGCCCTCAGAGCTTATAATACTGAAGAATGTAAAACTTTATTGATCGAAGCCATTGCCAATCCCGATTACGATGATTTTGTTAAGGTGATTTGCATTTGGACATTACAGGAATTTAAGCCAATAGGCAAAAAAACGGAACTCGAAGCATTGGTTGATAGTGTTTCCGATCTCGATAACGGGTTTGGTGGAAATATTATGGATCCAAGAGTTTGTACAAATTTTCCTACCGTAAAAACTGCACTTAAAGAGCTTTTGGCAACTTTAGAAGAATAACGTATATTTGCTGCATAACGTTGTTTTTCAAGCCACTAATATGAAATATTTTATTTCTATTCTCCTTTTTCTGTTAAGCTTAACAGGAGTTTGTGCCACCTATACGGTAACCAATACAAATGACAGCGGCTCAGGTTCTCTTCGTCAAGCCATTACTACTGCCAATGCTGCGCCAGGAGCCGATAATGTTTATTTCAATATTCCCGACACCGACCCAAATTACAATGCTGGAACCGGGTGCTGGACCATTGCCCTTACTACGCAATTACCTATGATTACAACTGGGAATATCAATATTGACGCTAGAACCCAGGAAAGCAATCAGGGAAATAGAAATATTTACGGATATGAAATCATTCTGAATAAGAACGGCACTTTCGATTATCCATTTTTACTCGTTTCTCCCGGCAACAGCATCAAAGGTTTTACTATTTCCGGATTTCCATATGGTATTATGATCTATAATTCTACCGCCACAGGGAATACCATTAGTGAAAATTTTATTGGCTGCACGTACAGAGCCGATACAGCTGCAGCAAGTCCAAACCAACACGGCATTGCCATTGCCAACGGAGCGTCGGGAAACAGTATTTTTAACAATGTGATCTCAGGAAATACTGTAGCAGGAATTGCCATTACAGGTGCCACCGGAAATAATATTTATAGCAATCGAATCGGATGCGATAGTAGTGGCATGATGCCCGTTCCAAATTACGTTGGAATTGCCATTCAGGATGCAAGTTCTAATAATATTGGAAGCACCAGCGGGCAATTTAATCTTATCAGCGGAAACTCAATGAGCGGAATTGTAATTGACGGACTAAGCAGCACCAATAATAAAATTTACGGAAACCGCATAGGAACGACAATTGATGGCCTAGATTCCCTTCCCAACGAAAGCGGAATCATCCTCTCATACGCTAATTCTACCACTATTGGAGGTTCTACCTATGCACACCGAAACATTATTTCCGGAAATACGAATATGGGCATTGTACTCAATGGAACTGGAACCAGACAAAATACTATTACAGGAAATTTCATTGGAGCAGACATAACCGGAATGGCTCCCCTGCCTAATTATGGAGGAATTGCCATTAAAAGCAATGCCCACAGCAATACTATTGGTGGTACAACAAATGCAGAAAGAAATATCATCTCTGCCAATTATGAAATGGGTATATATGTCGAAGCTTCGGACAGCAACCTGATTATCAATAACTTCATTGGCCCAGATTCTACAGGAACTGATGCCTTCTATCTGGGAGGAGATACGCTTCTTCAAGGCAATGGAATTGAATTCAATACGGTTGCCGCTCATAACACACTCGGTGGTTATACTGCGCAGGAAAGAAATATTGTTTCAGGAAATCGCGTATATGGAATGGTATATTACGGAAATTGCAGCTATAATCCAGTGATTGGAAATTATATCGGAGTGGATGTAACCGGCAATAATCCCCTACCCAATGCCACAGGAATTTGTGTAGACGGAGGTTCCAATCACAACCCAATTCTCAATAATGTTTTGAGTGGAAACTATAGCTATGGAATTTTCATTGTTACAACCGGAACGTATTACAATACTTTTCAGGGAAATATTGTCGGGCTAAATGCCAGCGGTACAGACACCGTTCCCAACGATGCAGGACTATTAATTGGAGGCGGCACCAAATACAATATTATTGGCGGAACTGCAGCATCTGAGCGCAATATCATTTCGGGCAATAGATACGGTGGGATTGAAATTGCTGATATCGGCACAAACGAAAACCTAATTCAGGGAAATTATATTGGAACCGATATTACCGGTTTGCAAGCTATGCCAAACGAATATGGAATTAGTATAATTACATTTCCGGCAAATAATACTATTGATTCAAACGTCATTTCCGGTAATAATCATTATGGCATCCTGATGTTTGAGTTTGCTGATTCAAATATTATTTCGAACAATTATATTGGCCTGGGCGCTGATAGTTTAACAGCTCTAACTAACGGAACAGTTGGAATAGTCCTGTGGAATGGCTCGTCGTACAATCATATTTATAGAAACGCTATCGCCAATCATGATTCGTGTGGTATTGCGGTAAAAGACAATAATACTTTATACAATACCCTTTCCGAAAATTCAATCTACAGCAATAGCCTAATGGGAATTGAAATCTTTCCGGAAGGACCAAATACAAACGATGGCGGCGATACCGATACCGGACCAAATGAACTAATGAACACCCCAGTAATTTCATATGCCAGCTGGGACTGCCTTTCTTTTAATTTCTGGATTTACGGCACACTTGATACAGAAAATCCGGCAGGATGTATTATAGAAATCTTCGAAGCCCAACCCGACAGCATCTTCACCTGGGGTGAAGGCAAAAAATACATTGGTTCTACCACCTGTGACGCCAATGGCGATTGGATGTTTAACGGATATAGCATTCCATACCTCACAAATGTCACAACAACTGCTACCAGCCTGGGAGGAAGCACTTCAGAGTTCTCTGAAAACCACACCGTTATTGCAGGAATTGAAGAACCTGAGAAGAGTTTCAGTGTTTTCCCGAATCCATGTCAGAATCATGTGCAAATCAGCAGTAAAAAACAGATTGAGCGCATTGAGTTGTATAATTTGCAGGGTAAATTAATTCAAAAGAAAATAGAAATCGGAACTTTTGATTACCAATTGAATTTTGAGCAGAATATTCCTTCAGGTTCATATATCATAAGCATTATAAGTGATAATACCAGAGAGAGTCGCATCATTGAAATTCTAAATCAGGAATAATGAAAATTATTTTCAGCATATTATTGTCTCTTGCCGTGTTTCAAATCATGGCAAATACCTATACCGTAACCAATACCAATACCAGTGGTGCGGGTAGCCTGTACGATGCCATAAACACAGCTAATTTTGCTCCCGGAGCGCCACATACCATCATTTTCAATATTCCAACCAGCGACGGAGGCTATAATGCCACTGAAGGCATTTGGGTAATCAATTTCACCCCTGCTACAAAGCTTCCATATATTTTGGGGTCAAATATTTCGATTGATGGAAGCACACAAACCTCTTTTGCCGGTGATCTCAACCCTTATGGTCCGGAGATTGTGCTTGATGGTGGCGGAAACACCGATTTTTGCTTTTTCATCATGAGCGCTTCCAATATTGATATCATTGGTTTCAATATTAGGGAATTCACCTATGGAATTCAAATATCTGGAAGCACCTCTCAAAACTGCGTAATTCAGGAAAATTACATTGGTACAGATCATACCGGTAGCGATACATTAGGTTGCTATATTGGAATTGAAATTCTAAATTCTGCATCATATACTCAAATTGGGGGAACAGCTATCAGCGAGCGCAATATTATCAGCGGGAACGAGCATATTGGACTTCGCCTCCTGAATTCCTCACATAATACAGTGATTAACAATTATATAGGCACTGATAGAACCGGAACTTTTGCACTTCGCAATTACGACGGTCTCAGCCTCGAAGCCTATACACAATACAATCAAATTGGAGGAGATGACCCTTCAGAAAGAAATATCATCAGCGGAAATGTGGCCTACGGGCTTCCTCTTATCGGAGCGGACACCAAATACAATATCATTCAGGGAAATTATATTGGCTGCGATGCAAGCGGAACACTCGCTATTCCAAACACTTATGGTATTCTATTTGACGACGGTTCCAACCACAATACCGTGGGAGGGAAAAACACGGGCGAAGGCAATATTTTAAGCGGAAATTCGGGCTACGGACTTTTCATTTACAATAACGGAACTACTGAAAACTATATTTTTGGCAATAAAATCGGCACCGATTATACCGGAACTCAGGCTGTGGCAAACGGTAATGGAGTGGTGATCGATGGCATTGCCACCAATCACCTGTTAGATAGCAATCTAATATCTGGAAATCTGCAGCATGGCATTGTCATTCATATAACCGGAACCGATAAACATAAAATAACCCGCAACCTGATCGGAACAGATATTACCGGAAACAATCCCCTGCCCAATGGTGGCGACGGTGTGCGTGTGGCCGAAGGTGGGCGCGATAATATTATTGGTATAGCTCCTGATTCGGGAAATGTAATTGCCTACAATGAAGGAAATGGCATAACCATACTTACTTCTGCAGATTTACGCAACAGCATCAGCGGAAATTTCATTTACAGTAACGATATGCTTGGCATTGACCTTTATCCGCAGGGATCAACACCAAATGATGCAGGCGATATAGACAACGGACCCAATATGGGTATGAATTTCCCTGAAATTGACACCATAATCTGGCAGAGCGGACCTTCGAGTATGCTTATTAGTGGAAGTTTAGACACTCCATATCCAGATTCGTGCAAGATAGAGATCTACAAAGCCCAGCCTGATATAAGCGGCTATGGCGAAGGCATGGAATATCTGAGCACTATCATTCCAGACGGTGCAGGAAACTGGGCAGACGTATTAAATGGACTCAACGAAACAGATTTTCTTTGTGCGTTAGCCACCGACCAAGATGGCAATAGTTCAGAGTTTTCTATTGCAAGATCACAGTTTGAGTTTGCCGCGATTGAGGAAAATGAAAGCGAAATAAGGGTTTATCCAAATCCTTGTATGGATTTTCTACGCATAGAATCTGAATTGGTGGGTACCGTAATAATTTCTGATATCAATGGCTGTATTGTGAAAGAAATGCACTGGGTTGGACAGAAAATTGATGTCTCTAATTTGAGTACAGGCACGTATTTCATCGAGTTTCAAACCGAGAATACCCGCTCAATAATTATGTTCAATAAGCTGTAAATTTGCTGTTTTTGCATATTTCTATATGCGTTTTTATTCATTTTTGCATATTATATCACTGTTGTCCGATAAAAGTTTGTTACAAAGTGAAAAAAGCAAGTATTGATGGGTGAAGCCACCAATTTGGAGAATGACACCCTTACCCCTGCGCCTAAGATTGAAAGCGTATAAAACAACCACCGCAGTGAAGCGTTAAAAAAGAAATAGTGTTTGAGGCAGTGAGCTGCCGAGTTTATTTCTTTTAGCGAAACGTAGGTGATTGTTTAGCTTTCAATCTTCAGCGCTTGATTTTTTGCAGCCTTTTTTATCAAGAAAAAAGGCTGAGCCCGCCCGGCTTGAGGGCATCAAAAATGAAGATGAAATTATTTGTTTTTTACCGGACAACAATGATTCTTTTCAACTATTTTATTATGCTTTTATTACTAAAAAGCAAATACACGAAAAACTAAACCACCAGCAAAACAAAAAAGAATATCATGCTGAACCAACGCCGTGATTGGCTTTTCATCGTTCCGAGGCACGTGGATCATGGCAAGCGGAGCAGAAACTACTGCACTTGCTTCCCATGACCCTCCTACTGTCGGGACGATGAGAAGCTTTCCAACGCTGAAAGAAATTTGAAAAACCCCACTCAGACAGCATGGGGGAAACCAATCAGGGTCAACGCATTAAAATAGACAATAAATAGTCGTTATCCCAGGCTGCCATTAGTCTTTTGCTCTTTATGGATACTTTTATGC
>JAFGWG010000045.1 GCA_016937255.1 Bacteroidales bacterium
AAATAGCCAGTCGCCATATCGTAAAAATTTTGGGCAAAGCGCAAGCGGAGAATAAATATGCCGAAGGAGTGCCTTGTGTATTGGCATGCCGAGCCGCTGATCTGGTAGAGACTCCTGAAATTGCCGAAGAAATCTTTGGTCCATCTACGATGCTTGTTTTGGCGGAAACTAAAGAAGAAATTTTTCAGGTTCTCGATGTCATTGGCGGGCAACTCACCGCAACATTATTCTGCGAAAAGGAAAATCTAAATGAGCAAGGTGAGTTGCTGGATAAAATGGCAGAAATTGCTGGTCGAGTTCTTTACAATTCCTATCCTACAGGCGTAGAAGTTGGACTTTCTATGCAGCATGGAGGTCCATGGCCGGCGAGCAGCGATTCAAGATTCACCTCGGTAGGAGCACAGGCTATTTTTCGGTTTTTACGACCGGTGGTTTGGCAGGGTTTCTAGCGACTATTTACCGAATAGTATCTTTATTATTAATAACCTCCCGCTTACCGTACTTGTAAATTATTGTTTTATCTATTCTTGGTTCAACATACCGACCTATTCGATCTAAATTTCGACCTAAATACACTTGTTTTATAATTAGATTTCCGTCAGAATCGCAATACTTTTCCTTCGATTTTATTTTCTTATATCCATGACCTTCTCTTGGTGAAGCACGAAATTTGCCTACATAGCTTAGTTGTCCATTATCGTAATAATACTTGGTTATATAACCGTCGCTCATTATATGTCTAAGACTTGCTTTAAGATAAATATATTCATAACTAATTGTATCACCCTGATATTCACGGCGTGGTTCAGCTTTCCATGAAATTAGAGGTCTGCCGTATCTGCAGGAAGAGAGTAAAAGACATACGATTATTATTGGTAATGCAAATTTCTTCATGAATAGTATGTAATATGATCAAAAATATGGATTATTTGCTTCAAATGCAAGGATATTTCTTTGTTTATATTTCTTACGTCTTTATGTCGAACTGGCATCTATTACTGAACTCCAGCCAAAACAGTTAAAAAGCTATTAATTTGGCTGCACTTCAATTTTTATTTATTTTTTTGAAAAGCAGCCAAAAAGGGCATCAATATGGTAATGGTTACAACTTGGGGAACGAAAGGGAAACATGCTGTTGGACTGGTAGCGAACAGTCTGACAATGGAATGCTTATTTAAGTGAAGAGAATAATCTTTCTAAGGCGATGAGTAAATTATTTTTATTTTGAAAAGAAATTCTTTATATATTTGTAACCATTGTGTAAGGTTTTATAACATGGTTATGAGTGAATATATGTCTTTGTCAGAAACTGCAGAATTGATTGGAAAATGTAAAGAGACCCTTAGGAGATGGGATAATGAGGGCATCCTCAATGCAGTAAGAGAGCCTGTTTCAAATTATAGGGTTTATAAAAAAACAGATGTGATCTCTTTTATGGGGAAACTGTTTGATGATATTGAGGAGGAAAAAGTATCGAACTATGTTGAGCCTATTCATACTTATTCAGTTCTTGAGTTATTTGCTGGTGCAGGAGGGCTTGCTATTGGTCTTGAGAAAGCGGGATTGAAATGTGAAGCTTTAAATGAAATTGATAAATGGGCTTGTAATACTTTAAGAAAGAATAGACCACAATGGAATATATTGGAGGGAGATATTAAGAATTTTCGTTTTACTGAATATAAAAACAAAGTTGATGTAGTAACAGGAGGCTTCCCTTGTCAAGCGTTTAGTTATGCAGGGAAAAAGCTTGGACTTAATGATGCCAGAGGTACACTTTTTTATGAATTTGCTCGTGTAGTTCAGGAAGTTTCGCCTGCAATTTGCATTGGAGAAAATGTACGCGGTCTTCTTAGTCATGAAAAAGGAAGAACTCTACAGGGAATGATATCAATACTTGATGAAATTGGATATAATGTTGTTCCGGTGCAGGTTCTTAAGGCTGTTTTTTATAAAGTACCTCAAAAGAGAGAGCGTTTGATTCTTGTAGGAATTAGAAAAGATATTCATGTAGAATATACATATCCAAAACCGTATAAAAGGATATTCAATCTTTCTGATGCCTTAAAAAAAGGCAAACTATATGAAACAAATGTTCCAAAATCTGATGGTGCAAAATATCCAAAATCAAAAAAAGAGGTGCTTGATTTAGTACCGCCTAAAGGATATTGGCGTGATTTGCCAATTGATATTCAAAAAGAATACATGGGAGGTAGCTATTATCTCGGTGGAGGTAAAACCGGAATGGCTCGTAGGATTGGCTGGGATGAACCAAGCTTGACGTTAACGTGTAGCCCTGCACAAAAACAGACAGAAAGATGTCATCCCGATGAAACCAGACCTTTTACTGTACGTGAATATGCCAGAATTCAGACTTTCCCAGATGAATGGGAGTTTGAGGGATCTGTTGCTCAGCAGTATAAACAAATTGGTAATGCCGTTCCAGTTAATTTAGGCCGAGAGATAGGGTATTCAATTGTGAAGTTCCTGAATGAGTATTATAGTTTGTCGAAACCTAAATAATAACCAAAGTTTTCAAAAGTAATTTGATCAAAAACGGTTCTTCCTGATTCCTTTTTATCATTATTAATTTCAGTTAGAGCTGAATTTTTCTCGCTTTTTTTTGATTTATTCAAATTCATCATGAAATCTGAAATAGCAATTGGTAGAGCTTTGTATAAAGCGAAAAAAGCATCATCCTGACCTGTTAACAAAGCATAAAATTGGTCACCAGATATTTTGAAAACTCTACTATGACTGTATTCTTTTCCATTAATGTCTCCAAGCCAACTTTCACAAAAGCTGTTCTTTGCTAGGATTTGCACCCAGTAACAATTTGCTTTTTTGTGGGTGTCTGCATATCGTGATAGTTTTTGAAACAAGCTTTCTGCAGCACTACTGTTCATAGTATTATGCTTGTTTTTGATGTCGGCAAATAGAGTGTTATCAGTGGCTTTAATATCATAACCACTTAGTTTGCCCATCTCAAATCCTTTTATTCCTCCTAATATCTGCTCGTGAAATGTCCCAATAGAATTATTGATTGACTTATCAATTTGACGCATAATTTCATTTTTAATCACAGTTTCTTCAGAAATGTCATTGAATCTTGCATCAAAAGTAAGTTTGAACGTGTCAATTTTATTACTATAAAATTTCTTTTTACTTATTCCTTCTTTTGCTTTAATATACGAATTGTAGAGGTTTTCAATACAAACTAAAAAGTGTTTGTCTGAGATGAAATTTACATATTTATTTGCCATACCAATTTGTTTTTAAGTATACAAATGTAGTCCTTTTAGATGAATTTTTTATTTGATTCGGCCTTTCTTAATGTTGAAATATTAGTTCTTGTGGTTTGAGTGGAAAATTAAATAACCACCATCTTATTCTTTATAGCAAAACTCACCAAACTCAAAGTATTCTTACAGCCACTTTTTGCCAAAAGATTCGATTTATGGCCGATTACGGTGCGCTCGCTAATGTATAATGCATCAGCAATTTCGCTATTGCTTAAGCCTTCGCAAATCAATTGCAGGGTTTCTTTTTCCCTTCTTGTAAGCTCGGGAATATCGCTTTTTTTTGGTGTTTCTTTGCTGAGCTGACGGGTGAAAAAGCTGAATAGCTCCTCGCTGTAAAACGAGCCGCCATTATTTACGGTTTGTATTGCCCTGTCTAAGGTTTCTTTATTGATATTTTTAATTAAAAAGCCTTTTACCCCCAGATCAATCATATTTTGAATATACTCGTCTTCATTAAACATGGTTAGTGCAATGATGCGCAGATCAGGATGTTTTTCAAGAGCCAATCTGGTGGCATCAATTCCGTTCATTTGCGGCATTTCAATATCCATCAGCACGATGTCGGGTAAATTATCTGCATCCAACATTTGCAGAAATTCGGAACCGTTTTCAGCTTCGCCAACAATATCGATGTATTTTAGACGATTCAAAACCATTTTAAGGCCGTTTCTGAAAATCTCATGATCGTCGACTATGATAAGCTTGATTTTATTGGTCATAATGCCTCAATTTCAATTTGTATTTCAAAACCCTTACCCGGGCTGCTTTCAATTTTATATACTCCGTTAATGGAGCGAATACGGCTAACGATATTTTTTAAGCCCATGCCTTTTTGCTCAGAATTCATGATGGTTTCGACATCAAACCCAATGCCGTTGTCTTTGAAAATCAGTTGTAGTTTACCACTTTCTTTCTTCAAGGTGATATCAACATTTTTAGCATTGGCGTGTTTCAGCGTATTATTGATCAGTTCGCTTATGATGCGGAAGAAAATCAGCTCGGTATTGTGATCGAGTCGTTGCTCGCATTTTTCTGTTTTGAAGCTGATGTCAACGGAATTGGCATTATTCACTTTCTCGCAAAAAGATTCTACGGCTTTTACCAGACCGTATTGATGAATTACGCGCGGCACCAGATTATTGGCAATGCT
>JAFGWG010000046.1 GCA_016937255.1 Bacteroidales bacterium
GATTCGTTGACCGGAAAATTAACGTTTCCATGCCCACCCATAATTTCTAAATTTCCTCGCTTTTGTGGACGATGGAAAGTTAATTTGCAGAGAGGTCTGCAGAGATTTAATTCTGCGGGAGAGCCCCCTACTCATCAAACATATTCAACTGGCGTGGTTCTGGCGGATGCTCAAGTACAATTCCATCAAAATTTTTCAACTCTTTATCAACCACTTTTCGAAGAAACTTATTTGGTGTAAGCTTTTTATTTTTACAATACACTTCAAAAAGTGCTGCTTTTTCAGCCGATAAGGCAATGGTGATTTTCTTATAACGGCGTTTCTTTCGTGCCATTGCTGTGATTTATGAAACAAAAATACTAGAATTCAACCATAGAAAAATGCAATAACTTAGAATTGCTTAACAGATGATTTTTGATAACTTAGAAATATGTATTATCCATAACTTTCTTTCCATTGGCAGAAACATTTAATGTGTCCTATTAGACTCTGGTATTTTTCATATATTTGACTATCATATATAATCATCTATTCATGAAAAAATTAATACTAGCACTCTTTATATTCAGTTCCATTCAAGTTTTTGCACAGGAAGGAGGGACGTATTATTATGACAAGTATGACCGGGTTTGTGAGAAAGAATCTGCCGAAAGAACGGTAACTGTAACCAAAGAAAAAAAGAAACCTATTATTCAAAAGGAGTTTTATTTTAATTACGCCAGAACTTATCCTATTCCTACTTTCATTTCTTATCAGTATAATTTAAAAAAAGACTCTGTTTATGAGATTGATATGTATAAGAGAAGCGTATTTATTGAAAGCAGTCATATGGTATTTTATAAGATTGGCAAAAACACATATACTTATAAATTGTTTAATTCTTCAAATAATATTACAGAAAGCGGTACTGCATCGCAATTGATACCACTTGTTAGAAATGGGATGGTCATAACCTATGATTCTATTGGAAACATTTTAAATATAACTCAGTACAAAAATAATCTCAACCTAACTGATGATTCTCTCAGAAAAAATCGATTCTCTGAAATATTGGATTCCGCAAACTTTAACACCAGACAAAATAAAATACTTGCAGAAATAAATGTCAGAGATTATTATTTTGACGAGAATGATCAACCATGTGTTCAAAGCAAAGCAACATCAATGATCAGTATTAGTAATACAACAGATGGTCGCTTTATTGAACTCAAAAACTACAAATTCGACAATAAATGGAATCCGCAAAGAAATTATTTTGTATATGAGATTCTTCCCGACTCTACAATAAAAATGGATTATTATGTGAATGACATCTATAAAGAATCAACATTCAGATATGTTTTTAAAAATGATGATGATAGTTTCACATTTTTTGATTTGGACACGAGCAATGCAGTCATTAAAATAGGTACGGCAAAGAATATTTTTCCACTAATAAGAGACGGGATTGTAGTGAGTTATAATCAGGATGGGAATTTAGAAACATCGTATGAATATGAGAACAACAGCTGGCTTGGAAGATCCGGGAAATTTATAACAGACTCATCAGGAACGCATCAGGATATTGAAGAGATAATAGAAATAGCTCCTGAATTCGAATCCGGAGAGATGGGACTTTTTACTTATTTGGCTGAAAACATTCGTTACCCTATGGATGCAAAAGAGAAAAATAAACAAGGTACAGTATTTGTCACTTTTATAATAAGCCCGGATGGCACTATTGACGACATAGAAGTACTAAGGGGAGTATACCCATCAATTGACAATGAAGCTTTAAGAGTTGTTGCAAACACAAGCGGTATGTGGAAACCAGGGTATCAAAACGGTAAGCCCGTCAGAGTTCAGTTTAATCTACCTATTAAGTTTATGCTGCAGTATTAAGTGAGCCGTATGTCACCCTGAGAATTCTAACGTAAAATCTCCTTAATATCACCCATAATCTTATTGGCAATAGATTCGCTTTTTACCATAGAGTCGCTTTCGGCGTAGATACGAATAATGGGTTCGGTATTGGATTTGCGCAAGTGCACCCATTCGGTTCCAAAATCGATCTTCAAACCATCTTGCAGATCCATTTTATTATCCTGTTTCTCATATTGTAGCCTGATTTTCTCAATCACAGCATCAACATCGGTGCCCTGGGGTAATTCCAGTTTATTCTTAGAAATTTGATAAGAAGGATATGTAGTTTTCAGAATAGACAACGGTCTTTTATCTTTGGCTAATAAGCTCAAAAACAATGCAATACCAGCCAAGGCATCGCGACCATAATGTAGAGGTGGATAAATTACGCCACCATTGCCTTCGCCACCAATTACGGCATTTACTTCTTTCATTTTCTTCACCACATTTACCTCGCCCACAGCAGACGCATGGTATTCGGCACCGGCTTTCAGCGTAATATCGCGAAGTGCCATGGTAGAACTCAGGTTGGAAACGGTATTTCCTTTATTATTTTTCAAAACATAATCGGCAATGGCCACCAATGTATATTCCTCGCCAAACATTTCGCCATCTTCATCAACAAAAGCCAAGCGATCTACATCGGGATCTACAGAAATTCCCAAATGTGCATTCCTCTCACTAACTATGGCCGACAATTCAGATAAGTTCTCGGGCAATGGCTCAGGATTATGAGCAAAATTTCCACTTACATCATCGTTTATCACCTTATATTTCTTTACACCAAGTGCATCAAGCAGCGGCGGAATAGCTAAAGCTCCGGTAGAATTTATCGCATCTACGATAATCACTAAACCGGCTTTTTTAATTGCGTCTTTGTCTACCAATGGCATATCCATTATCATATCCACATGTTTGGAAATGAATGTATCGTCATCTATAACTTTACCAAGCTGATCTTCTTCGACAAAGGTAAAGTTCTCTTCCTCTGCCATTTTCAACACCTGAGCACCTGTTTCAGCATCGATAAATTCTCCTTCTTCATTGAAGAATTTCAACGCATTCCAGTTCTTAGGGTTATGACTTGCCGTAAGAATAATTCCTCCATCAGCTTTATGATTCATTACAGCAAGTTCGATAGTAGGCGTAGTGGAAAGTCCTCCATTGATTACATTAATACCAATGGAATTTAGTGATGCGGAAACCAGTTTTTCAAGCATCTGACCGGATATACGTGCATCGCGGCCCAGAACTATGGTTACAGGTCCTTCTTTCTTTTTATTATTAAGATATGTACCGTAGGCAAGAGTAAACTTCACTACCTGAAGTGGATCTAATCCCTCACCGGCTTTGCTGCCGATCGTCCCTCTGATTCCACTTATAGATTTAATTAAAGTCATAGGTTATTTTTATAAGAGCGCAAATGTACTAAAAACCTGTCAGGTTTTTTTTTGTGGCATATGTAGCAAACCTGACAGGTTTGCTATTATTTAGCCTTTCCCTGCTTTGCCACAGCATCCTGAGCAGCTTTCAGAGCCTCTTCATCAGCCAGATAATAGGATTTTATAGTATTCAAATTCTCATCCAGTTCATATACCAAAGGAATTCCGGTTGGGATATTGAATTTCAGAATTTCTTCATCGCTTTTTTTATCCAGATATTTCACTACACCACGAAGACTATTTCCGTGAGCAGCAATAAGAACACGCTTCCCTGCCTTGATTTCGGGAGCAATTTCATTTTCCCATAGAGGAATCACGCGTTCAACAGTATCTTGTAAAGATTCACCAAGCATGTATTTCACATCGTCTACATCTTCGTAACGAGCTTCTTTGCGCATTTCTGCAATATCGGCTTCAGAGTACAATGGTGGACGCACATCGTAGGCACGGCGCCACATTAAAACTTGTTCGTCGCCATATTTGGCAGCGGTTTCTGCTTTGTTGAGTCCTTGTAAAGCGCCATAATGCTTCTCGTTTAAGCGCCAGCTTTTCTTTACGGGCAACCACAAGCGATCCATTTCTTCTACAGCCAAAAACATGGTTTTAATGGCACGTTTTAGTACCGAAGTATATACGATATCGAAATCGAAACCTTTTTCTTTCATAATGGTTCCCGCGCTTTTGGCCTCAACAATCCCCTTCTCGCTCAATGGCACATCGGTCCATCCCGTAAAACGATTCTGACGATTATATTCACTCTCTCCGTGGCGTAATAAGACTAAGGTATGCATGGTTGGTTGTTTTTCGGTTTGTGTTTTACAAAAATAGTGAAAATTGGTGGATTGTGGACGCGGAAGTTTCCCACAAAGGCCGCGAAGGGCACAAAGAATTAAGAACACGAAGTGGTGGACGCAGAATGATTTGCAAATGGCATAGTTGTTCACACACCCGCCTGAGACGGAGTTGTTCATACACTCATCGCAGACGGACTCTACGATGAGTGTATGGAGTTTGTTTTGACAGACACTCCACGGGTGTATATTACTTTCCTCCCCTCGGCTTAGGATCCGTCTACGCCGAAACTATATGATCGTACTTCTTTTTAGCCACGGATTGCCTTCGGCTTTCCAACGTCCGCATAAGCAATATTCTACACAAAAAATGCGGGTTTGGAAACGTCGATAAAGCGAAGCCATTTGCGACGATTCCAAACCGCATAGCGTCTATATGTGCGATGTTGGAATGCCGCAAAAAACGCATATTAAAAAAGAGCAGCCCCAAACGGAACTGCTCTTTCACTATAAAATAATATTGATATTATTCCTCTGCATCTTCAAATTCCTCGGCATCTTCGTAAGCTTCATTGCGATGACCGAAAATTGATATGATTTTTCCAGAAAGGAATCCGAATATAAGTGCTGAAACGATGGTGATAAAAATAGCTGAAATTTGTGAGGAAACATTAAGCCCTTCAACCACAACAATAGCAGCCAAACCACCGATAATTCCGGGAATTCCATGCAAGTTGGTTACACCGCAAGTATCTACAGCTCTAAACGCACGTTGTTGCTTAGACTGAATACGGGCAAAACCGAAAGTAGAAACTGCACCGGCAATAACACCAATTAACATTGCACCAGAGTGACTAGCATGATCGCAAGTAGAACCTATTGCTACACCACCTGCAAGTGCTGCATTTGCAATATCTGCTGCATTGATTTTACCACGCAAGCTGATGGAAGAAATATAAGTAATGAGGGTGGAGCCACTCAGAGCCAAAAATACATTCACAACAGTATGAGGAATGGCTTCGACGGGCACAAGTGCAGCACAGAAGCTAGGCCAGAAAACCCAAAGCACCATAGAACCAAGTAATGAGTAACGATCGCTGGTTGCATCGGCTTCAATGGGTTTTTCGAGATCTTTGCGTTTGGTCATAGACATGGCTACAGCAAGTCCAAATAAAGCACCATACGCATGAATCACAATAGAACCACCGGTATCGGCAACTGCACCTTTTAATAAATCGAGACCATTTTCTACAATAACCCATTCGTTGAGCATATAGAAAGGAATAAACAGAAGTCCCAGAATAATATATTGAAACATTTTCAAACGCCCGAGAACAGCACCAGCAGCGATAAGCAAACTCGCCGCAGCAAATTCCGCCAGAATGAGTAGTTCAATTTCGCCCTTGGCTTCATTGAATATTTCCAGGCTGTGAATAAAAAAATAAAGCGGCAGTGATACACTGACCAGCAAAAATGTTGCGGTAAGTGCAGAACGACCATATTTTTTCACAAAAACCATTAAGAATCCGAAACCAATTAGCAACATGGCCATAATATGAATGGCGCGGTTGTATTGTTGTACTTCCAAAACAGAAGCAAGCTCTGAACCCGGGGTGGCAGCAAAAATTGATGATGGTAGCAATAGAAGCAGCATCAATGGAAGCAGAAGGAAAAACTTTATTTTACTCATGATTGTCTGTTTGTATTGGTTATGATTTGAAAAGTGGCAAAACTACGTATTTTACGTATATTGATATACGTGTTACACGTATTTATTTTAATTCTTAATAACACCATCTTCATTTAATTCTACTATTAAGCGAGCAGGATAATTTGTCAAACAAAAAACTTATATTTGTTGAAACATTTTCTATAATATTATTAAAGATGTGAGATGGAAGCAAAGATTCCAAAACTTCTCCAAAGCTTTTGCACGGCTAGAAGAAGCAGTAATAAACATCAATAATCCCAGTGATTTGGAAAAAGAAGGTATTATTCAAAGATTTGAATTCACACATGAATTGGCATGGAAAGTCATGAAAGATTTCCTTACAGATCAAGGAATAACAGGAATCATTGGAAGCAAGGATGCATGTCGTTATGCTTTTCAAAATGAATTGATAGAAAAAGGTGAAATCTGGATAAAGATGATTGAAAGCAGAAACATTACTGTTCACAGCTATGATGAAGGTATTCTTGACAGGGAATTCCAACTCATTACAAATGAATACTACCCCCTACTCAACAATTTTTATAAAAAAATGTGCTCTTTCTAATGGAATTTGGATTAGAACCTGAAAATATTGAAGCCATCAACAGCATTTTTGAATCTTTCCCAAAAATTGAGAAAGTAATAATATACGGTTCCAGAGCAAAAGGAAATTTCAGGCATAACTCTGATATTGACTTATCAATAGCAGGAGAAGTATCTGAAAAAGAATTACTTAGCATCAAAGATAAACTTGACACCTTGAATCTAATTTTTATAATCGATATTTCTATTTTGAGTGAAATAAGATCAAAAGATTTGATTGAGCATATTAACAGAGTTGGAAAAGTGTTTTATAAAAGACAGTAAAATCATTTTTTATATATTTGAAAATCTATTTCATCACTTTAACCTATTAATTATGAACAGAATTTCACGTCATGCCGCATTAATTCGATCTATTGCTGTAGTAATGATTCTGCTTTTGGTTGTTGCCGAAGCTTATGCACGAGCCGGTGGCGGTGGTGGCGGTGGCGGCGGTGGTGGAGATGGCCTAGGCGGGCTCATTTTCTATATTTTAATGATGCTGCCATTCCCATGGAATATCATAGTTATTGGAATTATTATTGCGCTATTTTATCTTGGACGCAAAAAGCGTAAGCAAGCCTCTGTTTTAAATAAAATGCCAAATCAAGGTGTGGTAAAAACTGATCCAAGCTATCAAAAATTCTTGGCTCAAAATCCATCTTTTAATGAAGAAGGGTTTAAGAAAAAGGTAGAAATTGCATTCCATGGCATACAGAAATCGTGGATGGAGCAAGACATGAAATCGGTACGAAAATTCATTTCTGACGGAGTTTACCAACGTTTCCACACTCAGTTTGAAATGATGAAACTTTTAGGTCAACGCAATGAGCTAAAAGACATTAAATTACATAGCATGACTTTGACCAAAGTTAGAGTTGATGGTTTATACGATGTTATTGACGTAGCCATTCATGCCAGCATGACCGATCATTTCAAATCAGAAAAATTCTCTTCATTAAACAGCGGAGAATACGAAAGCTTTGTAGAATATTGGTCTTTCCTTAAAAAACGTGGCGAAAGCAAAGGCGATCTTTTTGGCAGCCAACATTGTCCAAACTGTGGAGCCGAGCTTAGCGATATTCAGGGCGAAGTGAGCATGTGTTCTTATTGTAAAGCCATTACAAACAGTGGTGAATACGACTGGGTTTTGAGTGAAATTACTCAAGCCGATGACTATACTTTCAGCACTTCTATGGCACATAAACAAGCTAATCTCGATCAGAAAATTGCTGCCATGCTGAGCAAAGATAAAAATATCAGCATACAGCTGCTTGAAGACAAAGCCAGCAATGCTTTCTTACAAATGGAAACCGCTAGAGTGAAGCAGGATGCCAGCTTGGCGAGACGCTTTTTAACTAATGATGCCTATGAGTATTTTGAGCAAAATATTAAAGGAGATAAATTTATTTATAACCGCATATTCCTGAACGATGTAAGCACCATTAGTGCATGGACAGAAAACGGAATGAATAATGTTGCATTTTATATCCGACAAAGTTCACAGAAAGTGCGTATTATCACAAACGACAAAGGCAAGGAGCATGTAGATCTTTTGGATCCAACCGTTCGTGTAAATGCCAAAGTTCTGGTACTTTGCAGAGCCGTAGATGCTGTAAAACCAAAAGGTTCGCTATATACACACCAATGTCCTTCTTGTGGTGGAACTTTATCTGATACCCTCGATCTGAAATGCCCATATTGTAGTTCCATGGTAAATAGCCCGAAAACAGAATGGGTTGTTGAAGGAGTATATTCTGTTGGAAAATACAAGCAGAAAATGACTGGTGAGCAGATTCAGGATCAGGTAGGTATTGGTGTTGATAAATTCGACAACTTGCTTGATGTTCGTGATTATGCTTTCAACAATGCCATGCTTATGATGGCTGCCGATGGTGTTTTCACAGACGAAGAAAAAGACCTTGCAAACAAACTGGCGAAAAAATTCGGGTATAAGCCTGATAAAGTACAGCCGGTAATTGATATGGCACTTAATAATAAGCTGGTATTGCGTATGCCTGAAGATGCGAAAAAGCATGGTAAAATTATCAAGCTGATGGAAAAAGCCGCCATGATTGACAACGAAATGCATCCTAAAGAAAAAGAATTGCTTGATTTTGTGAAGAGTAATTTTAATCAGAATTAGAAAACTATGGGTAAAAAACTCACGGTATACATGATTGATGGTACCGAGTATGGTCCTAGGTTTAGCGAAATCGGCAATTGGGTTGGTAAAGCAATTTATAGTCCTAGAGCTTCCGTAAATAAAATAATGTCAAGAGCAGAATTTGATAACCCAGGTATTTATTTTCTAAAGGGTGATCCAACAGATGAAGCATTTGATGAGAAAATATATATTGGAGAAGCCGAAAATATACGATCGAGATTAAAACAACATTTAAGCGATCCAAATAAAGATTTCAAGGAATTAATTTTTTTCATTAGTAAACACTGTTGTCCGATAAAAAAAATTAAGAGAAGGAAGACTTTGACATCTTCCATTCTCTTTTAGTAGTTTTGGTTTGCTCAAACTTAA
>JAFGWG010000047.1 GCA_016937255.1 Bacteroidales bacterium
ACCTTACAGGTTTCACGAAGATTACGCTAAACCTGTCTGGTTTAAAGAACAATTATTTCGCTGGAGAATGTTCAAGAACTTTCACGAGGAAGTCCCAGAATTTTTGTACGGTTGCAATATTCACTTTTTCATCCGGACTATGAGGATAGCGAATAGTAGGTCCAAATGAAATCATATCCCAATTTGGATAAACGGCTCCAAGAAGTCCACATTCCAAACCGGCATGAATAGCTTTAATTTCAGGAATTTTACCATACATGGTTTCATAAGTTTCGCGACATGATTTCAGAATGGCACTATCCGGATTTGGTTTCCAGCCAGGATATCCACCTTCAAGAGCAACAGCGGCTCCAGCCAGTTCAAACGCACTTGATACTGCTTCGCCTAAAGCTTCTTTTGCACTATCAACAGAACTACGCATTAAGCAATTCACAATCAATTCACCATTTTCAGACTTCATAATAGCAAGGTTATTCGATGTTTCCACCAAACCTTCCATTGCATTACTCATGCGCATTACGCCATTAGGACAAGCATAAACAGCACGGCTGAATTTTGCAATAATTGCGGGCTCAATAACATTTGCCGGCATATCGGTTGCCTTAGCAATAAATTTCAAATCTGGTTCGGTTGCAGAAAGCTCGCTTCTGAAAATAGTTTCAAATTTCCCAACACATTCCATAAAGATATCTTTCTTATCAGCAGGAATAGTAACCACTGCAAATGCTTCGCGCGGAATAGCATTACGTAAACTACCGCCTTCAATGCTTGCAATTTGCATATCATGCTTATCAATGGCATGTTTGATATAACGATTTAGGAGTTTATTGGCATTTCCACGACCCAAAGGAATATCCATTCCAGAGTGACCACCTTTAAGACCAGTAAGCTCTAACTTGAAAGCAGCGTGTCCTGTAGGAACAGCAACAGTATTATATTTTAAAGATATATTAGCATCCATACCACCGGCACAGCCGATATACATTTCTCCTTCATCTTCACTATCTAAATTAATAAGGATATCTCCTTTTAAAATACCGGGTTCTAGGCCAAAAGCACCAGTCATTCCAGTTTCTTCATCAATGGTAAAAAGTGCTTCAACCAATCCATGTTTCAGTTCTTTGCTTGCCAAAACGGCCATCGCTGCTGCAACGCCCATACCATTATCAGCACCAAGTGTTGTTCCATCTGCAGTTACCCATTCGCCATCGATAATGGCATCGATAGGATCTTTTGTAAAATCAAATGCTTTATCACTATTTTTTTGAGGAACCATATCAAGGTGACCCTGCAATACCATTCCCTTTACATTTTCCATTCCCGGAGTAGCAGGCTTGCGAATAATCACATTCCCTACTTTATCCACGATGGTTTCTAAACCAAGCGACTCTCCAAATTTCTTCATATATTCAATAACAGCACTTTCATGCTTTGAAGGGCGAGGAATTTGTGTCAGTTCGTAGAAATAGTTCCACAATTCTTTTGGTTCAAGATTTTTGATTTCAGTACTCATGATTTCTATTTTGATTGTTACTTTAGATTTAGCTTGCCCAAATGTACAAATTTCATTTGGAAATTTAACTTATGGCCATGGTAATTTTCAGAATTAGATCAAATATCATTGTAAAAATGACTAATATCATTCTTAACATCTCAAATAATTGTGGAGGAATCAAAAAAATAAATTAATTTGCACCTTAAATTGAATGTTTATATAAAGTTATAAATTATGAATGTAGATTGGCTACTCGATTATAATCCTGTTTTACTGGCTCTTGGTGCTACATTATTCACTTGGTTTGTAACCGCTTTAGGCTCGGCGATGGTTTTCTTTTTTAAGACCATCAATAAAAAAATACTCAATTTAATGCTGGGTTTTGCTGCAGGGGTTATGATTGCAGCCAGCTTTTGGTCGCTACTTATGCCTGCAATTACAATGACGGAAGAAGCGGGTGGCATACCCTGGGTGCCTGCATTGGTTGGCTTTTTATCGGGTGGTGCATTTTTACTCATTGTTGACAAAACTCTTCCTCACTTGCATCTTGGGCTATCTATCAACAAAGCTGAAGGAATAAAAACAAATTGGCAAAGAAGTGTATTGTTGGTACTTGCCATCACATTGCATAATATACCTGAAGGTTTAGCTGTTGGAATTGCTTTCGGAGCTTTGGCCCATAATCCCGATGCAGGAATGCTTGCAGGGGCAATTGTTCTTGCTATAGGAATTGGTCTACAGAATTTTCCAGAAGGAGCAGCCGTTTCCATTCCTTTACGCCGAGAAGGTTTCTCTCGCCTAAAAGCCTTTAATTATGGACAATTATCGGGTATTGTTGAGCCTATTGCCGGGGTAATTGGAGCATATTTGGTATTAACAATGACTCCACTGCTTCCGTATGCATTATCCTTTGCAGCAGGAGCAATGATTTTTGTGGTGGTGGAAGAACTTATTCCTGAATCTCAAAGAGGCAATGAATCCGATTTATCGACCATAGGTGCAATGCTTGGATTTGCAGTTATGATGCTACTTGACGTTGCTTTGGGATAATTTAAAAGCTTAGTCAATTACATCAAGAATCTCAATTTCAAAAACTAAAGTAGCATAGGGTGGAATGTGAAAGTTTATATCTGATTTTCCAAATCCTATATCGCTAGGAATTATAGCCTTTGCTTTCCCTCCCTTACTCATTAATCGTAAGGCTTCATCAAATCCATCAATGAATTCTCCTGAACCAATTACAGCATGAAGAGGTTCAATACCAACACTTGAGTCAAATACCTGACCATCGACGAAGGAACCAGTATAATGGCAGACCACAGTTTGCCCATCCTTCGGATTTATTCCATCTCCATTCTGAATTGGAATAAAAATTAATCCGCTTTCTCTTGGCTGCTCTCTTATATTATTTGCTTTGATATACTCTTTTAGATCCTCCATTTCCTTTAATCGCAATTCTTCTAATTCAACCTGAGTTTGCTGATCAAGAATATCACGCTCCAGATCAAATTCTTCTTTTGTTTTGCGCTCTAAAACCCGCATGTTTACATACATCATACTATCCTCACCTAAATCAGGAATACGAATTGCACCAATAGTCATCAAGTAAAATGTATCTATACGAACAATAAAAGACGCACTATCGCCCTCCGATAACATGTTTATACCTTCCATTATATCACCATGAAACATAGGTTTACCAACCAAAATCCACACTGGTAATACTTCTTCACCGCTATCGAAAAAGACAGAATCACTCATGGTTCTGTACTGAATATTAACTTTAAGATAGTCACCTTTCGTAGAAACTTCAGTATCGTTATCTTCAATAATCTTATAATATAAACCATTCTCAGTCATTTCATACCCAGGATATGGACCCGAGCTGCAGGAAACAATCAGAGATATTGATAGAGCCAAAAAAACCAATAAGCTAATATTTTTTCTCCCTCTAAAATTCAAAAGTTTTATCATTGTTTAATATATTTCAGGTGAATAATCTCTGACTTCAAGTACATGTACATCATAAATCAGAACAGCCCGAGTAGGAATCTGATCAGAATCGCCAAGCCAACCATAGGCTAAATGAGAGGGAATTATAAATTTTGCATGGTCGCCTTCTTTTAACAATTGCAGTCCCTCTTCAAGTCCACTTTCAACATCGGCGTGTCCAATCCATACTTCTTTCGGGCCCGACTGATCAGAATCGTAGCATAAAGCTCCATTGAGAAGATTTACCTTAAATTCAAATCGAACCACCAATTTATCTTCCACTTTTCGGCCCGTACCATTTTCATAAATCAAATATCGTAAACCCGTTCCTGTTTTTACCATTTCCCAGCCCATACGCGTAGCATAATCATCAATTTGATCACTTTCACTAACGGTATAATACTGATTAGCATGCTCCAAATCTTTAAGATATTTGTCTGGATTAATCAAATCCTCATTCTGCTTTTCCTGTTTTGACCCACAGGAAACAAAGAGAAGTATTGCAATTATATAGCTTATGATTTTCATATCTCTTTTAATGCTTGTTTCAATTTAGATATTGCATCTTCAATACTTCCATAGAAATATGCTCCTGATGCATTTTTATGCCCACCACCATTGAAATATTTCACAGCAATAGCATTTACATTTATATCTCCTTCTGAACGGAAACTCAACTTAATATATTGCGCCCTTTCAATAAATAAAACACTGATTTTTATACCTTTAATGCTTAACCCATAATTTACAATTCCTTCAGTATCTCCTTCTCTATGGTCATATTTCTCAAGGTCACTTTTCGTGAGATGAATAATAACTGCTTCAAATTCAGGTAATATCTCCATTCGGTTGCTGAGGCTATGACCCAATAGTCTTAATCTTCCTTCTGAAAAAGTATTATATACTTTCTGATTGATATCCACAACATTTATTCCCATATCTATAAGCTCAGCTGTAATTCGGAAAGTGTCTGCAGTAATGTTTCCATGAAAATAATTTCCTGTATCTGTTACAATTCCGGCATAAATACAATCAGCTATATCTTTATCTATCAACGACTTATCGAAATGATTAATGAACTCAAAAAGCAATTCGCAGGTAGAAGAAACGTCAGTACGCCAATATTTGAGTTTAAAGACTTCATCGGGATCAACATGATGATCGAAAAGCATTTTTAAGCTATCCGATTCAGAAATATATTTGTCTAATCCCTCTACACGATGCACCTTATTCAAATCCATAAAAATAAGAATATCAGCAGATTGAATGCAATTCACCGCTTTCTCTCTTTGCTCATCTCCAATTATAATCTGATCTGCATCCTTCAACCATGCATAATAGTCTGGATAAATATTAGGAACAAGCACCTCAACATTGTGATTGAATTTTTTTAACAGTAATTTCATCGCAAGTGCCGATCCCATTGCATCGCCGTCGGGGTTGGTATGAGAGATAACACATATCTGCTTTTTTGCCCCTGTGAATATTTCCCATATCAAATTTTTGTCTGGTTTGCTCAAATTTTTGTATTTTTATATTTTAAAGAACAAAAATAATAAAAGCAAAGCACTTTGTGCAATAAAGCTCATCATTATGACTGGAAAAAAAACATTTACAATGATCAAACCCAATGCAGTGAAAAGTGGCCATGTTGGTTCCATCCTGCATACCATTAATGCGGCCGGTTTTTGCATTAAAGGATTAAAAATGCTAAAAATGAGTCCCGCTCTTGCAAAAAAGTTCTATGCTGTTCATAAAAAAAGAGACTTTTTCCCGGAATTGATAGACTATATCTGCTCGGGACCCATTGTTGCAGTATGCATTGAAGGAGATAATGCAGTAGAGAGTTTCAGAAATCTAATTGGTGCTACTGATCCTAAAACTGCCGGACCAGAAACCATCAGAGCCAAATATGGTGAGTCAATGCAAATGAATGCCATTCACGGATCAGACAGCAATGAAAACGCTGCGAAAGAAATTGAGCTTATTTTTGGTAAAGACGAATTGTTTTAACGACTCTTATATTCAATAAAAGTTCTATCACGATAGAATATCACAATTTTTTCGACATCTTTCGATAATCCATAAGGTATTTCAGGTTCTGATCGAATTACAGAGGGTTTTTCTTCAATAGATGAACCCCTTACTGTTTCATTATCAATAGGTTCAAAGTCAATTGGATCTTTTTCCTTTTCCTCTTCTTCCTCAATTTCCTGAAAGAGATCTCTTGATATTGGCTTCTTTTCCAGCTTTTTTTGTCCAATTCTTTCTTCTCTAATCATTGCACCATTATCAAAGAGAAGCCAGTCGGGGCTTAGCTCTGGATATTGTTCAAGTAGCTTCGTTATAAATGATAAACTAGGATTATTTCGTCCACTTAGTAAGTGTGAAATCCCAGAACGCTGTACGTCAATTTCATCTGCAAGATCCGCAGCAGATAAATTATACGAATCCATAAACAATTTTAATCGCTCTATCATTTTTTTGTTTACAAAGGTAACTATAAATATGATTGCATTTGTACATTTACAAATATTACATTTGTAACATATATTCAATATTATAATCATAGCAAATTCAACATCAGTTAATGACCATATAAGACTGTATTACAGTAATTAATAGTGGTATTATAAAAGTCATATCAAGTTCCATTAATGATACCAATTTTACCTATAATAAGGATTAGATAAGTAATTTATAATACTGATATTTAATATTATACAATTATATTACACATTAAATACTCCGATATTCAAACTAATTACTGTTATCATCAAATCATCCATCAATAATATACAATTGTAACCTTAAATTACTAAAATATTTACCTGTTACATTTGTAACTTGTAAAATATATAATCATTCTTTAATAAATTTGTGCTGATGCTGTCCTCTTTTTCAATTGAAATCATTTATTGAAATCTCAGGCACTTATCATGTATTGAAAATTTCAGCTATTGCTCTTCCCTACTATCTTAGCAGATATTATTCCAATAAATAAAACAATTGATAAGTCTGAAAATCCCGAACAGTGAAATTCGGATTAATCCTGCATCTATAAATAGATAGAGGCAATTCGATAAGTTTTGGATTGAATTTTCCTTGGTTTATTTATGAAAATGCTCTTTAATGGTTTATCAAAAATTCTAACAATTCCATATTTGGAATGGAACACTGAAAACGCTGATTTGACAGACGATGGATGACAGAGGCAAACGTCACACTCTTCCCAGTGCCGACGATTCCAAGCCGCATAACTGCATATTCGTGCGACGTTGGAATGCCGCCACAAACCTCGGCTTTCCATCGTCCACATTACCATATTGCAGGCGAAAATGTGGGCATGGAAACGTCGATTATGCCGAGCCACTGGTGATTATTCCGAAGCGCAAGTGCAATAAAATATGATTTGTTTCCCACGAAGCTCACAGAGAACACAAAGAAATAGAACATAGATAGCTTTTCTTATGCGTCTCTGAGGCTTTGCGTGAAATGAAATACAGAGTTTCCCACGAAGAACACTCAATATTTTCTACTTTCCACTTTCTACTTTCCACTTTTAACTTTCCACTAAGTACTTTCCACTTTCCACTTTCCACACCCTAAAACTCATTCAAAGCTTCGCCAATTCCTTTATGAATTTCATACCAGTAATCTATAGATGCTGTACGTCGATCGCGCTTAAAATAATCGATCCAGCCCAATAAATCGGGATTGTTATTGCCCTCTACTTCATGTTTCCTCTTCATAAATGATTCGATAAGCTCTACGTTTTTCCATGATTCCCAAAGAGAAGAACTATTTCTGGAATTAATATTATAAGCTATTTGATGAAGACTTTTATTGAATTTCTCTTTTATATCTTTACCATATAATTCACCAATAATTTCAGGCATCATTTCTTCTGCCCAATTGCGATGAAAGCGACAAACTCCTGTATTATCGAGTATGAGTTCTTTCTGAAAACGCTCTGCATTAAGATGTCCAAGTTCACGAGGATGTACGAAATCGTTGCCATAGTACATATAATATTTACCCATAATCGGCATAGGTGAAAGAACACCAGGTGTCCAGTATTGATTGGGCACCATATAGCCTCTTCGTCCAAATGAAATATAAAGAAATGAATCGAGTATAGCTCGACCTCTAACGCGAGCTAATTTCCTACCCCACCGGCGAGCTCCAAAAGAGAAATCGAGAATACCACGTTTTTTCACAATCGAATCAAGCAATTCTATTCCAAGTCTTGCATTGTGCATAGAGTCTGTAATCACACTAAATCCCTCTCTGCGAAAAATAGGAAACTGCTTAACGCCCAACTCTTCTTTAGTCACCAATCCCTTATGCAATAATTCCATTAGCCAAGCTAAAGCACCACCTATACTTATAGCATCAAATCCCAGCATATCGGCATGATGATTAATCATCTCTGCTGCGCGTTGATCAAAAACACCAATGAGTGGTCCCATGGTTTGATATGGCTCATAGTCTTTTTTAAACTCATTGTTCATTTTCTTACAAACAGCCACACAAGGTTCGCCACAGGTTGAGTTTTGTTTGGTTTTTATGGTTTCTTCATTAAATTGTTTCAGGTAATGATTTTCGATAAAACTTTTATTCAATTCCAAGCGTTGATCTTCGCTCCAATGCATGGTATCGTAATTAAATGCCATTACTTTACCACCCATAGTAGCATAATTCACCCCAAAAGTTCCACCAGTATCTACCTTAGGATCAAAACGATACTTCGTTGTACTTTCTAAATCTTTTGCTACCAGCTTTTTCTGATATTTATCCTCAAACCACTGATCGGCAACACTACGATCGCGGAAATCTTTATCGAGAAAAGTTCCGCCATAAATTACAGCAACAATGCCATGCTGCTGAACCATTTTAGATCCAAATCCTCCACGACCGGCCCATGTATCAACAAAACTTAATTCTCCTTTTCGCACAGGTACACTAACAATTCCTGCACAATCTGTACTTGCTGCTGCAGGACCAGTAGCCAGAATTCTAAAAGATTCGAGATACTCGTTGCGATATTTTTCTGCAACATGATCCATTAATGAATAAACACCTTGGCGACCTTCATTCCAAATAGTTCTGATATCACAAGGCTCAATGCGAACCTGAATTTCTTCACCATGAATACGATTAAGCAATAAAACAGATGGCTCAAGGGCTTTGCCTTTTATACTCAACATGTCTAAACCCAGATTATCAAAAATAAGCCCTGCACCTCCCATGGAAGAGATATAGAATCCAGTCCAAGTCGGACTAAAACCTGTAAATATTAATCGATTACTACCCGGAAAGATAGAACCAGCCATAAGGCCAGTGCCGATATTTAAACTATCGTATTTTGTACTGTGGAATAAACCCAAATCAACAGGTCCAAAATATTCACCTACAGGATAGCGTATTGTTTTATACATAGCCGAAGATGCATCAACTACAAGAGCTTTGATATGTGACCCAACACTGTCTTTTAATTCTTTTACTTCACTGGTCATTCGCGTCAATTTATTCATACAAAGATAAGCGAATTTTAGCTTTCATCTATTTAGTTTTTCATGAATATGCAAGTCTTTCGGATATAAAATTCCTAATTGTATGCAAAAAAACAAAGAAATTCTTGCATTATGAGAATATTCTCATTATATTTGTGCAGAAATTAATTAAAAACAAAATAATTATGCCTGGATTTGATCAAAGAGGTCCTCAGGGACAAGGTCCCATGACCGGTCGAAAAGAAGGAAAATGTACCAATTTCGGCAAAGGAAATGCACAAGAAAAAATTGAAGAAACTCCACTGAATCAGCAAAATTCATGGAATGAAGATAGACCTTTTGGTAGAGGTCTTGGAATGCAAAGAGGCGCAGGTCGCGGCAGAGGTCGAACTCGCGGCTCAGGAAGACGTGGAGGGTTTTAGATGTGTTAAAGCCGGTTATCAGAAATGATTTTCCGGCTTTTTTTTGTATTTTTATATTCTCAATAAGCTTATCCATGCAAAAAGGCTTCATACATTTATATTCAGGCAATGGCAAAGGCAAAACAACGGCTGCTATAGGATTGGCTATTCGGGCAGTTGGCGCCGGAAAACAAATACTATTTGCACAATTTGTAAAAGGTCTTCCCTATTCTGAGCACGAAGCCCTAAAACGTTTTCCTGAAATTGAACTCAAAATATTTGGTCGCGAATGTTTTATTGATAAAGATCCGGAACCTGATGATTATAAAGCTGCCAGAGATGGATTTGAGTTTCTTAAAAATCATATTAAGCAGAATAATTTCGATCTCATCATTCTCGATGAAATCAATATTGCTTTGTATTATAAATTGCTCGAAATCAACGAAGTAGTTTCTACTATTGAAGTCTGGAAACAGAGATCAGAACTTATCCTTACAGGTCGATATCCCCCAAAGGAACTTGAACTAATTTCAGATTTACACACGGAAATGCTAGAGCACAAGCATTATTACCAGCAAGGAATTCAAGCAAGAAAAGGAATTGAGTATTAAACTTAGCCTATGAAGTCATTACTAAAACTTTCACTATTCACGCTTATTTGTACAATAATTATGTCCTCATGTCAATCCTACTCATCTTTTACGCAAGGTTATGTTGTAATGATGAACGGAGACACCATTCATGGGATACTGAAAGACAGAGATAGTGGAACATTTGAAAAGCTATACACACAAATCAAATTTCGGAGTGAAGAAAAGAAATTCTATCGTCTAAGTCCCAACGAAATTCAGGCTTATTCAAAAGGAAATCAAATCTTTCAAAGCCTTGCTGTAGAAGCAAACAACAATTTTTTCAGCATGAATACTGAAAACACTGCCAATGGAGAAAGAAAATTCTTTCAATTGCTATACTCAGGTTATTGTTCTGTTTATAAATTTGAATACGAGGATGATAGCCGAATAGAAAGTCGATATTACTTAAAAAAAGCCAATGATAATACCATGCAATATTTTCGAACCGGCTTACTTGGTCCCAATCGACAAAGCCTAATTGAATATTTTGCTGACTGCGTTAGCTTGCAAATAAAAATTGATCGCAAAGAAATCACAGAACCTATAGAAATGGCTCGTTATTATAATAATTCATGCCATGAGAATAAGAATACAAAATTTGAAAAGCAAAACAGTACAATTATAAATAGCAATAGAAAAGAAAATGATCTTAACCATTAAAGCAAGGGATTTTCTTTGCCACGATTAATTCAAACCAAACGCATTATTCCCAAAGCAAGCGAATTGGATATTTTTGAAAAAGATCAATCAAATAACCAATAAGTTTAATTCACTTCAAATTCAACTCTAAAATTAATGTATTTTTGTAGAAATCTTTTTGAATAACTTGGTAAATAATGTAAATCACAAACAGAAAACCCAATGATATGAAAGACAATCCTTTATTCAAAAGCTTAATTAAGAATGGATTATACGCGGGTGCTATTCTTGCTGCTTATTTTATTTTATTGTATCTGGTCAATCTAAATTTTCTTCAATACAATTTGATTACTTTTCTTGTTATGGCCGTAGCGCTCTTCATTTTTTCATTCATGAGCATCTCAGAGGCTAGAAAGAATATGCCAGATAATCGAATTAAATTTCTTCATGCATGGATTGCCGCAGCATTTGTATTTTTCATTGGATTATATGTGTTTGGCATAGCTAAACTGCTAATATTCTTTGTAATAGATCCTTCATATCTAAATGGAAGCATTGATGAGCTCATATTAAAACTGAAAGAATATGCCGACCAGATTCCAAATCCGGAAGAAGCCGCAGAAGGTATGAACAAGATGAAAGATCCAATGGTATTTGTGCAACAGATACTGATTTATTATACTGCAAAATCTATCATTCTTGGCGCTCTGGTTGCCCTTGTAGCCAAAAAGAAAAACAGACTGGAAGAAACGATCTAATTAAAACTGATGGACATTACTGTATTAATACCGTTACTCAACGAAGAAGAAAGCATCGGAGAATTGGCCGCATGGATTTCTAAAGTTATGGATGAACATTCACTAAGCTATGAAATCTTGTTTATCGACGATGGCAGCACTGATAAATCTTGGAAATTAATTCAAGAAATGTCGGCCAAAAACAGCAATATTAAAGGAATTCGTTTTAGTAGAAATTACGGCAAATCGGCTGCCTTGCATATTGGCTTTGGCAAATCAAACGGCGATGTAGTTATCACCATGGATGCAGATTTACAAGACTCTCCCGATGAAATACCCGAGCTGTATCGCATGTGCATGGAAGATGGGTACGACTTAGTTTCTGGGTGGAAAAAGAAAAGATATGACCCAATTAGCAAAACCATACCCACTAAATTTTACAATTGGACAACACGCAGAATGTCGGGAATTAAACTACATGACTTTAATTGTGGTTTGAAAGCCTATAAACTAGATGTGGTCAAAAATATTGAAGTATATGGCGAAATGCATCGTTATATTCCGGTTATTGCAAAATGGGCAGGATTTACCAATATTGGAGAAAAAGTAGTTCAGCATCGTAAACGTCAGTATGGAAAAAGCAAATTCGGCATAAGCCGCTTCATTCGTGGGCCACTCGATTTATTAACTATAATGTTTGTTGGAAAATTTTCCAAACGTCCCATGCACTTTTTTGGTTCTCTTGGCACAATATTGTTTATTTCAGGATTTGCCATTGCAGCTTACCTTGCATTTGAAAAGATTTTTCGTGATATTGTAAGGATAACTGATCGTCCATTGTTTTATTTGGGCATATTATTTATGATTATTGGTTCGCAATTGTTTATTGGTGGATTTTTAGCTGAAATGATTGGACGAAATAATACAGAAAGAAACAAATACGTCATCAAGGGCTATAGCAATCTGAAAGAAGATGAAAGAGATGATTAAAAATAGAATACGTGAATCTATTGCAGTAAAAAATGCTATTGCAGAAGACATTGATTTATTGAAGCGCATTGAGAATGCGGCCAATATCATCATCGATGCGTATAAAAGTGGAAATCGTTTTCTTTTATGTGGCAATGGTGGTAGTGCAGCAGATGCCCAACATATTGCAGCAGAACTTAGCGGTCGCTATCTTATCGATCGCCCGCCACTCGATGCTGAAGCCCTTTCTGTAAATACATCTTACATTACGGCTGTATCTAACGACTATGGTTACAATGAAATATTTTCGCGTTTACTTGAAGCTCAGGGAAAAGAAGGAGATGTTTTACTTGCTATTTCCACTTCAGGAAATTCGTCAAACATACTTATGGCTATAGACACTGCAAAAGACAAAAAAATGAGCATCATTGCACTTACTGGTGCAAGTGGTGGCAAAATGAAAGACAAAGCCGATATATTACTAAATGTTCCGTCAACAGATACGCCCAGAATTCAAGAATCACATATTTTAATCGGGCACGTTATTTGTGAACTCATCGAAAGCAAGTTATTTAGCTCGGGAAATAAATAAAAATAATGGAAAAAGAAAACAATACTGTCGAAATAATGAAAAGCTGGAAACTTGATCGATCCTGGACTTTGTTTCTGGATCGTGACGGTGTTATCAATCGTCGTAAAATTGGTGGTTATATCAGCATGATCGACGAGTTTGAATTTCTCCCAGATGTTCTAAATGCCTTTAGCTTAATTTCTCCCCTATTTAAAAAAATTATTGTGGTTACCAATCAACAAGGTATTGGTAAAGGGCTTATAACTGAACAAACTGTACATCAGATTCATGATTATATGATCGATGCAATTTCTAACAGCAAAGGCCGCATTGACCGTGTGTATTTCAGTCCATATTTGGCTTCAAAAAATCATGTTAGTCGAAAGCCCAATACCGGAATGGCGGTACAAGCTGCCAATGATTTTCCTGAAATCACTTTCAAAAAATCGATAATGGTTGGCGATTCGAGAAGTGATATGCAATTTGCCAGAACACTGAATATTAAGGCCGTTTTTATAGGAAATCCTGAAGAAAACAATATCAGTGACAATGATTTTGATATATGTTTTCCCAGTTTCTATGAATTTGCAAAAGAAATTTACAATATTTTCGTTATTCAATGAAAGCCAGCACTATGAATAAATTACTTTTCTTCTTATCGATACTATGTATTAGCACAATCCTTTTTGCTCAAAACAGTGTCGATACCTTGAATCAACTTGACAATTCCGGTAAAAAACATGGCTACTGGAAAAAATCCGACAGAGATACTTTAAGATATGAAGGTAAATTTGAGCATGGTATTCCTGTTGGTGAATTCAAGTATTATTACCCCAGCGGCAATATTAAAGCCAAAATGGTGTATTCCGAAAACGGAACTGTGTCAAATACTACAATGTATTTTTCAACCGGCCCAAAAATGGCAGAAGGTGTATACATTAATAAAAAACGGGAAGGTGAGTGGATTAATTACGATGGAGAAGACCATATTATTGCCAAAGTAAATTATAAAAATGGGTTGAAATCAGGAGAATGCACATATTATTATTCTGAAGGCGGCAAGCTAGAGATCATTAACTACGAAAATGGTGTGGAACATGGCAATTATGTGCAATACTTTAACAATCAGAGTGTAAAAATGAAGGGCACCTATGAGCATGGCGAGTTTCATGGAGTTTTTGCTTATTATTATCCCAATGGAATAATTAATAATACTGGCAAATATGTTCATAATCTGAGAGAAGGTGTCTGGTCTATGACCGACGATTTAGGGAAACCCATTGTTAATGTCACCTATAAAAACGGAAACGTCATTAGTCGCGAAGTATTTCAGAAGGAAAAAGATCCAGAGTATCTCAATAAAAAGCTTTCCGACGAAGAAATAAAAAAGAAAGGCACTGGCAACACCGATAATGGTATAAATGACCCCAGATATGACGGGTACTAAAAAATTTGTATTTTTATAAAAAATTGATTTGAAAAACTTAAAATACATATCTTTAATACTCATAGTTTCCTTATTAATTCTAGGAAGCTGTAAGAAAGATTCTGATCTGCCCCCAGAAGATATGGGTTATTGTTATTTTCCGTACGAGCCCGGCGATTACCTCATATATGATGTAGATTCAACATATTATGATGATTTTTTCGACACCACATATCATTTAAGTTTTCAAATTAAAGAGTATTACGAGTCATATTTCTACGATTCACAAGGTCGATTATCCATTAGAATAGAACGATGGTATAAAATGACCGATACTACAGACTGGTATCTGCGTGATGTTTGGTATAGCTGTAAAACACCTGCTTTTGCTGAACGCACAGAAGAAAACATAAGAATTACACGACTTATTTTCCCCGTTCAAAATCATTCCGAATGGGATGGAAACGCATTTAATATATACGACAGTGAATATTTTGAATATGATGACATGGATGAGCCTTATTCAGTTGGTTCTTTTAACTTCGATTCAACAGTTACTGTCATTCAGGATATTTCCTCAAACCTAATTGAGGATATTTACAAATCAGAAATCTATGCCCGAAATGTGGGTCTGGTTTATAAAAAATATCGAGACGTAACCAAGAATTTTGTCTCGGGTAGTATTGAATCAGGCACCGATTTCACATGGACTTTAGTTGAATACGGGCAGGAATAAATTAGCAATTTAAGAAAACAGATATGAAAAAACTCTTCGCACTTATGCTCATTCTGGCTATTGCAGGTTCTGCTTATGCCCAAACATGGGGTGCAAAATATCGGGTGCAATTCACCGATAAAAACAATTCTCCTTACAGCATAAACAATCCTCAAGCGTTTTTGACGCAAAGAGCTCTTGATCGCAGAACAAATCAAGGCATTGTGGTTACTGAAAGTGATATCCCTGTTAACCAAACATATATTGATAGCCTTATTAATCTTGGCGCTGAAATTTTTAATGTTTCTCGCTGGTTTAATACTGCAACTGTATTTTTAGGCGACACCACTTTGGTTAATGATATTGAAGCACTTACATTTGTGAGTTCAGTAACCATGACTCGTCCTTATTTTCAACTGCGTGTAAAACAGCCAAGAAATGGTGGCGGCAATTCTTATGAGGGTGAAGTTAATCCGCTAAGTCAGAAAATCACACAGGGTTTATCTCAAGATCAAAACATGAGACGTACAATGTATGCTTATGGCGATGGTTTCAACCAAGCCAATATGATTGGTGTGGATTATTTACATGGACTTGGATATAATGGCACAGGAATGTTCATTGCTGTACTCGATGCTGGATTTTACCATGTTGATCAGCTTGATATGTTTGATAGCCTTCGTTCTTCAGGTCGCTTACTTGGTTATAAAGATTTTGTTACACCCGGAAATGATTTGTTTCAGGAATCAACACATGGAATGTCGGTTCTATCAACCATGGCAGGATATGTACCTGGCCTATTGATTGGAACAGCACCTGGAGCCTCGTACTGGCTACTCAGAAGCGAAGATGCGGGAAGTGAATATGTAGTGGAAGAAGATAACTGGATTGCTGCAGCTGAATATGCAGATAGTGTTGGAGTTGATGTAATCAATTCTTCACTTGGATATACCGATTATGATGATGATTCGCCAAATTACACCTATTCAGATATGGATGGAAATACAGCACGTGTAACTCGTGGAGCTGATATGGCTGCATCAAAAGGCATATTGGTGGTTAACAGTGCTGGAAACAGTGGAAATAGTTATTGGCGATATATTGGTGCTCCTGCTGATGCAGATAGTATTTTAACCATAGGTGCCGTAAATTCAATGGGCATTATTGCTTCTTTCTCCTCTCTTGGACCAACAGCTGATGGTAGAGTAAAACCCACAGTTTGTGCTCAGGGCGAAGGAACATATGTTGTGAGTTCAGCTGATGGGGTTTATCCTGGAAACGGTACTTCTTTCAGCTCTCCTGTTATGGCTGGCGCAGTTACTTGCCTTTGGCAGGCAAATCCCACGTTTAATAATATGGAAGTAATAGAAGCTGTAAAACGCAGTGCAAGCAGGTATGCAAACCCTGATAGCATGTATGGCTTTGGAATTCCAAATATGGCTGTTGCTCATATGGTTTTAAGTGGACAAGAAATGCCGGCAAGTGAAAACGAGAACTTTTTATTAGCCAATCCTAATCCATTTAGTGAAGAAATTGATATGATTTTATTTGCAACCCAAAGTGGAACTGCGGTTATTCAAGTTCTTGATTCAAACGGAAAAAAAGTTTGGCAGAATAAAGACTTTAACTATATTCCAGGCTATAACTATTATTTAATTAGCGGGTTAAACTCTCTTAGCAATGGCATATATATTCTTAGTGTAAGTTGCGATAGCTTCAAATTGACACATAAACTCTTAAAACAATAATAATGAAAAAAATTCTTATTTCTATTCTCTTCATAGCAATATTATTTGGAGTGAATGCTCAAGTCAATTATTCTCCCCCTTCTGGTTATTTCAAGATTAATTTTCCCTCCGATGTTACTATCGATCAATCTGAAATGGAAGTCAGCACTGGCAACACTATTCTATATACATTCATGGCGATGGATGAAAGTGAAAACCTTTATATGGTTTCATATGCTGATTATCCTGGAGATGTTTTTAAGGACAAATCCCTACACAATAATTTCATGGAAAAATCAGTTGAAGGTTTTTTTGGCGAGATGAATGCAACGCCACAAAACAGAACCAATATTAAAGCCAAGAAATACAAGGGTCTTGAATATCGTGGTCAAAACACAGATTACAGTATTATTTACAGGGTTTTTATTGCCAAAAACACCGTTTTCCAATTGGTTATTGTAGGCATGAAATCATATCCGAGCGACACTAAAACAAATTCTTTCTTTAAGAGTTTCAAAATAACACTTTAAATTATTATCCATACATGGGAGCAACCATAATTGTTGATAGTGGCTCAACTAAAGCCACATGGAGAGCGTTTGCAGGAAATGACATCATTTTCGAGACCGAAAGTAAAGGTTTGAATCCTTTGTATCTTACTGAAGAAGAACTTATTGATGAAATTGATAAGAATCTAAAGCCTTATCTTGGTTTTCAGAAAATCAATAGGGTTTATTTCTTTGGAGCTGGCTGCAATACCAATGAAATGCAGATGAGAATTCAAAATGTGCTAAGTCTATTCTTCCCCGAATGCATGCTTGATATCACCAGCGATTTAGATGGTGCCGCAATGGGTCTATTTGGAAAAAATCCAGGTATTGCTTGTATTATGGGTACTGGTTGTAATGCTTGCCATTGGAATGGTGAAAAGATAGTGCAAAATGTCCCTTCTCTGGGCTTCATTCTCGGCGATGAAGGTAGTGGTGCCTGGATCGGGCGTTATGTAGCGGCAGACTTTCTAAGAGACATGATACCACCTGAAATTCATGAGCTCATTCTTAAAACGCATCCTCATGACCTTGAATTTTTCTTAAAAAAAGTATATCAAAGCAATTATGCCAGTCGGTTTCTAGCTCAGATTGGTGGAATAATTGGCTTATTACCCGACCATCCATACACTAGAAGTCTTTACAAGAAAGCTTTTTATGCTTTCCATGAAAAGTTCATTTCATTTTATAAAGACAGTGGATTGGAATATGGATTTATTGGTGGTATAGCCGTAACCATGCGTTCTGTTATCGAAGAAGAATGTGAGCAAATGGGATTGAAAATTAAGACAATTGCCCATAAACCCATCGACGGTATTCAGGATTTTCTAAAAAAAGAACTGTACCCGGGTGCTTAATCGGGTAAAAATAGCTAATTTTGCCAAAATTTTATTGAGATGAAAATTGTCATTGTCGGCTCAGGATATGTGGGCCTTGTAACTGGAACCTGTTTTGCAGAAGTTGGAATCGAAACAGTATGTGTGGATATTGATCAGGAAAAAATCCAGAAATTAAAAAACGGAATTTCTCCGATATTTGAACCGGGGCTCGATGAAATGATGCTCCGAAATATTGAGAAAAAACGTCTGACATTCTCTGGGGATCTTGCATCTGTTGTTAACGATGCTGATGTTATTTTTAGCGCAGTAGGTACTCCTCCTGATGAAGACGGAAGTGCAGATTTGCAATATGTACTTGATGTAGCTCGCACTATTGGTCAAAACATGAATAAGCATCTTGTTATTGTAACCAAAAGCACTGTTCCTGTAGGAACGGCAAAAAAAGTGCGTATTGCTATTGAAGGTGAGCTTCAAAAAAGAGGCGTTGACATCGAATTTGATGTAGCTTCGAATCCTGAATTCCTTAAAGAAGGCGATGCTATCAACGATTTTATGAAGCCCGACCGCATTGTTATCGGGGTTGAAACCGAAAGAGCAGAGCAAATCATGGCCAAATTATATAAGCCTTTCACATTGAATGGGCACCCTGTAATTTTCATGGATGTTCCCAGTGCGGAAATGACTAAATATACTGCCAACGCCATGTTAGCAACTCGTATTTCTTTCATGAATGATATTGCCAATCTTTGCGAGATTATTGGTGCCAATGTAAATATGGTTAGAAAAGGTATTGGATCAGATCCTCGTATCGGAAGTAAATTCATTTACCCTGGTATTGGTTATGGTGGAAGTTGTTTTCCTAAAGACGTAAAAGCCCTTATTAAAACTGCCGACGATAACGGATATCCACTTCGCATTCTGAAATCTGTTGAAGATGTTAACGATGATCAGAAATCTGTTCTCTTCAACAAGCTTATGGCCTATTTTGGCAATGATATCAAAGGTAAAAAGATCGCAATGTGGGGATTATCTTTCAAACCCAATACCGATGATATGCGCGAAGCTCCGGCTCTAGTTTTAATTGAAAAAATTAAAAATGCAGGTGGTGAAGTTTCAGCCTACGACCCGGTATCAATGGAAGAAAGTCGCAGAAGAATCGGCGATAGCATTTCTTATGTTGACGATATGTACGATGCATTAAATGATGCAGATGCACTGTTGTTGGTTACAGAATGGACCGAATTCAGATACCCCGATAAAGAAGAAATCAAGAAGCGCCTTAAAACTCCCGTTATTTTCGACGGTAGAAACATCTACGATCGTGTAGATATGGCAAGCTCAGGTTTTGATTATTTCTGCATTGGTGTTCAAAACAAATAAACACTCTATTATTGGCATGCATCGATTTTCCCTGCATTGCTTTGTAATTTTTTAAACCCGTCGTTGCAAAACGCAAAGTTGAAGTATGGAAATTCGTAATATCGCCATTATTGCACACGTAGATCATGGCAAAACAACACTTGTAGATAGAATTCTGCATCAGGTAAAGCTTTTCAGAGATAATCAGGATGTTCAGGATCTAATTTTGGATTCAAACGACCTTGAGCGTGAAAGAGGTATCACTATTTTATCGAAAAACGTTTCGGTTAGATATAAAGACACTAAAATAAACATAATTGATACTCCCGGACACTCCGATTTTGGAGGAGAAGTAGAACGTGTACTTAATATGGCAGATGGAGTACTTCTACTAGTAGACGCATTTGAAGGTCCAATGCCACAAACCCGTTTTGTATTGCAGAAAGCCATTCAAATGGGATTGAAACCGGTAGTTGTTATAAACAAGGTTGACAAACCCAATTGCAAGCCTGACGAAGTAAACGAAGATGTTTTCGAACTCATGTTCTCTCTAGATGCTACAGACGAGCAACTCAGTTTTCCAACGGTATATGGATCTTCTAAGCATGGTTGGATGAGCGATCATTGGGAAAATGAGACAACAGATATTAGTTATCTTCTCGATGTAATACTCGATTATTTTGAGCCTTCAAAAGAAAATCCCGGAACATTACAATTGCAAATCAGTTCGCTTGATTATTCATCCTTCACCGGACGTATTGCAGTAGGAAAAATTCACAGAGGAACCATTCAAATGGGACAGCAGATTTCTATTATGCAAAGAAATGGAACCGTTCATAAATCGCAAGTTAAAGAGCTTTATAGGTTTGAAGGTCTGGGAAAAGAAAAAGTAAAAACGCCTATACATGCAGGTGAAATTGTAGCCATAATGGGTCTTGAAAACTTCGACATTGGCGATACTGTTGCAGATTTCGAAAACCCTGAAGCGCTTAAGCCTATCGATATTGACAAGCCTACCATGAGTATGCTTTTCACCATCAATAATTCCCCATTTTTCGGAAAAGAAGGCAAATATGTTACCTCAAGGCATTTACGTGATCGTTTGTACAAAGAAACCGAAAAAAATCTTGCTTTACGAGTAAAAGATACAGAATCGCCTGATCGTTTAACTGTTTACGGACGTGGTATTCTACACTTATCAATATTGGTGGAAACCATGCGTCGTGAAGGCTACGAATTTCAACTCGGTCAACCTAAGGTAGTTACCCGTGAAATAGACGGATTCTTGCACGAGCCAGTGGAATTACTTTATGTAGATGTTGACGAGCAGTTTTCTGGAAAAGTAATCGAAGTAGTCACCCGACGTAAAGGCGATATATTGAATATCACTAGTAAAAACGACAGGGTAAATCTCGAGTTTAAAATAACAGCCAGAGGCTTAATTGGTCTCAGCTCAATGATCTTAACCGTAAGCGAAGGTGAAGCATTAATATCACATCGATTCAAAGGATACGAACCGTGGAAAGGTGAATTAACCGTAAAAAGAAACGGCGCATTAATTGCCATGGAATCAGGAACAGCCATTGCATATTCTATTGACAAACTTCAAGACAGGGGCAAATTCTTTATTGAGCCCAATGAAGAAATTTATGCAGGTCAGGTTATTGGAGAAAGTACTCGCAGCGATGATCTTGTTTTGAATGTTGCGAAAACTAAAAAACTCACCAATATGAGGGCTTCGGGCTCTGATGACAAAGTACTAATAGTTCCTGCCATAAAATTCTCATTGGAAGAAGCTATGGAATATGTGTCTGAGGATGAGTACGTTGAGATAACTCCAAAATCCATACGTCTACGAAAGATTCTATTAGATGAACACGATAGAAAAAGAGAGTTGAAATCCAAAAATAACTCCTGATTTTCAGCGTTATTGGAAAAACAATAATAATGAAGACTTTCAGTAATATTTTTCCGATTCTCATTCTTATAGTCATGTTTTCCTGCAAAGGAGAAGACAGAAGCATTGTGCACCGCAATTTTAACTCAGAAATCATTCTCAACCGACAGCAATTTGACACCACTTCGATTAGTCCTATCCCCTGCCCTGAGTTAGGCGAGTTGATTGGAACTGGAGAAATTACTTTCGATATCAGTGGTGATGGAACGAATGATATTGCTTTTGAAATTATTGATCTTCATTATTATAACGGCACTATGCCCGATACTCTTGATTCGCTGGCAGTACGAGCAAGGGGAATCACTGTTGATATTCTCGACAATTCAACCTATGGCTACGCCGACGCATTAACTCAAGATGCTTCAATTGGAGGATCTGGTAACTGGAGTGGAAACACAGTTGTATTAGGCACCTTTGCCGGTGCTGGTCAATTTAATGGACATGGCGAAAAATACATGGGTATTAAACTCAAAGAAGGTTCCAATCTGTTTTTTGGATGGGTAAAATTATATTGCAGCGTACATAATGATACCCTTAAAGTCATTTCTATCGGATACAATGAGAGTGCCGGAGATGAAGTTTTTGCTGGAGAGTAATTAATATCATTATCTGCTCTTATCTATTATGTATTTTACAGTAAAAATTAGGCTACCTTTGCGCTACATTTTGAAGTATGAATAGATTTGACAAACTTACATTTTCTGCGATTCTTCCTCTGCAGGCAAAAAAATATGGTTCTAGTCCAGCATTACGTTTTTTAGACGAGAAACCTGTGTCTTATGCTGAAATGTACGACACCATACAAGCATTACAGGCATTTTTTGTAAAACTGAGTCTAAAAAAAGACGATAAAGTAATCATACTCGGCCAAAATATGCCCAATTGGGGCATGTCATACTTTGCATTGCAATGTTCTGGCATTATTGCTGTTCCAGCACTTCCCGATTTCAATCATAATGAGATTACTAATATTTTAAGTCATTCTGAAGCCAATGCTATTATTGTTTCTACAAGCTTAGAATACAAATTAAAAGACATTGATTTAAGCAATCTGAAAGCTGTAATTAGGATGGATGATTTCGACTTAATTCATGGACCTAAAAACATTGTATTCAACAATGATGATCGCATTGAAATTAAGGATGAAAAAGGCGAAGATGAACTTTCGATATTACTCTATACATCGGGAACTACAGGAAACTCTAAAGGTGTAATGCTTTCACAAAAAAATGTAATCCTCAATGCCATTCAGGGATATCATATACAAACCATTCATGAAACAAGCCGGTTTTTATCGGTATTGCCTCTTTCTCACACTTACGAAAACACGCTGGGGCTGATATTACCCATTATTAGTGGTGGGAATGTTACCTATTTGCGAAAAGCACCAACCGCGCCCGTTTTATTGGATGCCATGAAAAAGGTGAAGCCAGAATTGATGCTAACGGTACCCATGATAATGGAAAAAACTTTCAGACAGCGCATACTTCCTCAAATCAATAGCAAATGGACGACACGCACTCTATACAAAACCGGCGCAGGACGTCGCTTCATACACCGAAGCGCCGGCAAAAAGCTATATAAGAGCTTTGGAGGCCATTTAATCTTCTTCGGCATTGGTGGATCAAAACTCGATGCTAAAACAGAACAGTTTTTGCGCGAAGCTAAATTCCCTTATGCCATTGGTTACGGGTTAACAGAATCGGCACCTATTTTAGCCGGATCGAACCCCAATCAAACTCGTTTTCAGGCAATTGGTCCTGTGGTTAAGTACGGAGAAATCAAGATTTTGAATCCGGATCCCAAGTCTGGAGAAGGTGAAATTATTGCACGTGGTCCAAACATCATGCTGGGTTATTACAAGAATGAGGAAGAGACAAAAAAAGTTTTTACCGATGATGGATGGTTTAGAACAGGAGATCTTGGAGTTTTCGACAAGGATGGTTGGCTAAGTCATAAAGGAAGAATCAAGAATGTTATTGTTGGTTCTAATGGAGAAAACATCTATCCCGAAGAAGTTGAATCATTGATTAACACGCAAAAGCATGTTTTGGAATCTTTGGTTATTGAACAAAAAGGCAAATTAGTTGCCATGGTACACTTCAATATGGATGAATTGAATGATCGTTTTCAGGAAATGAGTAATGAATTAAGACAAAAAGTTGAAGAAGTGCTTGAAGAATTGGCTGCTGAATTACATTCTCACATCAATGCAAGGCTAAATAAATTTTCTCAAATTCAAGCAGTTATTGTTCAACCTGATCCTTTTCAAAAAACCGCTACACAGAAAATTAAACGGTATCTTTATTCCTAGATTTACATTCTAAACATGTGAATTTACTTTCAAAAAACAATATCAGAATTGAAATATCACAATTTCATACACTTCTGAGTAAATACGCCTTTTTGGGTATTGATTTTCAGCACATAAATGCCTTCGGCAAAGTCTTGTAAAGCAATTTTAATGTATTCATCATTATTAGAAACTTTGCTATCGTATACTAGAATACCGTTCAGATTATAAAGATAAACGCCAGTAATCAGAGCATTTCGCGGATTATGAACATATAAATAATCTGACGCCGGATTAGGAAAAACACTAAAATCCTCTGCATACACCTTTTCAATTCCTGCAAAAACATTTTCACATAAACATGCGCTTCGATATACATCATGCCTAAACATAGGCCAATCGCTGGTGGTCCCCATTCCCAAATCTATTGCATAAGCACGACCATAATCAAATTCTATATCAGGATAATAGGTTTTTCCGCCCACAATAAACACATCCAAATCATTGTCATTATCAAAATCGCCAATTACCGGAGCATGGTCAATTTCAAAATCGGATGAATCGTGATGAGCCCTAAGATCTACTTCCCAAATATCGGTACCCGATGCCCCACTCCATGCATAAACTACGCCATTGGAAGCGCCAAATACAATATCGAGGGTATCGTCTTCATTTACATCAGCAATAGCGGCTCCTCGGAAGGAAGAAGCGTACCCCTGCACATTTTTATCCCAGAGCTTTATTCCTGAAGGAGAAAAACAAGCCACTTGATATCCCGCAAAAGCTATAATCTCTAGCGAATCGTCATTATTGATATCTGCTATTGAAGTGGGCGCACCAATATAGGTGGAACCCGGAAAAGTATATTGCCATTTTAGCGAGCCGTCTTCCCCGTTTAGCACATAGAGCGTTCCATCGTAAGACCCAATCGACAATTCGGGTTTACCATCCTTATCAATATCGGCATAGGCAGCGCCATGATACATTACATCTTGTGGCAAATATGACGTCCATAAAACATACTGATCATACCCTCTGTAGGCCCGAATAAAGCTAGTATCACCAAAGCCCCAGGTAGCCACAACAAAATCGAGATTTGAATCGCCATCCAGATCAAGAATGGTTGGCGCAGTTTGCACCCAAGAGTTGCCGCCGTCCACATCAATTTCCCATTCTTCAACCCCAGTTACTGCATTTATACAAATAACATAACCCATAAACTCGCCATGTAGCACTTCATCCACTCCATCGTTATCAATATCGGCAATGGTAGGCGGTGAATCACTTCCCCGGGTATTGCACTGCCATTTTAACTCTCCGGTCATTCCATTATAGCAAAATGTTTTGGGCACACACGATGAAGCCAGCACAATATCGAGGGTATCATCGTGATCTACATCATAAATTAATGGAGCTACATCATTACAACCACCAGTATTTACTTTCCACAATAGCGATCCATCGTCGGCATTCAAAACATACATACAACTATCGCCTCTATATGCACTAAATACCACTTCAGGAAAACCGTCAAAATCGAGATCTGCCATGGTAGAAATTCCAAATGACTCATCATTAATATCATACCACCAATCTATTTGTGGTGTTTGCGATTTTACTGAAATAAAAAGAAACACCAGAAGAGTAAAAATGATTGATTTCATAGGCTATTTTTTTACTAAATTAGACAATTACCAGATAAATCTTCCATTTTTTGACATTAAAACAATGATTAAATAAATAGAAATATGTATTTTCGCATAAAACAATACCACATGAAAACTATAATATTTCTTTTTTCAATACTCTTAACAGTAGCTGTTATGGCGCAGAAAAACATTCATATCGGAATCAGTGAATCTGATTTGCAATCGGAATTCAGTAATCTCGAAAAAAGCACGTACGAAAACAGCGCCACCTACACGCGTCCTGACACACTATATGGACTGGATAGTAAATGGGGTTATCGCTTCGAAAAAAATTCACTCAATTGGATTTATTTCATGCGTTATGATAGTGAACTTAATGAAGCAAACTTCAATAAGCACTTGGAAGCCTGTGAAAAATTAATCAAAGACTACACAAAAAAATATGGAGCTCCTGACTCATTAATTAATGGTGAAAAGGTATTCAAAGATCCGTATACTGAGCGTCATTGGGGTTATGATGTACTCGAAGCACGCTGGTATGATGCAGATGGCATGAAAATTAAAATTCGTTTCACTTTTATGGGTGGCAAAGGCGAATACAATTTCTTGCTTACCATTGATATCTTTGATAAAACGTATAGCTATTTTTAGAGATGGTGGTTACAAAAATAGCTACAAACTCCAAAGTGGCTTTAACCATATAGATATCCCATCAACGGATATTAATTACGGGCTTTCTATGGTTTCCTTATTTGTGGAAGGAGAGTATATTTTTAGTGAGAAGGTGGTGAGGGAGTAGCTGAAAATGCAATATTCATGTAGAGCTGAGTCGAAGGACGAAATACGACAATTGTTTTGATACGAACTATACAAATGCATCCATTTTAATTTCGTTTCCCGGACGAACTCAGGTCCTCTAATTTGCCTACGTTCAGTATCGGACGCTGAGATGTCCGGGTTTTGTTTGCCACTCTTAGCTTGGGCTCTGAGTGACGAAAAGTACTATTCACCTCATGCAGTGCCAGCTGAAGGATTCAAGCGTTGAAAAGCCGCCGCTCAAACCTTCAAGATTTCCAAAACCTTGAAGGTTTTACAGCCGCACGAAGTATCGTATGCAGAGATGTCTGGGTATTTCTCATTCTTACACTGAATGAAGC